>CAZXYA010000524.1:0-6621 GCA_964644655.1 uncultured Saprospiraceae bacterium | reverse complement strand
TTATAAATCCACCACCTTTGGTGGTGGTCATGTCCTTTTGGCTTTGCCAGTTACTCAAGACGTTTTTCTGTTAAGTTTTGAGCGTTTGGTGGGGGTTAGCCTTGTGGATGCCTTTGGCTTGCCCCTTTTAGGGGCGGCATTTAAAGCCACCTCCTTTGGGGGTGGTGGTTTACTAATCATATTTTTAAATATTAAAAATAAAAATATTTAAAATAATAAGCTCCTTGATACAGATTTGCACAATTTTTGATTGGTAAAAGATATAGGCTAACTTGCACACTATATAACCTATTCCTACCATTTAGCTTTAGTAATAAACAACACCTAGTCCTACTGAATTTTAGCACAGAAAATATTAATTACTCATGTTACACACAAGCACCAAAGGTGCGAAATATAACAACATTGGGTGATAGCCCAATGCTAATGGATCCTATAGAAGTCAAAGCTCTGAAAGAGCGACATAAAAAACATTGCGCTATTTATGTCGCACCTTTGGCGCTTTTATGCGGTACTATCTAGAAGCATTGGATTTACACCCAATGTTGTTATATATCGCACCTTTGGTGCTGAGTAATTATACTTTGCGCAACATCAGTTAATTATAATAATTGAACAATCTCTTTTTCCTAGTGGATTGATTAATTGTGAAATTTTTTCTTTTATCTTCTTTTAATTATTTAAGCATGATTTCGAGACTTCCCAAACGATGTATTTTTACTGGCTTATTAGCTCTTTGTGTAACTTTTACCTACGGTCAATTAACCTTTGTAGAAACAATTACCAATGGAGTAGCTGGAGCAACTAATATAAATGATCCTGAAGGATTATTTGTTAGCCCTGATGATAAACATTTATATGTTGCCTCCGAAGACGATGATGCTATATTGGCATTTAACGTTAACCAAAGTTCTTGCCAGCTTACTTTCATAGCCGCAATTACTGATGGAACAGGAGGAGCGAATAACTTAAATGGCACATCTAGGGTAACCGTAAGCCCCGATGGAAAATTTGTTTTTGTGACAGGAAGAAGTGATGATGCAGTTACGGTTTTTAGTAGAAATAGTGTTGATGGGACGCTCACCTTTGTCCAAGATGTTGAAGATGGAGTTGGTGGAGTTGGTGGAGTTAATAATTTGGAGGGAGCTGAATTTTTAATGGTAAGCCCAGATGGCAAACATTTATATGTGACCTCTAGAGATGACGATGCCGTTTCTACTTTTAGTATTAATAGTACAAGTGGAATGCTAACCTTCGTCCAAGATATAGCAGATGGGACGAGTGGGGCAAATAATTTGGATTCCCCAAAGTTAGTTATGTTAAGCCCAGACGGACAACATGTCTATGTTGCCAGCAATAATGATAATGCTATTACTGTCTTTAGTAGAAATAGTACAACTGGAGTACTTACTTTTGTTGAAGATATTGTGGATGGTGTTGGTGGGATTACTAGTTTGGAGGGGGCTTATGGTATAAAGTTAAGCCCTGATGGAAAATTTGTTTATGTCGCTAGTGATAATGATGCTGCGGTTACTGTCTTTAGTAGAAATAGTACAACTGGTCAATTGACCTTAGTAGAGGTCATTCAAGATGGAACTAATGGGGCAAATAATCTAAGCGATAGTAAGAAATTACTAGTAACTCCTGACCGAGTAATTGTAGGCAGCGAAGAAAGTAATGGTACGATTACTGTATTCGAACGAAATCCTACAAACGGACAACTTACCTTTTTGCAGGAGATACTAGATGGTTCAGGATCAGGTAGTATAAATGATCCTGAAGGAATGGCATTAACTAGCGATTGTTCTTGCGTCTATATTGTAGGGGATAATGATAATGCTATTAATGTTTATAGTGCTGCTGCTAAAGTTACGGCTATTATTCCAGATCCAGTTCCGACGATGAGTCAATGGGGTTTATTGATTTTTGGTTTGTTGATCTTGAATATGGGCTTGTTTTTGGTCGGCCGACAATCAAGGATTGATTAGTTGTGTTTTGCTACTGCTTGACCAAATATCAGTCACTCCATAAGTAAGGTGCTTACGTCATTGAATAACAAATTAGATGGCATCGAGCCATCTAATTTGTAAAAAGGGGTTTCAGGGCTGTACAGTTCTATTTTTTTTAATTTAAAATGTAAAATTTAAAAGTCAAAATCTAAAAGTAGGGCTGCAAAACATACACTAAGTTGAGTTTTCACCTTGGTTTACTTTTAAATTTTAGATTTATCATTTTTAATTTTAGATTAAAATATTATAAATTTTAAGAACTGTACAGCCCTGCCCCTGAGTCCCCTTTTAAATATTTTTTCGGGCTGCTTTCTGTTTGCTCCTCCGAAAAAATATGGTTACAAAATTCGAGATGCCCCCTGTTTGTTCAAGTAGTCGGTTCAAAAGGCAATGCCCAATTCCTTCGAACGGCCAAATAACGAATAATAATGACTACTAAAATGGAAATAGGTACATTATAGATTAACTTTGGGAAGACATATTCTAACCCCAAAAATACCAAAGCACCGACTAAACAAGCACTTGCATAAATTTCTTTCCGAAAAATAAGCGGTATTTCATTGGTTAATACATCTCGAATCACTCCTCCAAAAACTGCGGAAACAATGCCCATCATCACCGCAATAATAGGGGATAAACCAACACTTAAAGTTTTCTGCAAACCCAATATGGTAAATAAGCCAATGCCAATCGTATCAAACAAAAAAATGCCCTTACGTAATTTTTGAATAGATTTTTGAAAGAAAAAACAAAGGGGTAAAGCAGCAAATATGACGTAGAGATAATTTAAGTCTTTCATCCAACCAACGGGCGTTTTACCAATTAACACATCTCGCAAAGTCCCGCCTCCAACAGCGGTGACTATGCCAATAATAATCGCACCAACCAAGTCAAATTTCTTTTCGACGGCGACTAATACACCGCTAATGGCAAAGACTAGTGTGCCGAATAAATCTATGCAGTAAATAAGGTTCATGCTATTACTATGACTTAAAAGTTTATTTATATTATGCTCGGCGGCTCGCAGAGAAGAATTTAAGGGTGAAGGTCTTTGATTTTATCAACTCTTCTCCATTAAGAATCTAGATAGTCAGATTAAAAATTGATATTACAAAAATTACTATTGTTAAATAATCACGTCTAACATCCGTGTCCCTTCATTTATCCGTGGTATAAATTTTTGCCACGGATAAATGAAGGGACACGGATATTTATTAGTTTTTAATCTGACGCTCTATCGTTCCTCATAAATCTGATTTTCCGCAAGGTATATATTTAGCTACTTGTATCTATATTAAGAGAATCCTCGTAAAATAATTGGCTTCCTCAAAATAAAAATAGTATTTATCCAATTTGATTAATAAAAAATCATGGCTCCATTTAGACGAACTGCTACCTTTCTATTGTTTTTTTCTTTATTGTACCTCAACTGTACCAACAAAAAAATCTTTCATCCTAGTCCTAAAATTGGTTTTGACCTCAATGCCATAGATACCGAAGGACTAATCGGACCACCTGACGGAAAAGTAGCCCTTAGTTATGAATTTTGCATTCCTGCGGATGATCATTATCTCCTCCAAGTTCGGCAAGTTGATCCTAGTTTAAAGCTCCATAAAACAGCTAAAGGTAGAATTGCTTGTAGCAAAGCAGAATGGTTATGCGTAGGGAATACACACCAAGAAGATGCCCGAATGAAGTTGAATCGACTGGCAGCATTTGCTTTTATAAAACGAATAGAACGGGTTTATTTTGAATGATTATTTTAGGAAAACAATTGCGTCAACTGATAAATCCCCAAAAGAATAAAAATAACCCCCACAATCTTATTCGTATATTTTACGATTTTTCCAATTCGAGCTAAGATATAATGCCCTAATTCTGCATAGCCAATAAAGACAGCCAAGGCCCCTAATGCTGAACCAGTAGAAAAGACAATAATATTGGTTTGGTTGTCAAAAGTCATATCATAATTGGCTAGCCATAAAGCGATAAATAACCAAAAAGGAATAATCAAAACATTCATGGTCGCTACAATAAAGCCTCTGCCAAAATCGAAGTAATCATACTTATCTGCTGGGGCAGTTGGAGGTTTGCTTTCTTTGAAAAAATTATAAAAACCGAAGGCAAAAAAGACGACCGTTGCAAAGACCTGCATATAATAATTGGTCGCTACACTTTCTTGGAAAAAAATTAAGCCATATAAGGCAATATAGGTATAAACAAATTCCATTACCGTTGCTCCAAAAGACAGCATATAGCCTGCTTTTTTGCCTGCTTCTAAGGTTCTTTGCATGATGGTCAGCGTGATAAGCCCTGTGGGTAAGGAACCTATGGCGCTGATAATGAAGGAAATGATGAAGTATAGGGCTATATTCATGGTTGATGTTTTTGAATGTTGTCGGTTGGCAGTTGTCGGTTGTTGGTTTATTCGTCAAACCGACAACTGAATACTGAAAACGACTAAATTTTCGCTGCCTCTAAATAATCATTGTAGCGTCGATAACTCGCCCGCATTTCTTTCAAATTCATTGCTGCAATACCTTTTTGATGCTGTACTCGACCAATCTGATAGATGATTTTAAAATGCCGATAAATATCTCGATAAGCTTTCCAAACAGGAAATTCGGGGTCATAAATATGGGCAGGTTCGCCTGCCACGCCATTAAATTCTAGAATGCTAATGCCTTTTCCTTCTTCTAATAATTCGATACTTTCACATTTTAAGTCAAAGCGGCCATAATAAATACCATCCATTTGAAAGGCTATTTTATCAAATACTCGTTCCAATTTTTCGCTGTGTAAATGATTGCCATTTAAAAAAGTGGTGCCTCGACTGTGATTGCCAATGGGTTCTAATTCAACTTCTTCTCCTTTGACTGGAATTTGTGCTAAAATAGCGGGATAATTTTCTTGGAAACGGGCAAGCTGCAACCTAGCCCTTGACTTTTTTTGCATCAATTGGGCAATGGTAGATTTTCCATCTCCTACTACAAACAAAGTCCTTTTGATACAAATAGAAGTAATTTTTCCTTTATTCGCATCGGGCATTCTATGGTGCAACACACTTAATTCTATTGGGGAAGTAATTAACTCTTGAATGATGAATGGAGCATTGATATTTTTTAAATAGTCCACTAAGGCAGCTTCGTCTTTGATGATTTCTACCAAAAAACCCCTTTCTCCAACATCAGGTTTGGCAATAAAGGGAAAATGAATGCCTGCTTTTTTTCCTGCTGTTAGGATGTAATTGACCGTTTGGTCTTTTTTGTCAATAAAAACAGTTTTGGGTAATACTTCTTTAGGAATGCGATTTAAGATATTGATTTTTGATTCCCCAAAAACGCCACCTGTTTCAATGACAGGATTGACTGGGGTAAAATAGAACAATCGACGAGAGCGAAGGGCAAAATATAAATAAAAAAAGGCAGTAGGGGCATAAACCACAAAACTAGGCCAATATTCCCAATGCATCAATTTTACAAAAAAAGTAGATTGCCAAAAAGGTAAGTTTGGCTGCTTTGATTTTTCCATTAATTAAAATTAGCATCATTCATTACCTTGTTAAAAAAGTTTTCTAATATTTTGCTCGTCCCGATTCTCGGAACTCGCAAAAGGGGTGTATGGGGAGAACAATTCTTGGTTTTCCATTGGAAAACCAAGAATTGTTCTCTCCCTAAAATCCCCACCGAGCCCGTGAAGTGGGCGAGGTGAAATTTAAATAAATTTAATTAACACGGTATTCAGCTTATTCAAAAAAGTTAATTATTATATAAAATAACTCTTTCTCAACAAGACTATTTAAAACTACAAAGATGCGATGTTTTTAATTATTGTCTTAGATTTTGATTAGTCTAATCAAAACATTTTTACTGTTTCCTCATTCGATGTTGGATGGTTGCATTCGCCAAGCCAAAATTTTCAGGAATTGCTTCCGCTGCATCCAATAGGGTCAAGCCAACTCGAATCAAGGCTAAGTGATGGGTTGTATGTTCGTAGTTGTGTAATAGTTCCCGATTAAAATTAGTATTAATGGGAATTTCTGTAGGCAGGGAAGTTTTTAAAGTAAGTTCTTGAGATAAATCCACTTGCTTTATTTTTTCAATAATATCTGCTAATACTTCTAAAGCTACTTGTGGGTTTTCTTCTATTAAGGTGTTTCGTTCTCTTTTATCATAGCAAATTTCTCCCGTAGATGCTTGGCCTAGTAGACATTGATAACATTCAAGAAAATGCCTTGTGTGCTTCCCTATCGTACCATTTGACATTTGTGCAATTGGCTGTTGATAGGCAGCAGGCGTAATATTTTCTAAATAACTTTTTGTTTGGTTGAGATAATTGACTGTTTCTCTAATCAAGTTGCTAAATGTTTGGTTAAGTATGATTGAGTGGTTTTCCTTTTAAAACAACTCAAAATTACGATAAGTCTTTTTCTTAGCCGTTAAGATAGCGTTAAAATCTTTATTTTGTCTTATTAAAAACAGATAAGGAAATCAATTAAAATGTAAGTTCTCAATAAGTGCTTGTCAAGAGACAAGCCGATAGTAATTTCAAGTCAGGAGACCATAGCCGTCAGGCTAAGAGAAGTTTCAAGTAGAAATGGAAAAATGTAGTC
>CAZXYA010000523.1:0-6694 GCA_964644655.1 uncultured Saprospiraceae bacterium | reverse complement strand
GACAATCAATAAGTTGCAATTTTAAAATGTAAAGTTATTTTTGAACCGTTCCATACCTTAAATCTTTGAGATTTGGCATATCTGGATTAGGCAAAAATTCTTTCTATAGCTAGTAAGTTTTTTCTTAAAGGAAACCAAGAGTTTAGATTTACTAAATTTTGAAAATTTAGCAAATCTGCTCATTCTTAGGCAGTCTGCCACTATAAAAAAAGCCCTTGAAATGCATCAACATTCCAAGGGCTTTTTTATTGGTGGTAAATTCGAGAGGTCTTCTTTACTTCACCGTATAATTAATAGTTGTATAGCCAATCGCACCATCCTCACTTTGTGCCACAACCCGAATTTGGAAAGTACTACGATCATCTGTTTGGAAATAATCGAAACTAGCTTTACCATCTTTTTTGGTAGTCAAATCTGCATTCCAATACACTTGGGGTCTAAAGAAGGGTTGGAAGCGATTATTATTGATTTGAGCAGGGTCGAACATAGGGAAAGTTGCTTCTTTTTGGATGCCGTTGACGGTAATCACATTATTGGCTTCAAAAACGGGCAGGCTTTCGATTTTATCATAAGTGGTAATTTTGGTTACTCCATTAGATCCAAATAACTTATACTGCTTGTTTATCTTTTTTAAATCATAGAATAATTCTACTTTTTCTACATCGGTCATCCGCATTCTTGCCAAGAAGTCCCCATTTCTAGTCACTATATCATCGACAATGATAAAAGGTTTTCCTTTGAAGAATTTATTAGAAGAAGATTGATTTTTAGGATTATACATTTTAGCGATATAGGTGCTATCTATCAAGTCAAACCGCAGAGGGGTTAAATTTTCTTTGAAGAAAATAGACATAAATTCAAAATCTTCGTATTCTTTGATGACAAAAGAGACATCAGGTTTAATCGTCTTTCTAGTGGTGGAATATTTTTCTGTTACTAAATTACTTTCTACTGAGCTATATCTTTGGAATATTTTTTTGCGCTGGCGACTTAAATCCAAATAGGTAGCAATTTGAGAACTAGTTGGGAGTGACTGCAACCGATTGATCGCTAATTGCTTTTTTTCATTGATTCGGATTTGCTCATAGTCTTCCTGCTGTCCAAGAATTTGAAAGCCTCTATCGCCATAAAATTCAGGAATAGCGATATAGAATTCGCCGTTGTCGTTCGTACGCGTATAAAGTACTTTATCCTCCGTTCGCGAATAAGCACCTAACACTTTAGTGGTGTGTGCAATACCATTATCTTGTTTAGCGATGCCTTTTAAATATAATTTATCACTAATAATACTGGTCACTTGTGCATTAACGGTTTCGCCACTTCGCAAATTACCTGCATTCATCAAATCCTCTCCTACCAATTCCCAATCAACTACAGAAACCGATAGATTAGCAGCAACGGTATTTCCTGCTTTATTTTTCACGGTGATGGTCGGTGCTATTTTTTCTCTTGCATTGAAGCTATTTTTAGGCAGCTCAATGGAAATATTTAACTCATTGTCTATTGGCATCGCAGGTTGCCCTAAATCAGATTTATTACTGACTGTTGTAGCGACTGCTTCCAAGTCATTATAAATAGGTAATTGCGTTTCTACCAATAAAACACCTTCTTTACTAGCTTTATTGATGCCCGTAAATTGCAATAAATAATTGCCCGATTTTAAATTAAAAGGAATTTTGTAATAGCCATCAATTGCTGTACCACCTGTTGTTTTTAGAAAAGAACTGTGTTGAACGATACCATTAGCATTTAAAACAGTTGCTCGAATGGCTACGGGCTTCGTTTTAAAAGCTTGGGTTAGGTATAATTGATACCAAACAATTTCGCCGGTCACATAAAAAGACTTATCTAAGTGTACAACACATTTATCCGTAGTGACATTGGCAACGGCGGTAACCGAAAAAGTAACAAATAGGAATAAGGATAAAATATTTTTGATGATGCGAAAAGAAGGAGTCATATTTTTAAGTATATTTTTTCTAGCGTGAGTACGCTGTAAATTAAATTTTTTAAACTTTTGACGTGTCCCCCGAGCGCAGCTTTGCTGCTACTCTGAGGGATTTTTAAGGGGGAAACTTTTTGGTTTTTCCATTGGAAAAACCAAAAAGCTTCCCCCTTAAAATCCCCTTGCCGAGTTCCGATTTATCGGAGCGAGGCAAAAATTTAGAAAGCTTTAATTACAGGGTACTAGTACGCTGCAAATTAAATTTTTTATTTTAATTAATCCACCAAGGCGGTCTAACAGTAGTTGAGTTAGCAAGAGACGTACAATTGCAACAATCACTTGGTGCGCGCCCGTCTTGAGTGGTTGGAGCTGGGCAACGTAATGGCAGATTACCCGATAGTTCAGGACTGACAAATACTCTTCTAGTCGTTTCTTCAGTTGCATAAAAATAACCAAAAACATCATCACTAGGGTCATCTATATTAACTAGATTGGTAACAACTCTTCCTGCTGGTGCTTGGAAAAAATCACCAGTTCTGGAGACGACATTACCAACTTGAGTCCAATAATCAAAAGCAGTTTCTGTTAAAGATTGCTGCAAGACGGTGAGGTATAAGCCCTCCGCATAAATAGGGGTGATTGCTGAATTTAATATTTCAAAATTGTCAATCCGATTAACACTCACCTCTTGCCCATTTAGGGTAACATAATTAGTTATAGGAGAAGTAGAAACAAAACAACTTTTAGCAACTTCATCGAGCGTAATAGGGAAACAAGCTCTAAAACCATAGGATTCTGGGGAATCTGTAAATTGGTAAGTGAAGAAATATTCCCATAATAGTCTTGAATTTTCTGTTGAATTAGGAGGAGTTAAGGAGGTATTGACCGCATAGGTGATTTGATCAAAAGTGTTAACATTGCCATTAACATCAACAGATTCAATTTGAGTACTCCTAGCCGTTAACTCCTCTATCTGTGGGGCAGGTAATAATTCTTCTAAGCTAGAGGAATAATTTCTATTATCAAAAGTAGAGACATTGATTTTATAAGATTTCCCATAATCAATCGTGAAATTCGGATCGCCATCTGGCACTTCTAAAGAGTAAATACCATCTGCTCTAGTTGAAAGTTCTACCGTATTACCACTTTCATCCTCTACCGTAACCATTCTTACATTTAATAATCTTGGCACGTCTTGAAAGTTAAAGACCCCTCTAATAGTTACAGAAATAAAAGAAGGATCCGCTTTAACAACTCTTCCTTGAATGGCGATGGCTTCATTAATCGTATCTGCGCCTGAGAAATCAATTTCATCTAGGCAACTAGAAAAGCCAATTATTCCAAAGGCAAAGATTGTGACGAAAGCAAAACGCGCTATAAAATTTGATATTTTCATTGAATTAAGTTTTAAATGAAAGCGGAAAAAGGTTCTTCGATTTCATTTCAATTTATATCGTATTAAGTATTAGAGGTGTTAAGAGAAATAATTTAACAATTAATTTTGCAGAATTTTAAAAATTTGCACGGAGCAATTCCCCCTTCAAAGGGGGAAAATATGGTGCAAACCTTTAGATTTTGTGCTAAATTTTAGCATTTGAAATTTCTCTTAACACCCCTAATTAAGTATGGGTAATTTAAAGGATAACAAGCCTATTATAAAATTTCTAAATTAAAGGTTAGTGCAGGGAATGCAGAACCTAAAATAGCTAATCTATTAGCTTGTGGTCTTTGGAATGCTGCTTGTGTATAAAATACAGAAAAGGCATTTCTACGACCATAAACGTTATATATTGAAAGCGTCCAACTAGTTTTAAATTTGCTAGTCTTTTTATAACTCCTACCAATCGTGTAGGCCAAATCCAATCGATGATAGGCAGGGATTCTAACCTGATTTCTTTCGGCAAAAATAGGTACGACTACGCCTCTTTCCGTTTCATAATTACCTAATGGTGGTGTTGCGGGCCTACCAGAGCCATAATTAAAACTTGCGGTAACGGTGTGTCGTTGATTTGGATTATAATTCAACACCAATGATAAATCATGAGGTTTATCAAAATTACTAGGATACCATTCCCCTCTATTAATGCCTTCAATCTGCAATTCTGTTCTGGACAAAGTATAACTGACAAAACCATTTATCGTTCCTCTGTTCTTTTTGATACTTAATTCAACGCCCGCTGCTCTACCTTCTCCATTGAGAATTTCTGTTTCTAAGAATGGATTGACATTTAATTCTGCAAAATCCCTATAATCGAAGATTTGGTCTATGTCTCTGGCAAAAACTTCTGCCGATGTTTCCCACATATTGTCATTAAAGTTTTTAAAGAAACCAATAGACGCATTATGAGATCTTGAGGGTTCAATAAATTGTGTACTCAGCTGGTATTGACTAGTAGGAGTAGGGGTATCCGTATTGAAAATCTGATTAATGAATTGAGCAGTTCTACTATATCCAGCCTTGATGGAGGTTCCTTTGCTAATTCTATATCTTACAGAAAATCTGGGTTCTATACTACTATAGGAAGCGATAGAACCAGTTAATTCTTCTTGACCAATTAAATTTTCAATACTACTATTGTCATCATTGGCATATATATTAACTGTTTGAGGCCCCAAAAAGTTATAAAAGGCAAATCGGAGTCCACCAGAAAGTTCTACAGCAGACGATAGTTCATAAGTGGCATTCACGAAAACGGCAGATTCTAAGCCTGTTTCTTGTTCTAATCTCCTAGAAATTACTTGAGATAAATCTCCTACTGGATTTATCTCTCCCGGTTCCGTAATATAGTAGATGGCTGAAAGCCCCACATCTAGGGTCAATTCCTTTTGTGGGCTAAAGGTAAATTTGTCTTTGAATTTAATGTAAGAAAATTTATTGTCTAAAGCGGCTCCCGTTAAATCTCCTAAATCAGTTTGTGTATTTTCATAAGAACTGGCAACTAGGGATAATTTATTATAAGCTCGGTCGCTGACGGTTCGATTATAAATAAACTGCCCTAATAAAGTCTGATAATCAAAACCAAATTGTTCGTTATAAGTAAATTCATCAGAAGAAGCATAAGCAGATAAAATGAAGGTGTTTTTATCATTGGCTCGGTGGGTATACCGCAAATTAGCATCATAGAAAAAAGCAGAACTTTTTTGTACTTCCTCTACGTCAATAATGTTTAATAACCAATTGGCATAAGTGGATCGGAAGCCACCCAGGAATGAACTTTTTCCATTAATAACTGGTCCTTCGATAGAAATTCTACTAGAAACTGGTCCAGCTCCTCCTTTAATTTTGAATTCCTCAAAATTCCCATCTCTCATTTGTACATCCAATACCGAAGCTAAACGACCACCATATTGAGCAGGAATATTGCCCTTATATAAATCTACTCCTCTAATTAAATCAGGGTTAAAGGTACTGAAGAAACCTAGGGCATGAGAGGCATTAAAAATGAAGCCTTCGTCCTGAATAACTAAGTTTTGGTCAACAGATCCACCCCGAACATTAAATCCAGTAGCGCCTTCACCAACCGTACTTACACCAGGGTTTAATAATAAGGTTCTCACTACATCTGCTTCTCCAAAAAGAGCAGGTAATTTTTTAATATCCTTGACATCTAAAGAGGTCACCCCGATTTGTACATTTTCTACATTGGCATCTGCAGCTTGGGCCCTAACGATTACTTCTTCTAAATTGATAGCAGACTTGAACATATCGAAAGACATCTCTCCGTTGCTATAAATCTCTACTTTTTTTCTTAGGTCTTCATATCCTATGTATTGTACCGTTACCTCATATTCACCAACAGGTACTTCTGCCTCGAAATTACCATTAAAATCAGTTGCTGACCCAGAATTGAGTTCTGCAAAAAAGATGGTTGCTCCAATAATAGGCTCCTCTGTCTGTGCATCTTTTATAGTTCCTTTGACAGTAGCCTTACCGGAAGGATTCATTTGAGTGACACTCCCAATAATAATTTTTCGCTTTTTAGCACTTCGAGAATCCTCATTATTTTGTGCTTCTTCTAAGGCTTGATAATAATTAGAAGAAAAGCTTTCATTAATTACGCCTTGAGGAGCAATAATAATCGCATAATCTCGATAAAACATGTAGCCTAGGCTTGTTTCTCGAAACAAATCGGTCAGCACTTCACTTAAAGGAGTATTTTGATAATTTTGATTAATCGTCCGCTTTGGCAATTCTGCAGCTTGATAATAAAATTTCACATTCAATGTTTGCTCTAATTGCCCTAATACCGTAGGAATAGGGATGCTTTTATAATTAGCAGTTATTTGAATGGAATCAGCCAGATTGATTTGGCCAAAAACAAAGGAAGGAGTTAATAATATTGCGATAAACGCAAATATAAACGTCAAGTTCTTCTTCATAAATCTAGTGATTCGATGAGGTTTCAAATTAAAAAACAATATTTGATTGCCTCAAATTGAGTTATTTTTTAGCAAAGGTAAAAATATTCAAAAAACTAAAGTGTTTATTGGCAAATAAATATCAAATTGTGTTAAATGTGTTACATAGTCTCAGTTAAATAGGTGACAATTATCCGTTGGACAACCGACAAAAAATTACTTTTCAAACCACCAAACTCCTAGTACAACTGGCAAGTGGATGGTTGCATGGAAAAACGAAGAGGTTAATATTTTACTTAGGAAAAGCTTGAAAAACTAAAAGGGGTGTCGAGAAAAAGACAGTTGGAAGGAGCGGATTAATGTGGTTTAGCGTTTCGAGAACTATAAATT
>CAZXYA010000522.1:0-6701 GCA_964644655.1 uncultured Saprospiraceae bacterium | reverse complement strand
ATTTTAAGCCCAATGATATTTAAATTGACATCCTGTTGTAAGTCGTTTAAGGTCAAGACATTAAAAAGATTTCCTTGAGGAGAAACAAATCCCCAAGAGGGGGCATCCGTAAACTGATTATTAATGCCTAGAATCAATTTTTGGATTTCAATCATATCAAAAGTAGTAACGGTACCAGATAAGTTGACATCCGCAGCGACTAATTTAAAATTATCGTCGAATGGTTCTAAGCCTAGAATATGTCGCCTAATCTTAACTATATCAAAAGTAGTAACCCCATTCAAAGCATCTGTATTTTTACTAAAAGTCAATCTGTAAGCAGAAGTTCGAGGTAACTGCGTAATGAATAAGCCATCCTCATTGGTCGTTACCGAGGTGGTAGAATCGGTTCCTTCTAATAAAATGCTTGCTTCGCCAATGCCTATTCCTGTAGGTGATTGAATAAAACCAATAAAATTGGCTAAATGACTAAAAGGATCGAGCCCTTCTAACGTCATTGCACCAGAATTAATAGGATCAAGCCAATCACTTAAGCGATTACTAGAGTCATCTCCTTCCCAAGAAATAGCAAGTCTACCAAAGAATAATTCTGTAATGGTACACGCTTCTAAATTAATCGTACCACCGTGTAGTTGTCCGTAAATAAGCCCATCGTCGCTAAGCAATGGAGATCCGGAAGCACCTACTTGAGAAAAACCCTCATCAAAATCAATTCTAAAATGGCTATTTGGCGTAGAAGTATAAGCTTCCCAATTAAGACTTCGAGGAGAAACGGAAACAGTATTTTGATTATCTACTGTTATTTTTTTTATATCCCCACAAGGATGATGAATCATAGCAGCATTCTGAGGAATGGCATCTGCGGCACGGTTCCAACCAGCAAAATAAGGACTAAAGGCAGAAGGGACAGTTGTCGAAATTTTAACTAACAGAAAATCTGGATTTTGCCTACCTGCCACTAATTCTGCTCCAACAATGGTCTTCAAAATAGGCTCCGCATTTGGATTTGCACAGCCTATCGCTTCGTAGCCAAAATTGAATTGCCATTGATCATACAATGGATCAAAACCTTCAACTACACAATGGAAAGCAGTCAATAAATAAGGTGTTTGATCTTGGGCGGTATTATTAACTAAAGAACCCGAACAAAAACCTGCAAATATGGCATCTCCTCCAGTTTCTTGCAAGAAGAGCATTACTCTTACTACGCCTCTTTTATAATCTTGGTAATCATTTCCTTGTTCGCAGTTAATATTGATATGGCAATCTTCAGAAGTGCCAAAACCAAATTCTCCACTACTGCTACGAATAGGTAATTTTTGTAATACTTTGTTGATACTTATTCTAGGATGACCTGTAAAAAAGGTTGGTTCATGATATTCTAAATAAACACTTTGTCCATAAGTAGTGGCGGTGCTAAATTTGCCACTTTTTTTATTATTTACATGAGTGAAAGCACCTAAAATCTGTCGTTC
This sequence comes from uncultured Saprospiraceae bacterium, assembly GCA_964644655.1. Lineage (GTDB taxonomy): Bacteria > Bacteroidota > Bacteroidia > Chitinophagales > Saprospiraceae > JAFMDF01. The sequence continues at coordinate 5,226 of CAZXYA010000522.1, read as the reverse complement.
GTTCTCTGTATAAAGAAAAAAAGTAGCATCCTTGGGCAACCAAAAATCATCGTATAATAGCGTTAGACTTTCTGCTCCTTTAGCGGTGATTTTTAGTCGCCAAATGCGACTCCCATCTTCCAGATTAATCCATTCACCGTCTTTTTGAAGATTAATTTGTGTATTAACGGCTGAACTTTCAAAAATGAAATTCGGATGTTTCGCTTTAACTTTTTCAAATGCAGCCCTATCGGCTAGGGGAATAATTATTTCAGGGATTTCAGCTGAAATATGCTTTTCTAGGAAAGACTCTGCTAAACTGATAGGCACTCCCTTTTGACTAATTTGTCCGAAGGAAAAAGTATTAATTAGTAGACTAATAAGAAATAAAAGGGAATGTTTAGTTTGCATATTTTAGTGGACTCCTGGTGAAAAAATGATTCAATCTAGGTGGCAATAATTATTGTTAAAGCTTCATTCTAAATAGAATACAGCAAGAGCATTTGAGGGGATCTGCTCACTAGCTAAGGCAGTAGCTACTTACGTTTTAAAAGGTGAAAGGTTGTAAATATAGGAAAGAAGGTCGGAAAATAAAAAAGTATCGAAGCGTTTAGGCTCCGATACTTTTTATAGGATGAATATTTTTAAGCAGTTGTTATCCGTACGACGTGTACGGTAAGGAATGTTGAAAAAATAAATGCTCATTATTAAAATTATAACGTGCTGATTTTTAGTACGTTTTTTAATTTTAATTTACATTTTAATTTTAATTCATTCCTAAGTTAATTCTTCTCTTTTTATTTCAAAGAAATAGGCAATTTAGCCATTGTATCATCAAAAGCGACGATTAGATCAATTGCATCAGCACCATTTGCTTCTAATAAAATAGTCATGGCTTCTACGGTACTAGGTGTTTTTGAAGTGGTAGCACTAACCGTAACTACATTATCTTTCTCATCGTGGTTAGGATTTCCCCAAGATTGCGTGTTTTTGTGAACGATAAAATCCCAACTTCCTTCGTTGACTTTTGCAAATAAACCATATTGTCCTTTTCTAACTTTAGTGCCGTTGATCGTTACATCTTGGAAGAAAGTAATGGTCGTTGTTTCATTAGCACCAACTCTCCACATATCGCCAAACTTTACTAACTCTCCAAAAACTTTTCTTCCTTTCTTTTGTGGGCGAGAATAAACAACTCGTACTTTTGCTTCTTCAACAGGTTTACGGAAATTTTGGAATCGAGAATTTACTGGAAACTGAACTAAATCCATTGGACTTGCATCTGGACCAGCTAACGAAGCAGGGTTTAAACTAATTGGCATTGTTGCTCTAGTATTGTCCCATTCAAAAACCATATTTACATTTCCTTCATCCACTTTTTGGAAACCAATCGTGAATTCTTCTCTTGTTTTAGAAACAGCAGAAACTTCAGCCGCAGCAGAGGCAATAATTTTAGATGGGTCTAAATCAGAAGTTCCTGCGATAAAACGCTCAGTAGAAACTCTAACAATCCATTGATTTTGGAAAATATCTGCATTCATGGTATAAATACCTGCTGGCACATAAGATCCACCAATTTCAACAGGTGTATAGAAAGTGACTTCTGTAGCTTCATTAGCTCCTAATCTCCAAGTTTGACCATAAGGCACTAAACCACCAAAAATTACTCTTTCTTTTTTATTAGGCCGACAGTAAAGTACTTTAATTTTTTGTACTCTATCTGGATCGTCTGCATCTAAATAGTTCTTAAAAGCAGCTCTTCTAGGATAATGAGCCGCATCCATTGGACTAGGGTCTAAATCAGGGAATTTTAACTCTTGTGCAGCTATATCAGCTACCGTAAAAATCGCTAAACAAAGCAATAATACAACTTGCTTTAATCTCATAACGGTTAGGTTTAAATTGTTGATAAAAAATTTTCGCAAATATAACCTATTTTACCTATTTTATGCACTAAGGCTTGTTGTCAACTTGTTAAAAAGTCGTGGTTATTTCTTTTCTTCTTGTATATAAGTTGCCCAATGCTTCTCAACCATTCGCATCATGGCTGGATAGACAATGGCTAATCGAAAGGGTTTTATCAAAGCCATGTAAAATTTTCCTAAGTTTCCTTTTGGCTTTACATATACCGTCATTTGTACGGTATAAGCTTCTTTAAAAGGTACTTTTGCTAAGTGTAATCCAGCGTGAACGGTTTCATTTTTGATTTCTGCCAACGATTCATTAGGGAGTACATAGACAGGCTCAAACTCTGCTGTTCCGATTGTTGGTAAGTCTTCTTTTTTCAAATGATAAACTTGGGCATAACGTTCTCGAATACTTCCTTTTTTTAGGATATTATTGGTAGTTGGATTAGTAGTATCCCAACCGAAAATTTCTCCTAAGAAAAAGCGCAATTTAAATAATAGCCCAACTAACCCTTTTTGCGAGAGCTGTTCCATTGCTTCAAATAACTGTCCTTGAAATAGGGAAATGTTATGTTGTTTTTCTAAGGTAACTGGAAATTGCCAAACATCTTCTACCTCAAAATCCGTTAGTAGTGCTTGTACTATCCAAGTATTTTTAAAATGTTCTTCTTCTTTAATTTTCATAATTAACCATTTTTGTAGATATTATTTCTACAAAGATAGGGTATATTTTTAAGTGTTTCAATTTTTTCTGAAAATTATGAATATTCGATAGATAATTGTGATTAATTAGAGGAAATGCTTTTAAAATAACGGATAGCGGTGCATCGAACCGACCACCTTTGTAAAAGAACAAAGCTATCAAGTAAAAAGCCAATGCTACCAAAAAGTGACTTCTAATATATTTTTAGTCTTAATATCAAAAGGTTAATGAAAACGTGCAGTTTTCTAGAATGCGGAATTATTTTGGAGACTGCACGTTGGTTTTGGTTAATATTTGTCATAAATCTGAAAATCGACCTTTTCTATGAGACGGACTTAATACACTTGTTGAATTATTTTTATATTTACGCTTGAAGGAATGTTGGAAAACTAAATTTAAAATTGCAAACTACTGATTGTCAAGGTGACTTTTTAATTTGCATTTTAATTTTAATTGATTCCTAAGCGTGTTCAATTACTATCCAATAATAAAAATTTGAACCATTTAAATAATCAATTACTTATGAAGAAAGCACTACATTTTTGCTTATCCCTTTTCTTTTTGGTAAGTATCAACACTCTATTTGCAAAAGAAATTCCAATTACTGCTGCCGAAAAGTTAGTAGCTACGGTCATTCAAAGAAATGCAGGCCCAGCCTTGAAAAATGCTAGAAACCTTAGTGTAACCCAGCGGTTTACGAAAGCGGTAGATGGCAAAGCTAATTTTCATGTTTTTAATCTTTCTCCAACTGGTTTTGTGATTATAGCAGGCGACGATCGCTATAACGCCGTTTTGGCATTTTCAGATGAAAGTAATATTGACCTGAGTAGTGAAGAAGCATACATTGGCTTATGGGGAACTTTATCCTTACACGAAGAACGCATTCAATACATTAGAGCCAATAATTTAATTGCTTCTGCTGCTGTAAAGAACGAATGGAAAACATTAAGAAATCGAGAGGTAAATGTTTCTAGAAGGAATGGGGTAGTGGTCGCTCCTTTAACAACCACTAAATGGAATCAGGGGACTTATTATAATGCAGAATGTCCTGCGAATGCAGAGACTGCTGAATCTGGACCAGATGGTCGAACTTATTGTGGTTGCGGCCCTATTGCCATGGCACAATTAATTAAATTCCATAATTATCCAGTAACTGGAAATGGCAGTAATAGTTATGTTGATCCAATTTATGGGGAACAAACGGCAGATTTTTGTAGTACCGATTATAACTGGGCAAATATGCCAGATGAATTAACGGCTCCTAATGCAGATGTTGCAAAGCTAATCTACCACATGGGCGTTGCTACTTTTACTTATTATAGTACCGATTATACAGAAACATATTTAAGTTATATGCGAGATGCCTTTGTCAATAACTTTGGTTTTGATCAATCCGCCAATTGGTTTTATGATGCCAATGGAGATTTTAATTGGGTAGCGAGAAATGATTTAGATAGAGGTCGTCCCTTATTACTATCAGGCGTAAGTAAATTTGGTGGTGCGCATACTTGGGTGGCAGATGGTTATGGCTATTTTGATGCTTCAGGAGGGGCTGGCGAGACAGAATATTTTCACTTTAATTGGGGTTGGGGAGGTAGCAATAATGGTTGGTTTTTAGATACAGATGAATCATGGTTTCCACGAGAAGATGAATCCAATAACGCAGAAATTACTTATTATTTTGACCGATATGTGGTGCAAAATTTATTTCCTGCTTCGGATGGTTGTCAGTCACCAGAAAGTTTTTATACGAATGGGGCGGAAAATGATGGTATTTATTTAAATGTAAATTACACTTCTGGAGAACAAGACATCTCTTTTAGATATAGAAAATTGGGCACTACCCAATGGATAGAAACGCCAACTACTGCTGATTTTTTCTATAGAGCAACTGGATTAGATTTGGCAAGTGAATATGAATTCCAATCTCGACGAAGATGTTGTCCATCTGATTGGTCGCCGTATTCTGAATCTCAAACTTTTGCTACAGCTGGTTTTGTTCCTTGTACTCCTTTAGCGGCTGAGGGTTTATCAGCAGATGTCCTTAGTGATGAAACTGCTTACATTTATACGGTTCAGCCTTTCGGACCTGCGGTTAATCAATTTCGATACCGACCTATTGGTACAGAAGAATGGTCTTTTACCGACAATGCAACTACGCATTTTAGGTTTCTAAGTGAATTATTGGCTGGCACAACATATGAAGTCCAAGTTAGTCAAGAATGTAGTAATGGTGGTTTTACCTCCTATTCTGATTCTTTTAGCTTTTCCACAACTGGAGCGCAAACAGGTGATGAAGAAGATGATACAGATAATGGGGAAGAAGAGGACGATGTAGATAATGGGAATGGAGACAATTCGACAGATGAAACAACAACTAATACAGATTGTGCTGTTATTGATGGGGATGACTTAACCACTAGCAGCATTACGGAGACTTACGCTTATGTATATACGCCCCAACCTTTTGGTGCAGTTAATAATCAATTCCGTTATCGAAAAGCTGGGACGACGGATTGGAATACGACCGATATTGCTACGACTTATTATCGCTTTCTTGCGGATTTAGCAGCGGGTACGACTTATGAATTTCAAGTGAGGCAAGAGTGTAAAACAGATAGCTGGTCGAATTTTTCG
>CAZXYA010000521.1:0-6705 GCA_964644655.1 uncultured Saprospiraceae bacterium | reverse complement strand
TTCTAAATCATTATTGTCCAAAATTAATTCGCCAGGCTTTTCGTGATCGCCAAAAAGCTGTCCTGCTAAAATCATTTTGTCTACCAAGGTTGTTTTACCGTGGTCTACGTGGGCAATAATTGCAATATTTCTAATATCCATTTCTAATTTTGAATTGACAAATTGACAAAGTCAATGGTGAACAATTTTAATTTTGGAATTAAGATTGAGTACTCAAACTCCAAAACGAGTGCAAAGATACGACCTTTTGACAGATGTTGCTTGAAAAGTAACGGGATTTGACTTTAATTTAGGGTTAATAAATAAAATAGTAAAGCGTTGAAGTTTAAACGACTAAATTGATGCAGGCATTCTTTTTGATAAAAAACCTTATCTAGTTTGTATTTTATAGGGAATAGACATTTATTAATTGGTAAAAAGTCTAAAAAATAGAATAATTGTATTGATTGCCCTTGGTGTTTTAAGGGTGGGGCGGTAAATATCTGAGCTTTTACTTTAAATAATTTTTTATAATCATTGCAAAAAGTAAGGATATATTTTTGAAAGGAGCACTTTATTATTGATATTTTTCGTAATTTTTAAATTTTGACCAAGGCTATTATTTCGTTTTCCTTAGGTTATTGTATAAATTTTTAACCATTGAAGGGCCCAAAATTTGCGTGGTTTCTGTTCCATCATATTGTCCTGTTTTGATATGTACATTAAATTTAAAATTATTATCATCAAACCCTTTTTCAAACATTTTAGAGTAGGATAGAATGTAACACAACTCTCTTGAGCTTATGTCGCTATCTTGGTAAGAACAAAAACCTCGCCCGCAATAAGACTGGGTGTTCTTGAAAAACGACTTCTAAATTATTTCTGCTAATCTTTATATTTCTTTTGTCCGCCTCTAGGAAAAAATTATCCACGTATTCTTGGAAAGGAGCTTCTATTATAATTTGGCGCTCTTTTTTACAGGCGTTTGAACATAAGATAGTTATTACCAATAAAAAGCCAGCTATTAATTTATTATTGGTATGTATTGTTTTCTTAAAAGGATTCATTTTTGAGCTTATTTTTTAATGAATAATTTTTTGGGGTAGTTGATCTTAATCCGTATTATTGAAATTATAAATGGATGATTTAAGTTAATATTGACATTAAGAAAAAATTAACATTTTCTCGATTGCATTCCTACCGACGGTGCTTTAAAATTGAAAATTTGAAATTGAAAATTGAAAATTGAGTTTTACTTAGTTATCTTCGCCAAATAAAATCATTAAACAGTCACAATATGCACTTAATCAACAAAACCATTTTAATACTTTTAATCTTGGCAATGGCTATTCCTACCTTAGCCCAAAGAAAGAAAAAAAAGAAAAAGACAAGCCCACAACCACTTCAAATCCAGAATACTGCTGTCGATGCCGATTTATACAAAGGTCTAAAATTTAGAAATATTGGCCCTTTTCGAGGAGGGAGAAGTGTAGCGGTATCCGGTGTTAAAGGCAATCCATTTTTATACTATATGGGCAGTACAGGCGGCGGCATTTGGAAAACAGAAGATGCAGGATTGACCTGGAAAAATATTTCTGATGGTCAATTAAAAACAGGTTCGGTAGGCGCAATAGCAGTAGCACCTTCTGATCCCAATGTGATTTATGTAGGGATGGGGGAACATCCAGTAAGGGGCGTAATGACCTCTTTTGGGGATGGGATTTATAAGTCAACCGATGCGGGCAAAACTTGGACAAATATAGGCTTACCTTTAACTCGCCATATTGCCGCAGTTCGTATTCATCCAACGAATCCAGAGGTGGTTTATATCGCAGCACAAGGAGCCGTTCATGGACCAACCAAAGAAAGAGGCATTTACAGAACAACGGACGGTGGAGCGACTTGGAGTAAAATTTTATATGTTGATGAAAATACGGGCGCAGCAGATTTAAGTATGGATATTAATAATCCAAGAATTCTTTATGCGGGTATGTGGGAGCATCGAAGATTCCCATGGACGGTGCAGAGTGGAGGACCTGGGTCTGGTATTTATAAATCTACGGATGGAGGAGATACTTGGAAGGAATTAACCAAAGGTTTACCAAAAGAAATGGGAAAGGTGGCAGTTGATGTGTCGCCAGCCAATTCTAATATCGTTTATGCTAATATCGAGTCTCATCCTGAAAAAGGCGGTGTTTTTCGCTCTGATGATGCGGGGAAAACATGGAAACATGTATGTAAAGACCGAGTAACGATTGCTAGATCCTGGTATTACATTGAAATTTTTGCGGATCCTGTTAATGAAGATGAAGTATATGTGTTAAATGCACCTGTTTTAAAATCAACGAATGGAGGAAAAAGCTTTAAACGCATTCCAATTGGGCATGGCGATGAGCATGATATGTGGATTAATCCAAGCAATCCTCAAAATATTATTGTTGGAAATGATGGAGGGGCTACTATTTCTTTTAACGGTGGCAAAACTTGGTCTACCCAAGAAAATCAACCAACTGTACAATTTTATCGAGTCATTACAGATAATCAATTTCCTTATAGAATTTACGGTGGGCAACAGGATAATTCTACCGTTAGTATTGCCAATAAAGCACAAGGAGGGATAGGTTGGAAAGATTGGTATCCAGTTGCCGGTGGAGAAAGTGCCTTTATTGCTTTTGATGCAGACAATCCCAAAAAAGTATTTGGTGGTACTTATCACGGAATTATGTCGGTTTGGGATGCGGATACTAGAACTCGAAAAGATATTATGGCTTATCCAGTCATTGGATTGGGAATGGTGCCAAAAGACATGAAATATCGGTTTAATTGGAATTCTCCAATCGTGTCTTCTCCACAAGATCCTTCGGTCATGTTTCATGGTGGAAATAAGGTGCTGAAAACAACGAATGGCGGTATGAATTGGGAAGAAATTAGCCCTGATTTAACCAGAAATGATAAGACCAAACAAGGCGTCGGTGGTATCCCATTTACCATTGAAGGAGCAGGCGGGGAAAATTATAATACCTTAAGTTACTTAGAAGCTTCCATTCACGATGCCGATGTACTTTGGGCTGGAAGTGATTGTGGTCTAGTGCATCTGACCCAAGATGGTGGAAAAAATTGGACGAATGTCACGCCCAAAGGTTTAGGAGAAGTGATTGTCAATGCGATTGATGTCTCTCCGCATGACCCTGCGACTGCCTACATTGCTGCCACAGGGTATAAGTTTAACGACTACACTCCAATGGCTTATGTGACCAAAGATTATGGTAAAACATGGACTAAAATCATTTATGGTTTTGATAAGGATCATTTTGTTAGAGTTATTCGGGCAGATCCTAAACAGCCAAATTTATTATATGCAGGTACAGAAGGAGGTTTATATTTTTCTAATAATAATGGGCAGAAATGGCAAAAATTTGATTTGAATTTGCCTGTAACTCCCATTACAGATTTGACTTTTCAAGATAATGACTTGGTCGTTGCCACTTCCGGTAGAGGCTTTTGGGTATTAGATGATTTAGGGGCTATTCAGCAATCTAAAGGTAGTATAGGAACCAGTAAAAAGGTACAATTATTTGAACCTAAACCAACTGTTAAAGTGAGTTTTGGCGGTAGAAGTAGAAAAGCGAATGTAGGTAAAAATCCAGAAGATGGTGTTTTGATTGATTACTATTTGCCAGAGATGGATTCGATTGATTTGAAATTAGAAGTACTGGATTTATTAGGGAATGTCGTAAGAACTTATACCAATAAAAAGGATAAAAATTTTAAGCGATATGAAGGTGGTCCTGGACCCGAGAAAGTATTACCTGCTAAAAAAGGAGTCAATCGGGTAGCATGGAATTTTAGAAGAAATTCTATTCCTGGCGTACCGAATGTTTTTGTCAATGGTGGCTACGGCGGTTCTTCCGTTGCCCCTGGGAATTACAAAATTAGGCTGACTGCCAATGAAGAAGTAGTAGAAACAGAGGCGATTGTATTACCAGATCCACGATTAGAAGTTACTGCCAAAGATTTTACACAACAACAACAATTATTGACCCGAATTGATGCTGTTTTATTGGAAATGCATCAAAGTGTCAATCGGATGCGAAAGGTAAAAGGACAGATTAAAGCCTTAAATAAAACACTAGTCGATACCCCAAACGGGGATACCCTAATGACTAAAGGAAAGTCCATTTTAAAAAATATTACCAATTGGGAAGAAAACCTAATTCAACCCAATCAAAAAACTTTCCAAGACGTGATTAATTTCCCCAATCAATTGAACGCGCATTTTATGAATTTAAAAGGTAAAATTGATGCACATGACCCCCGACCAACTGCTGGGGTGCAATTGCGTTTGAACGAATTATTGGGCGAATGGGCAACCCATAAGGCGACTTTAGATAAGATTATCAATCAAGAGGTAAAAGGCTATAATGATTTATATCATTCCTTGAAAATTCCTGTTTTGGTGATTCCGAAGGAATAATTGTTGATTTTTAGACGGTTTTCATATTTTTATAAAAACCTGTTCTTATCCTTTAAATCTGTTTGTTATCCTATCTAATTGACCTTATATTTATTAGATAGTCAGGTAAAAAAGGGAGACTACGAAAATATTTAAAAGATCGTCTAGCTCGTCAAATCCGCTGCTAACTTAATCCGTTGCTAAAAGAAACTTAGCAACGGATTAAGTTAGCAACGGATTTTTATCATGTTTATCTGACTACTATTCTCAGATTTTTGTATTTTATTGTCAATAATGTACCTACCTTATAAATAAGAATTAGCTCACCCAAATGAACATGGCTTCACCAAAATGATGTGACGCTAAACTAAAATAATCCGTCCAAATTGAAAATTGGTTGACTTCCTCCCAAAAAATGAATAACCTGTTTTCTTTTTTAACAACAAATAAACTCATGACTAAGCAATTTCTTGCGATTCTTCTTTTTTGTTGCTCCCCTTTTCTATTTATAAATACTTTATACAGCCAAGAACCAGCCTATTTTGGTGGAGAAGCTGGTAAAAAATTAGATTGGACCCTGTTTTATTTAAATGCCCATTATGTAGATTCTACAGATGTAGACCGATTGGCCGAATTGGCAGTTATTCGGATGATTCAAGAATTAGATCCATTTTCTAGGTATCAATCAAAAAAACAACTGGATGACCAAAGAAAAGCAGACGAAGGCTTTAAAAACGATGGGATTGGCATTCGCTATTATATTATAAAAGATACGGCTACCATTACTTTTATTGATGAAACGGGACCTAGTGGGGCGGCAGGCCTAAAGAAGGGAGATAAAATTATATCCGTCAATAGCATAAACACAGTAGGCAAAAATTTCAATATTATTGATGAGTTGATTATTGCAGATAGAGGAACGGTGTTGAATTTTAAAATAAAAAGACAAGGAGTGGCACAAGTTTTAGCTATTCCTGTTACGAGTATTAGTTTATTTGCAGCTAGTTTAGATGCAGCTTATCCTATTAAAGATAATATTGGTTATATCCGATTGAATCGGTTTACGATGAAAACAATTGGTGAAGTGCAGACAGCCATCAAAGATTTAAAAGGCAAAGGAGCTGCACATTTAATTATAGACTTGCGAGATAATAGAGGAGGAGTCGTCCGAGGAGCAACCAATCTAGCAGATGAATTTTTATCTGCCAATCAATTGATTATGTCTTCGGAAGGAAAAGGTATGCCAAAATCCGAGGTGTTGGCTACAGTAGATGGTTTATTTGAGAAGGGAAAGGTGGTTATTCTAACTAATCCAGTAACTGCTTCTGCAAGTGAAATTTTTACGGGGGCGATGCAAGAATGGGATAGAGCTTTGGTGATAGGAGAAATGACTTATGGCAAAGGCTTGATTCAGCAATCTTACTTATTAGGCGATAGTTCTGCGGTTCGTTTAACGATTGGTCGATATTATACCCCAACAGGAAGAATTTTACAAAGGCCCTTTCAATTTGATTCAAGTACAGATTGGATTTATCAAAATATAGCAGGTGCGGTGCATTACAAAGATTTTACAAAATCATTGGTAGCTCCCCCTACGAATCAATGGACTTCTAAAAGTGGTCGCTCTTTATTAAAAGGACAAGGTGGCATTATTCCTGATATTTATATGCCTAATAAGATAGTCAATATGCCTCAATTAAAACAACTGAATGACTTGGGAATTGTCTATAAATTTGTGTCTTATCACGCAGATACTTATCGGCCTTACTATTTGCATAATTTTAAAAATGGAAATGCTTTTAGATTAGATAAATCTGTAGATGCCGGTATTCGCTCTAATTTTGGTGCTTTCTTAGCGGCTAATATAGCGGATAAAGCTTTGGTTAATACTATTTTGCAAGAGGGGATTTCTAATAATGTAATGCTAAAAATAAAAGCATGGTTAGCACCTCAAATTTGGGAAGTGGGAGCTTATTTTGCTGTTTTAAATGATACAGATGAGGTAGTGCAAAGAGCTGTTCAAGCCATTCAAGATGATACTTTTGAGGAGTTAGGGATAAAGTTTTGAGTTATCGGTTGTCAGTTGTCAGTTGTCAGTTTCGCTCGACAAACCGACAACTGACAACTGACAATCGACAACCGCTCCCCCTAAATCGACCCATCATACCGATATAACTCCAACTCCTCAATCAAGCGAATTAGTTTATGCCCATATTGCTGATCAGTTGCATATCCTGCCTTAACCAATCCATGCGCCCAAGTTTTATAATTTG
>CAZXYA010000520.1:0-6723 GCA_964644655.1 uncultured Saprospiraceae bacterium | reverse complement strand
TCATAGCTTTTTCGTTTGATTTTCTTTTTTAAATTACCCTCGCCAGACCTGTTCCACCGAAGGGAAACTTTAGTCGGAAGGCGAGCTATATAAAGGTGTCCTTCTATAAGTCCTAACCAGCATGCGCTACTGGCGAAAGTAACATTTCTTAAATCCTACTTTCGCCAGCAACCGATGCTATTTTTTTTACTTCCCTTATTGTCAAAGACCTTTTGTGTCTGTTGTTTTAGTGTTTTTATTAACCTCGCCAGACCTGTTCCGCCGTAGGGGAACTTTAGTCGGATGGCGAGGAAATATGAGTATTGGGCTACAAGCCCTAACTAACACTTTTTATTTTATTATAAGTTGTTGTGCCAGCGGGTCCTTTATCCCATTTACTAACGACCTCCTATAATTCGCCAATAATCTAGGGAAGATAGGTTTTGTTTAATGAGATTCAAACCATATTTATATTGAGCCCAACCATAAATAGTACCACAATCCTGCAAAGCTTCATTTTCGTTAGATGGTTTTTTATAATTCTTACTGTTGAGCCATTCATCAAAAGTTATTTCGTAATAATCAAAAAAGCCATTGGCCATTAATACAGCAAAAAACAAACTTATATCTTCATCAAATACTTTCGTCGATAAAGATTTATTATAAATATGTCTAGTTTGTTCTAAGTTAAATTTAGAATATCTAAAAAGATTTTCTACTTTTTCGCCTTCTATTAAAGGTTTATATTTTTTGAAATAATTAACTAAATGATTCCATTGGCTTAAATCGATAGCTTTATAATATCTTTCCAAAAATATTGCTTTAGGAGCATAGTAAAAGTCATAAATTCTCCGTTGAGGAGTACCTATAGGATTATTTTCATATTTTTTTGCTGCTTCTCTACTTGTCATAATATTTTAATTATTTTTTACTCAAATCTTTTCGTTAGTCCTTCCCTCTGAAATGCTTCATCTATTTCATCCAAATAAACATCCTCCAAAGATTCTAAATAAGGTTCTTCTTGTAGCACCTCCAATATAGGACTAATCCTGACTCGATATTCAAATGTTTGACCAAAGTAAGCAAAAAAAGGTCTTACCCCATTACCGTCAATTTTATAGATTTGCCCCCCTCTTTCCATAAACCTGAGAAAAGGTTCATATGGCATGGGTAAGCCAGTTTTTTGGATTTGATATTCTTGTTTATTAGTTTCCCAGCTTAATAATTCGCTTATACCAAAAGGGAAATAATATTTGAAAAATCCGTCTTTCCTAAGGATTTCGTTTAATTCTCTATTCCTATATGCGTCCACTTCCCATTTAGCATTAATATTCTGACTTAATTTAGGAAAACATCCTGTAACCAATACTCTCTTATCTAAATGTAAATATTCACTCCACAGATATATTCGTCTCGCCATTTCTTTTAAAAGAAGTCTGTATGAACCTTGATGTAAATGCAATAGTTCCATATCTACTTCGTCTATATTTTGAAATGCAAAACTATTTTTTATTCGATTTAATATTTGGCTATAACTATCAATATTTAACATTATTTAATATATTTCATTATTCAGAATAAATTGTTTTATTTCTTCAAAGTTATCAAAATTATTAGATATGGAAGAAGGGCTTGTCTTTCGTCCATATGATTTCATCCATTGAGAAAAAGTGCCTGCTTCATGTTCATTTACAGAAAGTTGATGTGCACCTGCACCGTAACTTTTCTCTTCTAAGGAAGAATGTCTTCTAAAGTGCTTACCCTCCTTTAGCATAAAGGATTCAAAATACTCGTGAGCTAACCAATTTTTAAATGAGATTAATTCTTCACCATTGGAGATTAATTCTCCTCTTGATAATCTAAGCCATCTATTAGCTTGGTCATCAAAAAAAGGTGAAAACCTAGCAACAGCCCATTTCCCCTCTTCAATTGGTATTAAATGCTCATCAATAAAAAAGTGTTGTTTCACATCCGCTACAATTTCTTTTAAGCGTATTACTAAATCCGCACTTGGAAATTCACCTTCTATAGACTTAGCTAAATTCCTAGCTACCTTTTCTACATCGTCTGTACTATTGGCTACTTCTAGATAAGCTCTTAAAACATTATTTCTCGCTGGATTACTTCCTCCAAACAAATCAAGGTCTCCTTTTATATACCTTGCCCCATTTGCCGATGAAGGAGAACTGTAATCATTAATCAAACCACCACCAAAATTTTCAGCAGCTTGCTCTAATAACTGTTGTCTTTGACTTAAATTACTAGTATTATGAGCTTGTCTAAGTAAATCACGCATATCGTAACTTTGCTTCCATATAGTTATATTCTCTAACTTTTGAAAATCCGCAATTCCTGTTTCATTTAAATTATTCCAAAAGTTAACGAGTTTAGGGTTTGCGTCCGTGATATTGGCCAATTTCAAAAATTGAAAATGTTTCTGAAATAACTCATCTGTCCAATTCGCCATTTTAGCAACAATTTCAGTATTTCCCCTGTAAACTGTTTGAATATCGACTAGTCTAGTATTGACAATTAAATCATCAGGTAACCCCCTAACATAGAAATCTTTAACAGCATCCTTAAGAGGTATTGCATCCATAAACCCCTGAAAAATATCGTCTATATCATTTTGCTTAAACAAAACAATATTTTTATAGTCTCTATTCCCTCTCGCACCAGGAACTACTAGCCCTTTATAACCCTGCTCTAAAGCCCATTGTCCCAAGATATGAGTAAATTCGTAATTATATTCAGTAACATTAATGGTTGGATCAATAGGATGAGTATTATTATGCCTAGTAAGTTGATTAAAATTTATACTTAATTTAGTTCTTACGGAAGGGTCCGTCAAATCAAGCATTTGCCCCATATTCCTATTTGGATATATAAAAGTATGATACTGAAACCAATCTCCATAAAAACCTACTTCTGTAAAATTTCCTACAACAGATTCACTAAAATATTGACCGGGTATTCCAGGTTTGCTATACCTGTAGTCTGCTATATCAACAGCATAGTCACTCATATCTAAGGGATGAGCATTAAAGTTTTCAACAGCCTCCTTTGAAACCGAACGAGATGCTAAACCACTATAGGTTATATCCGCAGGATTTTGTTTGAGAATTATTAAAAATTGTTCTAATTCTGAACCTAATTTAACAATAAATGCAGTATTATTTTTAGCATAGTTTTTAAAATTAGTCAAGGCAGTAGAATTATCACTCAGGAAATTAAGATGATTAATTAATTCTTCATCGGATAAATTGATGATTTTTCTATTTATTTCTGGAGAAAGATTATATACAGCATAAGTATCTAATATATCACTATTTACCCTTAAATTACTAGGGAAAAAATTTGAAAGAAAAAAATCATAAGCATTAATCCAACCAGCCTCCAAACTGGTAATATTCTTAGAGATATGATTAATATTTGTAGTAACAGTTGCCAAATCTTCAAAAAATTGTAACGCATTTTCTTTTCTTAATCCTTTAATAGTAGTTATTAATGATGCATCAGAAGTTAATTTCCCTACATGTGCAGTAGATTGTTCCAATACAGATGCTGCACCACTTGAAATAAAATCACCATAGGTATCCTCTAATCTTTTAGCTAAATCACCTCCTGTATTAAGCAAGTGATTAATGGCTAATCTTGTTTGTGTAATTAAATGGGTATTCCCTGCTAATTTTGCATCTGCATGTACTTTAGAAAGTATGGTCAATAACTGTGCTTTAGCTGCAGATTTCCCTACATTATCAATGTCATTAAATTTTGTTATATCGTTGATATCAAGTTGAAGAACTGCTTTTACTAATTGTTCGTATCTATCAATGGCGGGCAGTTTACCCACATTATCGGGAAATGTTCGTACCATTTCATTGGTTATTCCCACTACTTCTGCCTTGGAAACAGATTTAGTAGTTTTTGTCAAAGAAGCTGCAACTTCTACACCCAAAGAAAGTGCCCCCGTAGTTAAAGATAATTGGTTTAATAAATTTTTCAGGTTATCGCTATCCGCATCGTCTGAAACTAAAGTTGCCCCAAAACTAGCCGTACTGCTAACTAAGTCCAATGCTAAAAACACCTTTCTAAGTTCATTTATTTTAGCTGCTAAACCTACTCCACTAAGTGTAATTGAAGCTATATCTAAAGCAGTAATTACTGCCTGAATTCTTGTTTCTTTGTCTCCCTCTTGGGCAGCATAAGTCGCAAAGATTGCAGGAACAAAACCATCTGCATCTGTACCTTTTAAAGTACTTAAATTTGATTTATTCAGCAAATAAATAACATCAAAAGGTCGAATTGATAGTGGTGATTCCTCATTAAGTGGAGAATAACCTCCAACTGTTTTCTGTGTAATATCAATTAAATCTTGCGTTTCTTTGCATTCACTTTCAAGGGTCTGGAAAGCAAAATATTCTTCGGGATCTGGTAACCCAAACCATCTTAATGTAGTTATATCATATATGCCTTTGGCAACATCCACTAGTTCTCGTTTAGCTATATTTTGAAAGTCATAAATAAAAAAGTTTTCAAATATTCCTCCATTAGCAGCAAATTCATTTAGTCTTTCTAATCGGAAGCTAGTACTTCCTTTAAACATATTATTAATAACTTGAATAAATTCTTTTCGATTATCTTCTCCAAAAAAAGTTGAATTTTCCACCTTATTAAAAAGCTGACAAACTAGCAATCTTTCATTGGTAATCTTATTCTTTCCTTCCAGCCCAGTTAAGATTTCGTAGTATTCAGTAGAGTTCGCAGTTTGCAAAATTTTATTGATAGCTTCTTCCTCTGAATTTCGAGCTGTACTACCTTCTCTTACCCACCATTGGTCAGCAATTCTACTAATGATATATAGAATTTCTTCATAATTTAGCTCCGTTGTTAGTTCATTATTACTTGCAAGGTTAATTGATTCTACTAAATCATTTGTAGAAATGCTATCTTCGCTTGCAATGACTTCTTTGGTCAAATTTTGAATGATTCTTAAATTCTTTTCTCCTTTATTCTTAACAAAATCAATTAAAAATTTGTAGTACTCAATAAACTTTTCCTTTTGGGTAGTTAAAGTATTGGTATTATCAACATAATCTAAACGAGTAATAGTAGGACCATGAGAAATATTAGGGGTACAAAACTCAGGAAAATAATATTTATCAAAAGCCTTAGCATCTCCTTCTTTATAATCTCTAGGACAATCCCAATTGCTATAATACAAATCATTATTAGAACTTTGCTCAAATAAAAATCTATAAGTATGCGCTATTTCTGAAATCTTATTTCTAATTACTGTAGTATTCGCAACCCCAGAATGATTTTTAAATACCTGTTTTAGTATTTCTGAATTTAGCAGAGTAGGATCGTTCCCAAACATATTTTTAATGACTTCACGATCATTAAATGGCCAAGAGGCAGAATTTTCTTGAAGAAATCCCCCCAAGTCAGGAAAATTAATAACATTTACTAATGGAAAGCTCACTCTACCTGAGGGTAATTTTTCTAAATCTAAATCGTATGCACCAATATGAAAACGGTCCTCAGAAATAGTAAAAAAGAAGGTCCTATCATTCCTAGCAAATATAACAGGTGATTTATACCAATTACCATTTACATCTCTATAACCTTTAAATTCATACGCTCCATTAATATTCTTGGTTATAACCGCTGAATAAACTATAGGATGGGCTCGCTCATAACCTGTTCTAAAAGATTTTATAGTACCCGGAGTTATTTGTAAAAATTGTTCAAACTCATCTTTAATATTATGCCCCGAAAAACCATAATAACAAGTTACATTTTTTACATCTTCTGGCAATAGAAGATAATGTCCAGAAGGTGTAACAAATTTAAATAATCCAGTATTCGGATTTACACCAATATTTAAATTCTTAAAGGGGAAACCAAGCGTCCAGTTGTCTTCTTCTTCATTACAACCAATATGTAATTTTCCAGATTGAATTTTCTGTTCCATCCCCGATTCCATTCCACTATTTTGTGCTATCGTAAATACATATTTATTTTTCGCAATCGCCGCCATTTGATCCATAGATTTATTAAAGCGAGCCACACTAGAAGTCAGCAAATAATCTGCCCAAGCCATTGCAAAGGGATAATTGGAGCCAAAAAGAGAGCTATCATCTGCTGCTTTATCCCAGGCGTTTTGCAAAAATTCAAAATTACTGGTAAATATTTCCGATTCTGCCCATGTGGTGGCATAGTCTGGCTTGTCTGCCAAACATTGTTCTATATCCAAACAAGCGCCCAAAAAGGTCAACCCGCCTCGTTTGCTGATGGCTATATGCTGCATCGTCCAGATGATACTCGCTTCGGATTGGTCACTTCCATTAAACTTAAAAAATACCCGCTGTTTATCGGCTCTATCTAAAATGATAATTTCCTCAAAAAAGGTGGTGTCTGGAGTAGTTCTACTTGCACTTTGTGGCGCAGGGTAGTTGCCATTTAGATAATCATCAAATTTATCACAGTTCGTTTCATTAAAATAAAGCACTCGCGCTTTCGCTCCTTCTACTTGATTTAGGAGTTGTTCCAGTTCATCTGTAAAAGACCATTGGTAGGCATCTCTATCTTCGCTGTAAGTATTGGTAATTTCAATCGAAAAATCTGCCTGCAAATTGGGATGCTCATAAGCCTTTCTACCGATAGTAAAACTAATGTTCTCTCCTGTAAACTCTAACATTCCTCGTCCTTCTAAAATAGCTACTTCGTCTTCCGCTGCTA
>CAZXYA010000519.1:0-6736 GCA_964644655.1 uncultured Saprospiraceae bacterium | reverse complement strand
TAGATGTAAACATTGTATATGATATTCTGGACAAAAAAATTATAAAAAATAATGGCGGTTTAGGAAATTATAAAAATGAGCATGGTTTCTTTAATAGACAAATGATTCATTTTGATAGTAGAGGTGAAAGAGCAAGATGGAACAAGTGAAATCATAGGACGTGAATTATCTATTATTACTAATGTTAGGACAGGCAAATCAACTTTTTATAATATGGATGACAATAGCAAACCTAGAAATTAGCGTATAGTCCTTCTATAGGTTGACACTTTTCAATAGCCATTTACCAAAAAGTAGATGGCTATTGTCATTTTGAGAACAATCGAATGGATGTATGATGCCGCAGGTACTAAACTAACGAAGACCGTAACAACGGACCATTTAGAAGTGAATATCAATCCGATATTTAGTAAGGAATATCAGGCATCTATGACGATTGAATCGAATGGGGATGTACCAAATACAGGTAATGTTACGTTTACAGCAGGGCAGAGTGTTACCCTTAAAGAAGGGTTTACGGCAAGTGCAGGGAGTGATTTTTTGGCGAGGATACTGCCTAATGATGTGGTGCAGGTTCGGGAGTATTGTTCGGGGATTGAGTATTTTGAATCGCAAATCGAAGCAATCTATTATTCTGATGGGCGTATTAAATATAATGGAGGAGGTAATGAACGAGAGTATCAATTGTCTGATTACCAAAGCAATACTAGAATCCTATTTAAAGCTAATGATAATGTAACAGAGATTATAGAGGAATATTCGGGATATTTTCCTTATGGAGCAGCACATCAACAAGAAAGTAATTATCAAAATAAATATTTAAATGAAGGCAAGGAGCTACAAACAGAACTAAATTTAGAATGGAGCGACTATCATTTACGTTGCAAAGATAACTGGATGGGGCGTTTTTTAAGCGTTGACGTTTTAGCAGATGCTTACACCAATGTTTCTAGTTACTCTTATGGCTTGGGGAATCCAGTTTCTAATGGCGACCCATCAGGAGCAAGTGTTCAAAAGTTTACAGGAGAAGAGGCTCAATAGGTTTTTGGTGGTTTGCAGAATAGTTTTAATAAAGATGTAGCGAGTGGTAAAAATGTAACTATTGATGCTAATAAAATTGGTGGCGTTATTGGAGAATTACAATCTAACCCATCGCAAAGTTTAAAAACTGCTTTTGGTAAAGCACTTGAGACTGTTGCTAATAACAGGTTAGCGGGACTTTTAACTAAAATGGGGGCAAGCGAAGAAGAATCTATGGATGATGCTATTCATGAAAGAGTCGATGGATATAAATATTTAGAAACCATTATAGGAGATAACAAGCATAGTTATTCAGATGTAACTTTAGTAGTTTTTGGGGAAAAGGTAGAAATTGATAGACTCATTTATCTGGCAAGTCCAGATAAATTCAACATCATAACTGGAGCGTTAGATTTAGAAAAAGATGGGGTTGCTGGAACGCATTTTTCTATCGAAAGTCCAACCTATACAGTTATGGGAAAAATAGCTAAAGGTGATATTAGGTTAAATGCCTTTGCAACAATAAAGACTCCTTCAGGTAGTGGGAGAATAGTTAAAGGATTTATTGTGGTTGAAGGTAAAAATCTAAATAGATTAGAAGCGATTTTCCAAAATAGAGTCAATAATGGACTAATGAACTATGTAAATCGAACTTATACAACCAAGAAATCTAGGGAAAGAATGATTAACTGGCTAATTAGCAATAAATATTTAAAGTAATAACAGCTTAATTCTAAAATATGAAAAATTATTTATTTTTATTTTGTCTAACAATATTTTGTAATTCATGCCAGTCGCAAGATGCCAAAAAATTTGAAAAATATAGGGATATAGAAATGGTTATGTTCCCAGAAATTGTATGTGACTTTTATATGGAGAAAGGTAAATATCCTAAAACAAAGCAAGAGTTTGAACTTTACCTAGATGAAAGAGTTGACGGTATATTTTTAAAAGATATTATCAAAGAAAATAATTATGGATTTAAGAAAAATCAAGACAGTCTTACACTTGACATTTATGATTGGGGCTGGGATAATGATAATGATAAATTAGAATCCTTTTATAGTCTGGATTCTCTATTCCCAAAAAGAGACGGTGATTTATTATTATATTACGTGCGTATTAAAAAATGTGAAGAAAGAAAGCGAAAAGAAGAATCAATAATTAAATATTTCTCAAAAGGCGAATTGATTGAACAAAGAATTAGACTTAATCATTCAAAGGTTGTAAAAGATTTTATTAATAAATCTGTAGTTAAGGACTATGACCCAGATGATGTTTATGTACCTAAAGACACTCAAGATTTTAGGAGAATATCCATCTTGCATTACAAATTGGAAACTGATAAGAATTGGAAAGGCAACCTTTTAAAAAGTGAGCATCAAGAAAATTTTAACCAATTAATTCCTGTAGTTACAAATTTTCTGAACGAATCTGATACTTTGAAGAAGTATAAAATTGACGAAATAATATTACCCATCACTTATTATGAGGCTGATCAATTAGAAAAACTTTATTTAAATGTATAATCACCTTGTTTATGCTTGACACTTTTCAATAGCCATTTACCAAAAAGTAGATGGCTATTGTCTTTGAAGAGTAATATTCCTTAGCTGATTATTAGGGAAACACGAGAGTTCTATTTAGAGATGAAATTGGTAGTGCTGAAATTGTGGAAAACTATAGTGGTTATTATCCCTTTGGAGCTGTTCATAGTCAGAAAAGCGATTATAGTCAGAAGTATTTATTTGGAGGAAAGGAACTTCAAACGGAATTGGATTTAGGTTGGTCGGATTTTGGGGTTAGATGTTTTGATAACTGGAAAGCTAGATGGGAAGGGATAGACATCATGTCAGAGGTTACGCCACAGGCTAGTCCGTATGGTTATACCTTGGGTAATCCAGTTCGGTTTTCTGACCCAACAGGAATGTTGACGGAGGATGAAAATGGATTAATAGAAACAAGTACAAGTCTTTGGGGGCGTGATGCTGTTGGTGGTGAAAATACAGGGGAGGTTTTAGACAGTAACTTTAAATCAGAAGGACAACAGAAAAGAAAATCCAGAGATTTAAAAAATAATCTAAGTAGTGCTGCTACTGCTCTAAATGAATCAAACTCCAATATAGAAGCTATTCATTTTGTTTTTGAGACTTATACAGAAGAAATATATCATCATACCGTAAGTGCATTGGCTGAAGGACATCCATCTGTTTTACATATAATAAAAGGTAATGCAGCACTAAGAGACCGTAACCGAACTGAAGCTCTTAGAGGTTATTCTGGCGGAGACCCTTCACCAGATGAATATCCTTACGCTTCTACTTATGAAGGTGGGGCTGGTTCATCTGTTAGATATGTACCTTTACTGGAACAAAGAAAACAAGGTAGCCAAATGGCTAAAGTAAGTAGGTTATTAAATGATGGAGATGCATTTGCTGTTATTCCTATTCCAAGCGATAATGAGTATGACGGTACAATGAGTGCATTAAATAGATATTCCTTAAATTTAAGGCAGACAACGGCAAATAGTCAAATGCGAGCAAGATTACAAGGACAAGCTATAATGAAAGTCCTTAAAACTTTACCAAGAAAAGCGGCTTCACGGTTATTACTACCGATACATACTGGACCTGGAAGTATATTTGATGATTTTAAACCAACAACTCCACCACAAGGTGGATAAATCAATAAAAATGAGTTTAGTAAAAAAGTATTTGAAAAAAATTATTAAAAAACAAAAGGAGATAGGCTATAAAATGCCAGAAGTGATACAAGATGGCTTATCATATAGAGAAATTAACCATTTTGAATCAAAGTATGGGTTTGATTTTAATCAAGAATTTAGAGATTATTTTAAGTGTATTAATGGAATAATAGATGTAAATAAAATTGATTCTGGACATTTTACCTTATTTCCTCCTCTATTCAGATTAGTATCTTTGATTAAATTAGAAGGATATATAAAAGAAGATATATTTAATGAGATACGAAAAGATTATGAGGCAATGGATTTTTCTCCTTTACATTTTCCTATTATTTATGAAAGTGAGGTTAATTGTTATTGGGTAAACCTTGATACAGAAAATAAACATTATGGCTATATTCTGAAAACTACAATGTGGGGTGATATTGACTATGTTTACAGTTCCATTTCAAAGTTTTTTGAAACTATATGGGAAGCTTATGAACGCAACTGTCTTTTTATGAGTAAAGAACACGATGGTCATATTGATATTGATATAAGTAAATACAAAGAAATAGCTAAAGAAATAAATCCAAGAGTGGAGTATTGGAAATAATAAATCCGATATTTAGCAAGGAATATCAAGCGTCTATGACGATTGAATCGAATGGGGATGTACCAAATGCAGGTAATGTTACATTTACAGCAGGAGAGAGCATAACCCTTAAAGAAGGGTTTATAGCTACGGCAGGGAGTGACTTTTTGGCTAGGATAATGCCGAATGATGTGGTGCAGATTCGGGAGTATTGTTCGGGGATTGAATATTTTGAATCGAATTTAGAAGCGGTTTATCATGCGGATGGGCGGGTAAAATATAGTGAGAATAGTAGTGAACGTGAATTTTACCTTTCGGATTGGCAAGGGAATACTAGGGCTTTATTTCGGGAGAATAATGGTGCAGCAGCATCATTAGAGACCTATTCGGGATATTATCCATACGGGGCTTTGCATAAGGAACAAAGCGATTTTCAAAACAAATACCTCTTTGGAAATAAAGAACTACAAACAGAACTCGATTTGGGGTGGAGTGATTATGGAGTGAGGTGTTTTGATAATTGGAAAGCTAGATGGGAGGGAATAGACATCATGTCAGAAGTGACTCCACAGGCTAGTCCGTATGGCTATACCTTGGGTAATCCTGCTCGTTTTTCTGACCCGACGGGAATGTTGACAGAGGATGAGAATGGGTTGATAGAGACAAGCACGAGCCTTTGGGGACGTGATGCTACTAGTGGAGAGAATACTGGAGAAATAGGAAAACAAATAAGAGAAGAAGCTAGAAAAACAGGTAATAAAGACAATACTGTTAGTGATAACAATACTGAAAACACCCCAGACCCTAGCAAAATATGGTCAGAAGCATTAAGTAAGTATTTTGAAAACGAAGCAATTTTTAAAGTAGTTGATGCTATGACAGAAGATAAGATGCTTGCTAGAATATTTCCAGAATTAGGAGAAATTTCCAATAAAACAGCTAGAGCATTGGGGGCATTTGATTTTATTCAAGCACTAAATAAATCTGTAGATGGAGCTTTAACTATTAATGTAGGAGGTTATCCCGTAACCTTTCAAAGATTACAGGTATTAAAAACTAAGTACAGTACTTATCAGATTAGTAAAATAAACTTTGGAAACTTTACTGCGATGATTCAAATGGGAGGAGAAGCGGGATTTAGAGGGCAAGTCTTAGGAGTAGGTAAATCTACTAGGAATATAAAAGTTAATGCTCCAGAAATAGCTTGGATAATTCCAACATCTTCATCAAATAGGCATATAGGAATTGGACAAACTTTTCATGCTAGAAAATTTGCCAGATTAGTTATTGCACAAACTTATCCTAATCAAGAATCAAGAATAATGAATCGACTTAAAGCAATTAAAGCCTTTAGTTTTCAAAATGTAAACTTTTAAATATGCATAATTTATTTCTTTTAATTACAATTTTTTCCCTTGGTTGTTCATCTAAAAATAAAAAATGCAACCCTAACTTAACAAGTTGCAATATAATATGGGAAAAGATTTATAAAGAACAATCGACCTTTACAGATAATTTACATGAATATTTTTATTTTGAACAAAATAAAAATGAATTTACGAAAGATAACTTTATAAAATTCATAGCTTTAGATAAAGCTAACGATTCTTTAATCTCATTGTTAAATCAAATTGATTTTAAATTAGAAATTGAAGATAATCAGATGAGAGGCATAACTAACCTATCAATGCTTACTTGTGCAACAGATACAAAAGAATGTAATGATTCTATGTTGAATAAGAACATAGTTCTTTTTACTGAATTAGTAGAAAATGCAAATCGTCATTTTAGAATGAAACAGACAGAGATATTTCCCTTTTCAGATGAATCTTTCATCTATGAGCAAAAAAAATTCATCACAGATTTAAAACATAGTTTTATAAAATTAAAATTTAGAAATAAATTGCTTTTAAAAGAAGAATTATTTACTAAGAATGAAATCAAAAATCATCAGAAAATACGAAAAACTATACTATCAATTAAGAGAAAGAAAGACACTAGATGGAAATGCAAAATCAATGAAAGTGACCATAAAAATGCAGGACCTATTGAATTTGGTAAAGAATTGATAGTAAATTACTTGAACACCTCAGAAGAAGCTAAAACCTCTTCTATTGATAGTATCATAATTGTTTTAAGATATTTTGAGAAAGACCAGAGTAATATAAATTAATTAAACTGTTCAATAAAGAATTTGTTTTCATTTGGTTTTTTAGACAGGGGCTATAACAGTAGAGAGTTAGCCCCTGCTTTTTGTCTTAAAATTGGTACTGTATTGTCCTCGTATAAGTTGACAAATTTCGATAGCCATTTACCAAAAAGTAGGTGGCTATTGTCATTTTGAGAATAATTGAATGGACATATGATGCAGCAGGTACTAAATTAACGAAGACCGTTACAACTGACCATTTAGAAGTGAATGTCAATCCGATATTTAG
>CAZXYA010000518.1:0-6766 GCA_964644655.1 uncultured Saprospiraceae bacterium | reverse complement strand
TATGATGCTTCCACCGAGCATATAATTGATATTCTGAAAATTCTAAAAAAACTTAAAAAAATAGTGATTGCATTGGTTGACTAATGATTTTTATGCTAAAAAAAGAGCTTCTAGAACTTGGAGTTCTGGAAGCTCTAAACATAGAAAACTAGGATGTATGATTTTTCGTTGACTAACGAATTATCATAAAAATATTTTTTTATCTAATCTTATACATTGGTGTACATCACACTTTTCACCGCCTTAATAACTTTAGCAGCATTTGGCATATAAGCCTCAACTAAAGTTGGCGCATACGGTAAAGAAACATCCGCTGCATTTACTCTAATTACAGGTGCATCTAAATAGTCAAATGCATGCTTTTGAATCACATAAGCAATCTCTGCTGAAATACCAGCGAAAGGCCAAGATTCATCTACCGCTACAATTCTATTGGTCTTTTTGACTGATTGAACGATTGTTTCATAGTCCATTGGACGAATTGTCCGTAGATCGATAACTTCTGCTGAAATTCCTTCCTTTGCCAATTCATCTGCTGCTACTAAACATTCTAATACAGACTTATTGAAAGAAACTAATGTAATATCTGTTCCTGCTCGACGAATGACTGCTTTGCCTATTGGTAATAGCTCTTGCTCGTCTTCTCCTTCGATATAATCTGTTTCCCAAGTCTTACGAGCGAAAGAATAGGTTCGTTTTCCAGCAACCGTATTATCGACTTCCAAAGCATACATTAACTCTGATTCCATAATACAAATCGGGTCATTATCTCTAATCGCTGTTTTTAATAAAGCTTTGCTATCAAACGGGTCTATAGATGAGATAACCTTTAATCCAGGGGTATTTGCCAACCAAGCCTCAAAAGTTTGAGAGTGTTGTTGAGCCAATTGACCAGCAGCACCAGAAGGCCCTCTAAAAACAATCGGGCAATTGTACTGACCACCAGATTGAGATAAAGTCTTAGCAGCATTATTAACGATTTGGTCGAATGCTAAAACAGCAAAATTCCAAGTCATAAATTCAACAATTGGACGCAATCCATTCATAGCTGCACCGACACCGATACCAGCAAAGCCCAATTCAGCAATTGGTGTATCAATGACTCTTTTAGGGCCAAATTCATCCAACATTCCTTTACTGACTTTGTAAGCACCATTATATTCTGCGACCTCTTCGCCCATTAAAAAGACGTTTTCGTCTAGTCTCATTTCTTCAGACATTGCTTCTCTTAGACCATCTCGGAGTGATAATTTTCTTCCCATAACTTACGGAGTTTCTTATTTTTTAATTGCGGTTTTTTCTTAATGAGGCAAAAGTAAGGAATTCTTAGGTTTTGAACACTTTAATTAAGGTTTGAGTTGTAGAAAAGTGGAGGAATTGATTATTTTTAAGTTTCGGATAAATGAGATTTGATAAAATAAAAAAAAATTTGACAATTGCTATTTGATTTCCCAACGGATTTCATCCATTTTTGTCTAATACACTATTTTAGGCAAATGACCTATATATAGGTGAATTACCTATTTTAAAAAATACGTTTTTTTACTCTAAATAATACATCTGATTACTACTATATTTGTAATAGCTTTTTAATAAATAACTAAGACGAAGTTGATCATATTAATAGTTAATTTGAAAAAAGGTTAATTCTCCTATAACTACTTATTATGAAATGCTATCCTCATTAGTTAATTCAACAATACACTTCTCATTCAATATTAAAATCCAAACATTCAAAAACGAGTTTGGGAAGTTGAGTTAGTTAAACTAAATTATTTATTAAAGTATATCTAATAGAGGGTATCAAATTCCTGATTTTAAAGGCATAAGTCATTTCTTCATATTGAAGGAGTGACTTTTTTTATGGGAAATGCCAATTAACTGAAATTTATTTTTATTTTAGCATTAACTGGACTTTTGACAAATAAGAAAAGTCCAGGTCAGTCTATTACCTAACGAATTACCTTATGCCAATATCTATCTTCATAGTGGATGACCACAAAGTGTTTCGAGAGGGCATTACGTCCTTAATTAACTATGAGAAAGATTTAGAAGTAATTGGTACAGCAGGTTCTATCCAAGAATTTATGGAAAAGATAATAAACTTTGACCCAGATATTATCTTGATGGATATTACTTTAAAAGATGGAGAAGGACCAGCGGCTACTAAGTGGCTAAAAGAAAAAAAGCCATCTAGCAAGGTGCTTATTTTTTCGATGCATCAAGAGAAGAAATACATTAAAAAAGTGTTGAAATCTGGAGCAAGTGGATATTTGTTAAAAGATGCTGGAACAAAAGAAATGATGCAGGCTATTCGGACGATATATAGTGGAGAAACCTTTTATAGTCAAACCATTATGCAATCCATTGTGAAACAGTTAATGGATGATAAGCCGACCAAAAAAAATATAACAGGGCAAAATTTGACTAAAAGAGAATTGGAGATTTTAAAATTGATTGCGGAAGAAAAAAGTAATAAAGAAATAGCGGAAACTTTATTCATTAGCAATCGAACGGTAGATGCACATCGGAGAAATATACTAGAAAAATTGCAAGTTAAAAATACAGCAGGTTTAGTGAAGCATGCCCTTCGAATTGGGCTGATAGAACTATAGTGACTGTTCCCACCCTAAATCTACCGGTTATTGTTCTATTTCCTTTGGAATTTTAAAAATAAAATGGGCACCTTGCCCTACTTTAGATTTGACTTTAATTTTTCCACCCAATAAGGTAAGCAGCCTATTGACAATTGCTAAGCCCACTCCTGAGCTATTATTACCATTTTCTTTTTGCACACGGTTAAACAAATCAAAGATAGTTTGCTGGTGTGATTTTGGAATACCACAGCCATTATCTTTTACCCCGAATATATGATACTTCTTTTTAGATTGATAGCGTATTTCTATTTCAGGTTGAGCTTTATCCATATATTTTATACTATTCTGTATTAGATTCTCAAAAATATGTTGGATAGCTGTTCGAGAGGTGTACAATTCGGGTAGTTGGGACGTTATTGTTACCTTGAATTTTTTAGGTATTTTTAATTTGTGGCAGATTATTTTTAGCAGTTCGTTCATGTCCACCAATTCTTTAGCTTCATTAAAGGTATAAACAGACCTTGAAAATTTAAGCATGTCATTAATGAATCGAATGGATTCCGTGGTTTCTTGTTGAATATTATCCAAATATTTTTGACACACCGCATCAATACTGCCTTGATGTTGCTTTTGTAATAATTCGGTTGATATTTCTATATTTCTAAGGGAAGTTTTTAAATCATGTGCCACAATTGCGGTATATTCTTCTAAACCACTTACCGCTTGTTTCAAGAGTTTTTCTCGCTGACTAGCTGCTTTTACAGCTTTTCTTATTTCGAAGAACCGAATAATGTGTTTAGTTAGGAAGTTTAATCCTCTTTTTTGCCGCTCCGTTAAGGTTTTTGGTTTATTATCAATTACGCATAGGGTGCCTAAGGCAAAATCATCAGAAGTAGCCAACGGAAAACCAGCATAAAAAACAATATTAGGGTCGCCAGTGACCAAGGGGTTTCCACTAAATCGCTCATCTTTAGTCGCATCTTCTACCAATAAAGGTTGATGAATATCATTAATGGCATGCGCACAAAAAGAAACACTCTTTGCTGTACTATCTACGGGTAAGCCATGATTGCCAATAAATCTTTGTTGATTAGCTCCTACAATAGATATTAAGGAAATTGGAGTATCACATATAAATGCAGCTAAATTCACTATGTCATCGAACTCTGGATGTTGTTGTTGATTTAACAAATCATAAGCTAGTAAGGCATCTAATCGCTCTTTTTCATTATCTGGTATAGTCGGTTTTTGCATTTGTAATAGGTTTGTTTAGTAACGAGCAAAAAATTATCGGCGAAATGATGAAGTTATTATTTACTTTAGAGCGTCAGATTGAAAATTGATATTATTCAATTATTGATTTTTTCTCCCTTTTTTACCTGACGCTCTATTGTTACTTAGCATTTAACGAACAAAAACTGTAGCTTTTTTATGTTCAGAAGAAAGCTTATCTACTAATTCTTCAGCTTGTTCAAAATCGCTAAATCTATCTGCTAAACTTACAAAATAAGCATTCGTACTGTTTAAAGCAGCAGCATCATTGCCTAAATAATCCAAAGCATAATCATAAATAGGAGTATGATAATTTTGGTGTAAATCCCTAAAACTATCCCCATTGGTATCTTGCCGATAAAGTAAGCCTGCTGGTGTGGTAGGACTTTTTTGATTTTTCAAAATGTTTTTTGTTAAGTAGTTATGTGTAATATTTGTAACTACAAAATTAAAACAGAAACAAGGCATATTTTAGCGTAGTTTTACATATTTATAAAATTAGGCAAGTTGCCTAATTATAGGTGATTCACCTATTTTTTAGTGGAAATTAAGTGCTAAAGAAGCCATCCAAATGGCGGAGTTATTGTTTTGCCGTTACTTAATTCATTTCTAATACCAATTTTCCACCTTTGACCAAATCTTTATGATAAAACCAAAATTGATTCAGCGGTTTATTATTTAACACAGCTTTTTTTACATAGACATTTTGGGGAGCATTATTTTTGGTTTCAATAATAAATTTATCACCAGAATAAAACCGATTATCTAAATGAATAGTAATTTTATCAAAAATAGGACTGCCAATTTCATAAATCGGTGCGACAGCGGTCCCGCCATCCATAGAAAAAAGACCGATTTTCATTAAAACGGCTAAAGCGCCCATCAGCCCTTGATCTTCATCTCCACTATAGCCATATTGAGGGGATATACCACTATACACTTTGTTGATTACTTGCCGACTCCAATATTGAGTTAAAGCAGGTGCGCCAGCGTGATTGAATAAAAAGGCGGTTTGCATACTAGGTTGATTACCATAGTTAATATATCTTTTACGGTTGGCGGCTTGTTCTCCTTTATCATGACTTTTAGCAGAAGTAAAGTCGTGTTTAGCGGCCAGTTCAAAGGAAGTGTTTAATTTTTTAATGAAAGCTGCTTCTCCACCAATTAATGCAATTAATCCTTTTACATCATGTGGTACAAACCAAGTAAATTGGGCGGCATTACCTTCTACCCAGCCAAATTTATATTGGAGAATATCAACTGAAGCGTCCCAATCACCATCTAAATTTTTGACCCACATCCAACCTAAGTCTTTGTTCCATATATTTTTGTAATTTAAAGCTCTTTGGCTATAAGTTTGATAGTCTTTTTCTTTGCCTAAAGCTTTTGCTAGTTGCCCTAAGGTCCAATCCTGATAGGCGTATTCTAAAGTTTGTCCCGAACCATCCCTATGAAATCCTTTAGTCCCCCAGGGTAGAGGATGTGGAATATATCCTCTATCTAAATAGTATTGCATACCTCCTCCTGAAGCAGTTTGATGTTCGTAGCCCGCTTTTGCCATGATGCCATCAATAGAATGATTTTTGACCAAACCTTCGTAGGCTTTTGCTACATCAAAGCCTTTGATACCTTTCATATAGGCACTTACAATAAAAGGGGAGGAAGAAGCCCCTGTCATGACATAGGTATAATTTCCTCCAGAAGGTCCACGAGGGATTAATCCGCCATCTTCATACATCAGCAACATAGAATTGACAAACTCCTCGGTCACTTTTGGGTAAACCAAATGCCATAAAGTATTGAGTGTCCATTGTGCGCCCCAGAAAGAATCTGAGTTATAATGGTTAAATTTAGGCTGTCCGTTTTCATCAAGTGGAATTTGTCCAATTCTAGGTTTATCCCCAGTCATATCACAATATTTACCATTCACATCACTTAAAATTCTTCGACCTTGCAAAGCATGCCATAAATCGGTATAAAATCGACGCTGTTCTATTTCCGTTCCACCTGTTACTTCAATTTTACTTAACCAATTATTCCATTCTTCTTGTGTTTCTTTTATGGTTTTGTCAAAATCCCAATGCGCTAATTCCGTTTGTATATTCAATCGAGCCTGTTCAATACTTACATAAGAAATACCTACTTTCATTAGTCTTTTTTCCCCTTCTTTGGTAGCAAAACTAACATAAGCTCCTGTTTTAGTGCCTTTTATTTCTTGGTCATTCAATAACTCTCCATCTTTCCAAGTACCAAATTGGTCAAAATCTTTATCAAATTGAATCACATAATAAACATAGGTGGCTTTGGGGCGTCGAATAGTTGGCGCCATTAAAGCATGACCTGCTATTTCTCGATTGCTGACTTTTTTGGCATAGCCACTTTCAGTATCACTTGGTCCTAAAAAGGTAGAAAAATCAACATGAATATGGCTTTGCTCGCTTTTGGGAAAGGTATATCTGTGAAAGCCAACTCTAGTGGTAGCGGTTAATTCTGCATCTATTTGATAATCGGCTAAATAAACTTGGTGGTAGCCTGCTTTGACTGTTTCTTTTTCATGGGTATAACTCGAGCCATATTTATCAGCGCCCAAATGTCCTTTAAATGCCCCCGTTGTAGGTAAAACTGGTATGGCAGATAACTGCCAAGCGTGCACATGACTAAAGCATCGAATGGTATCTTGATTATAGCGATAACCTGAATTCCAAGCGCCATTAATAATCATGTCAGGACTGAGATTGACCATTCCAAAGGGACGAGTAGCCGAATTGAAAAAGAACCAGCGAGAATTGGCAGCATCCACTAAGGGTTCTACTAAATCGACCGGTTTAATCTTTTCCTTTTTCGGAAGGATGACTGCTTGTGGTTTTATCTGGCATTGGATAAACAAGCTGCATAGG
>CAZXYA010000517.1:0-6778 GCA_964644655.1 uncultured Saprospiraceae bacterium | reverse complement strand
TTGTGTGTGTAGACCTGAGTAGCAGCAAGGCTACTATGGCCTAATAATTCTTTGATGGCATTTAAATCAGCTCCATTATTGGATAAGTGCGTCGCAAAGGAATGACGTAATACATGTGGACTACGCTGTTCTTCGGTAGTCACTAGCGACAAATAGTGGTTTACGATGGAATAGACCTTTTTCGGATATAACTTTTTACCTTTTTCCGTTACGAATAATAAATTGAATAATTCTAAGGGAAAAGCGGCATTTTTAACGGTCATATAATCTTGCAAAGCGCTGCTTAATTTGTGGCTAATAGGGACCAAGCGTTCTTTATTTCCTTTCCCTAACACTTTAATGGTTAGACCTTTTAGGTCTATGTTTTGATAAGTTAAGTTTATAAGTTCTGACCTGCGAATGCCCGTTTGATAGAGCAGTTCCAATATCATTTTATCTCTAACTCCTTTAAATTCATTGCCAAATTCAACCTGATCGAATAAAAATTCGAGCCTGTCCGCTGGTATCACTACAGGTAAGCGTTTGCCCACTTTGGGGGCAATTACTTTCAACATAGGATTAGCAGCAAGTACAGCGCGCTTGACTAAAAATTGGAAATAAGATTTAAGGGTAGATAATTTACGATTAATGGAGCGAGTCGTAATTTTTTGTTCGATTAAATCGACAATCCAGGCTCTAATGTGGATATGCTCGATATCTTCATCTTTCTTTATTTCATAGGTATTTTGTAGAAAATTGTTGAATTGGGTTAAATCGGTTTCATAAGCTTTTATTGTATGTTCGGAAAATCTTTTTTCAAATCGTATATAAGAATAAAAATTAGTTAATCTCATCTAGTAATTTTAATCTTGTATCTTCTTTTAGGTTGTTAATAAACTACTTTTATGCTACATTTATTACCCAAATCCTACATACAAAATTTTTCATATATCAATCCTAGTTAAAACAAGGTATAAATTGGATTGTTTATTCTAGTATAAAATAAAAATAGGTAAAAAGAATAATAAAGGCAAATTTTTCAGATGTATTTTTTAGAATAAAAAATTAAAAAACAGATCCTTCTTCTTTTACAAAATGTTCTTATATATTTGCGCCGCAAGACCAACCTATTATCTCCTCTTAACTTACCTTAAATTCTATTTTCACAACCAATTC
The DNA here is from genome assembly GCA_964644655.1 of uncultured Saprospiraceae bacterium. Taxonomy (GTDB): domain Bacteria; phylum Bacteroidota; class Bacteroidia; order Chitinophagales; family Saprospiraceae; genus JAFMDF01. The sequence goes on along the minus strand of CAZXYA010000517.1, from coordinate 5,623 downwards.
TGCTAATATACCCTTCAAAATCAACCCATTCCAATTGTTAGGCGTAGAAAGGGTATGAAAAAAGAAAGAAAAGACCATCAATTTATCAAAAAGCCTTATTATGAAGGTGGTATGACCGCTCTAAAAAATTTTATTAAAAAAAATCTTACTTACCCTCCAATAGCACTTCAACAGAAAATAGAAGGAAGTGTCTATATTCGATACACTATTAATTATAAAGGAAAAGTTATTGACGCAAAAATTATAGCAGGTGTAGGCTATGGCTGTGACGAAGAGGCTATTAGACTAGTTAAATTATTGCAATTTAATGTGCCCAGAAATCGAAATCTAAAAGCTGTTTTTCATAAAAACTTACAGATTCATTTTAGATTACCCAAAAAAACCGTCCAAAAAAAAGAAATTAATAGTCAACCTCCCCCTATGACTATACAATATAATTATACGACTGTTAAGCAGGAGACCGATAAACCTACCAAAAAGAAAATAGAAAAAGGTGGGAGTTATGATATTACTATTCGGTTTTGAGTTTTACTTATGTCACCTAGTAAGGAACGGTTCAAAAATAACTTTACATTTTAAAATTGCAACTTATTGATTGTCAGTAGTGGTTTTAATTTTGATTGTCATTTTAATTTTAATTTATTCCTAATCTACCTAAACAATGCCTTAAAATCCATTTTATTCATATACAAAAAATAAGAAACAAATAATAAAACCATTCCAACCAGTTGCAGGGTTAAATCATGCCCTAAAGCATTATGTGCTAAAATCGCTAATAATAAATCAAACGCTAAGCCAGCATAAACCCAATGTTTTAGAAAAGAAGTTCGAGGAATCAATAAACCTATTACCGCTAAAGCTTTTAATGGTCCAATAATGGCTGGTAGGTAGTCTGGATACCCAAATCCTTTCCACATCTCCATATATCCTGGAGTGGCTTCAATCGCCATTTTTGCAGAGAAGGTAAATAAGGCGGCAACTAAAATAGTGGTAATCCAGTAAAGTATTTTTGGTAGGTTCATTTTAAGTTGATTTATGTTAGGAAAATTGATGGTTTAACAATAAAATTCACGTAAGGCTAACAGTTTTTAATGAAGATTAGTTTGTTCACTCTTCCAGCCAATTATTTTTTATCAGTATAGTAGGCATTTCAACAATTCAAAAAAAGAGTTGTTAGAATAGCAATTCGCTATCATAAGGTAACTTAGAAACGACTCAACAATTAATTTACATTTTAAAATTGCAACTTATTGATTGTCAGTAGTATTTTTACTTTTAATTGTCATTTTAATTCATTCCTTACTGTAATTGGTAGTTTTAAAATTTAGTTAATAACTATGAAAAAAGAACTTTCAGCGGTTGGTTTTAAAATTGATGTGCAGGAAAATATCCTCACACAATTTGCGCATCAATTAAATATTCCAATTATTGAGAATAAAGCAAATTTAGCTACCAATTTTGGTAAGGGAACCATCCAACTTTATAACTTTCCCAGTAACTTAGAATTATATCATTTTCAGTTTAATGCAAATGCTCCAGTAGAAATAAATTCTTTAAATCCAAAAGATAGTAACTGGCTATTATTAAACATTAATTTGTCCACTATTCCAATCAATAAAACAGTCAATACGGAACCCTTAAACTTCCAAAAATACTTGCCTTCAGGGATGCTTTTTTATACCCCACAAACCAAAGTTTATAGCCTGAGTCTGCCAAATACCGTTTTTGAAATTGCCTTAATTCGATTTCCAAAATCCTTTTTAGCAGATTATTTATCTACCGATTTAGCGAATTTACAAAATGCCCAGAAAGCAATAATTTATGAAGATTTAGATAATGAATCTGAACAACTATTAGTTCAAGCACTCCAACCAACAGCTAATAAACTCAAAAGGCATAGTCAATTACTTCATCTCTTGGGTATCTTTTTTGATAAACTCCTTCGGCGCAAAAAAGAGGATAACTACCATAATTTACATCCTACCGACCTAAAAAACCTATTTATTGCCGCTGCAAAACTCAGAAACCCTCTAATTCAACAGATTCCATCCATTGAGCAGTTAGCTAAAATAGCAGGGATGGGCAGCACCAAATTCAAAAATTGTTTTAAACAAGTTTTTGGCAATCCACCTATCAAATATCATCAGAAAATAAGAATGGAATATGCCCAAAAAGAACTTCAAGGGCACCAAAAAACCATTAGTGAGATTAGTTATGAATTAGGTTATTCGCATCCTTCTAAATTTACCGTTGCCTATAAAAAACAATTTAATCAGCTGCCTTCTCAAGTGTAAGTTTCCTAAATTATTTCTAGCTCGTTAAATCCGCTGCTAATTTTTTTTAGCAACGGATGAGGTTAGCAACGGATTAAGTGCTTAGTGTTAAATAATCAACCCTTTGTAAGGGGGTAATGAGATAATAAGTGTTGTGAGTTTAGGAGGCTAAAAAGGTAGCTATTTAGTTTTAATTCATTCTTTATGCGCTCTTTATCCGTTCCATATTTCGTCCTCTAGGGCAATTATTCTGACTTTTATAGCTAATAATCTACCTCTATTTTGAAGCAACTTTGTAATATTATTTTAATTTAATTGTATAATTATGAAAATATTCTTCACCGGAGGTTCGGGCTTTGTTGGACAAAATATGATTCCTGAATTAATCAAAGCAGGGCATGAAGTATTGGGCTTAACTCGTTCGGCCAACGCAGCAGAGAAGGTCAAAAAAGTAGGGGCATCCCCTATTATGGACGATTTGACCAATTTATCCCATAATACCATCGAGGCGTTAAAAAAATGTGAGGTTGTTGTCCATTCAGCCGCCTATATGGATTTTACTTATGAAAAAGAAAAATTCTACGCTATCAATGTAGAAGCCACTAAAGAAATGTTGCAATTGGCTAGAAATAGTGGGGTAAAACGCTTCATTTATGTTAGTGCTGCGCCTGTTATTGGTGGCAGTCCTGTAAAAAATGTAACGGAAGCAACCGCAGATAAATCCATGCCAACTGCCTTATATCCTAAAACAAAAGCCATTGCAGAAAAAGCGGTGTTAGCCGCTAATGCGCCAAATTTCACAACCATTGCTTTGCGTCCACCTGCCATTTGGGGTCCTAGAAATCACCACTATGAAGAAATTATCGACCGAGTAAAAGCAGGTCAATGGGCATGGATTGGCGGCGGACATCAAATTTTAAGTACTGTTCATATCAAAAATCTTTCCGCTGCCGTCATCGCTGCCTTGGATAATGGTCGAGGAGGAGAAGCCTACTTTATCACAGACGGAGATAGGAGAAGTATGCGCACTACCTTTTCTGCTATTATTAGCGCATTTGGCTTAGAGCCTGGTAAGCGAGAAATCCCCTTAGGAATCGCTGCTTTTTTGGCCAATACTAGCGAATTTATTTGGAAATTATTTGGCTGGACTTCTCGCCCTCCTGTCCCTCCCATCGCCTTACGGTTAATGGCAAGAGAATTTTCAGTTTCGGATGCTAAAGCCCGAAAAGAATTGGGTTATCAAAATGTGATTTCTTTTGAAGAGGGGATTAAAACACTAAATGCAGCTTTATGAAAATCATCTATCTTTCCTTATTAGTAACTCCTAGCAACACCAAAAAAGCACCAAAAGGTATTAGATACACCGCTTTAACAAATCGTTCAATTTGAGGTGCATCTTTATAGATATGCTTTAATACTTTTGGTATATCCGCACCACTACTATTGACTAAATTCAATCCTAAAATCTTAATATTCACCCAAGGTAAAAAAAAGGCAACGATAATCAGAATAGAGGCAAATATTAATAAATAATCCGTCTCTTCTTTAGTTGCCTTTGGGGGGTTATTAATGGTTATGGTATTAGGCACAACCGTAAATACTTGGGATTTTTTCTCTGAAAAGGCTATGTAATATTCATTGATGGATTTAGTTGGATTTTTGATTTTCCAGTTTTGGTAGTTCATGAGGTTTGTTGTTTTGGATTGATAGAATTATTACTTGTTTATTTTCCCTCTACATAACCTTTCCCGCCAAGTATCGCTGGATTTCATATACATCTGTACTTTTATTAAATTTTTTGCTAACACTTGGAATATTTTCACTTGAAATCCAGATTTTTAACTCTGCATCCAAATCGAAAGTACCTGCCGTTTCTAAGGAAAATCTAGAAATATTTTTATAAGGCAAAGATTTGTACTCAATCTTTTTACCCGTCAAACCTTGAATATCGACCAAGATTAACCTTTTATTGGTGAACATAAATACATCTCGAAATAGCTTAAATCCGACTTCTATTACTTCTCCAGTTGTTAGTAATCGCTTGTATTTTTCGTTGAGTTGTTCGGATGATGCTTCGCTTGCATTTCCTAATATGTTGTTTAATAAGCCCATTTTGATTAGTTTTTAGGTATTGATAGTTTTTATATTTCTATGGCCTTCAAATTCAATTCAATTATTGTCCTTCTTTCTGTAATGAACACTAAAAAATTATTGAAATTAAACGAATTTATAGTTGGTATCTTATGCCTATCTTTGAAATTGTCTTCTCTAGATAAAAACCATCTTTCAAAATCGTTTGAACTTTTTTCAAGATTTTCAGATTCCGTTAAAAGCTGTAAGTTCAAAATTGAGTTAAAATATTTCCGATATTCTTGAATGACTTCTTCTGAATAACCCTTTCTTCTTAATTTAGCTATGCTAAATTCTGATTTAGGGAATATATGATCTTCATGATATTTGCTATCCTTCCAATCTCTATTAGGGTATAGTAGTGATAATATTAAATAACTGTATTTAGTTGAATATTTTACAGCTAACAAATTTTCTATTTCTACTTCATTGAAGGTTGTTTCAATATTTAACTTTTTATTTAAAGCTTCATATGGAAAAACTGAAAAATCTATTTGTTCATTTATCGTTTCCTGTAAGTTTTTCAAAGTTGTATCAGAAGAACTTCCAAAAGCATTCTTAAGTAAAGCAATCGTTAACCACTTTTGGATAATAATTTGATTCCTAACATCGACTTTACTTGAAGAAACTACAATTTTTTTATTCCCCAGTTTTGATAAGTAGTAGGCTATTGGTAGTAAAGCAATTTTTGCCACTAAGTTTTTGTCATTAAATCCAAATTTGCTAACCAATTTTATTGTAGCCTCAATATTTGTTTTTATCGCTTCCCAATTATCTTCAATTTTTTCAAGATTACTTTTGGTGAAATTTTTAACTTTATATTGAATAGGGAGATCTTTTGTCATATACAACGCTCCTTTTAAGACAAAATCTTTTCCAAAAGAATATCCCTGCCCTATCTTGTTTATGTTATCAGTAAAAGAATGGATTTCTTCTCTGGCATTAAGATTTTTCCATTTTGCTGTTGCAGTAGATAGCAATATATCACTATATTCCAACTTCATACCTCCTGTATTCGCCCTAATAAAAGCTTCCACTACTTTATCATAATCCTGAGATTTTTCTTCGTAATAATTTAGTAATCTTAACGTGTGTATTCTAGAATGTAATCTTCCTATATGTGTATTAGCTATATCTTGTTGTTCTTCTGTAAAATTTGCTAACTTAACGTGAGTTTTGGATAAGATTAATTCAAACGAGAACAATCTCTACCTTATTTA
>CAZXYA010000516.1:0-6792 GCA_964644655.1 uncultured Saprospiraceae bacterium | reverse complement strand
AGAGTAGTCGCCATTGACCCTAAAAACCGACCGCCTAAATATTGGGTTTTCGTAATCGGACTGGTAAACATCATAGAAGCAGTTTTATGCTCAAAATCCCTTAAAATCGGGACGCCCATAACTGCTGAAACTAATAATAGACCTGGAATAACCGATAATATAATTAAAAAGAAGGCAATAGTTGTCGGTGCATTTTCCTTGACCTGACCTGCCCCTCCGCCCACACGAATGACATCGGTGGTAATGGCTAAAAATGCCATTAAAAACATGATGGCAAAATAGATATAAGTTGCAGGACGTTTCATCCTGTATTGTAATTCAAATTTGAATATTTCCCACATAATAAAATGATGAATGATGAATGATAAATGATGAATTGGGTGTTGCTGCTTGATCTCCAGGCGGCTTTCAGCCCTTGGAGTGTCTTATCGACAAACTCAGCTTAGCCAACAGTTTCCATCTTTTTTCCAAAAATCTCAGAGAAATACACATCTTCTAAATCTGGTTCAATTGATGTAAATCCTTCTCCCGGTTGTCCATCATTTAAGACATGAATAACTGGTTTTCCTGCACTTCTTCTTTCTGAAATGACATTATGACTTGCTTTATAGGTTTCCACTTCATCTTTAGCCACTTGTTTGCGCCAAATCTTTCCTTTAATGCTGTCCAAGGCTTGGGTTGGTGTACCTGTGAGCAGTACTTCCCCTTGATTAATAACAGCCATATTGGTACATAATTCCTTGACATCTTCTACGATATGGGTAGATAAAATGACGATGGTATTTTCACCAATTTCACTCAATAAATTCAAAAACCGATTGCGTTCGGCAGGGTCTAATCCAGCGGTAGGTTCATCAACAATTATTAATTTTGGATTGGCCAATAAGGCTTGGGCAATGCCAAAGCGTTGTTTCATACCTCCCGAATAACCACCCAGATTTTTCTTTCTATGTTGGTACAAATTGGTTTTTTCTAAAAGGGCTTTGACCACTTCTTTTCGTTCGCCTCTATTGGTGATGCCTTTTAAAACGGCTAAATGGTCTAATAAGGTTTCTGCCCCAATTCTAGGATAAACCCCAAATTCTTGGGGTAAATAACCTAATATTTTTCGGACTTCTTCTTTTTGGGTAAGCACATTAATATCCCCCATTTGAATAGTGCCTTCATCGGGTTCTTGTAAGGTGGCAATGGTTCGCATTAAAGTAGATTTACCGGCCCCATTTGGGCCTAATAAACCAAACATACCGATAGAAATTTCTAAGGTGACATTTTTTAAAGCCTGCACCCCATTTGAGTAGGTCTTTGAAAGGTTTTGAATGTTTAACTGCATAAGTCGAGTGTATAAAGGGTTTTATTTTAAGATGGGTGAAGATGCTTAATTTATGCTATTGCGAGGTAATAAATCCGTTAAAAGTTTATTTTTTATAGACGAATGATGCTTATTTTGTGTGTAAAAATATTGTTGAAGTATTTGAGAAGATTCTGTAATAACCTTCTGATATCTTTAATCCTTAAAATCAAAATCCGTTGGGAAAAAAAATCCGTTGGGAAAAAAAATCCGTTGGGAAAAAACTGCCCAACAGATTAATCTCCCAACAGATTATAAACGCCTATTTTCTACTATCACTTTTAGGTAACCTTTAAATCTTTCCTCAACTTTTCTAATTCCACTTTCAATTCTCGAATGACTGTTTGAAGCCCTACATCCTCAATCAGATTATGCATTTCCGATGGGTCCAGTTCCAAATCGTATAACTCCCAAGCATCAATATCATTATAAAAATGAATCAGTTTATAGCGGTCTGTCCAGACCCCATAATGCTGTTTGACAGAATGCCAGCCGTGTGGATATTCAAAATATTCATAATAGACAGATTTTCGCCAATCGGTCGGTGTTTTTTCTGCTAAAACAGGACGAAGCGATTGCCCTTGAAAATCAGTCGGAATATCAATGCCCGCAAAATCGAGGAAAGTAGGAGCAAAATTCTATGCGGTGCTTTATGGTGATAGAGCATACAAAACGGCTTATTTGTATCTCTTTTTTCCAAAGTGGCTAATGCCATATCTGTAATAACATCTGAGGTATAACCAATAGTTGTAGAAGTATCCGCTGTCCCTCCATTTTTACCCATTTCCACCTTTTCTGGATTATAATAATGGCCTTGATTAATCAGTATATTCCAATAACCGAAACCCGTTGGATGGGTTTTTAAATGCCATTTACCGATAACTGGCTAAAGCTTTCGAATCACCACATCGCCATGATGGGTATTAAATAAAAATTCTTCTCCTCCTGCGCCAATTTTGCCATACATCCAGCCACCAATCTTGATTTGTTTTCTGCCATTATTAGTCGTTTTATTTTCGGTAACCGTCCTTAATTCTAAATCAAAATCTGTATAAATATCTCCCTTGGCTGTTTTGATCTTGGTATCACATTTTATAGAAGCAGGAAAAGTAATATCCACATCTCCATGATAAGTGCTAAATGCCATTGGTACATTTGGTGTGACTGATACTAGACTAGCTCGAATTTCACCATGATGGGTATCTGCTACGATAGAACCACCCACTTTTTCCATAACTATTTCTCCATGATGGCTTGTAATTTCTAATTCTCCAACTACATTTTCCACATACACATCTCCATTATGATGCGCTTTTAATTTTAACCCAAAATTTTGAGGTACTTTAATGATTAAATCTGATCGTCGATTATGACTGCCCTTTACTAAGACCGTATTATTATTTTCCGTAATTTCTAAATCAATGTAATTATTAGAAATCTTCTTTAGGCCTTTTTTAGAGCTTTTATGATCTTTGTTTTGGTGGTTCCCCCAATCCCAGTCCCAATCTCTATTTTTGTTTGTATTCTCTTTTTTTTCTACGAACTGGACTTCCACTTCTTTTCCGTTATACCCTTCTACTTGAATGGTTCCATTCTGTAAATCCACGAATAATCTGCCCGATTGACTGGGATTGCTTAATGGAATATTATAGGTTTCTAATACCTTTTCTTGCGAAACAATGGTGGTTAATGGTAAAGTGCTAATCAAGGCGAATAATAATAATTTAATAAATGACTTCATGATAATTTTTTATGTAGCAGCGATTTTACTCGCTTCAATTATTTAATTTTTGCAAGGTGAATTTATTTACCTATACAAATCTAGCTATTTTGTAACTACCTATAGATAATCAGCTAAAAGATTGATAGTAAAAAGAGATTAGAAGCCAGAGTTCTTGCTAATCTTTTTAGGTTTCCTTTTAAGTCCCTTTGTACCTCTATACCTTTAAGTAGTTACCCTATTTTAAAATATAAACACTTCCGTGATAAGTTTCAAAATTTAATTTTGGACCACCCTTGCCAATTCGGATATTAGTACCACTACCAATTTTGTATTTTGTTCCTCTTTTACTGGTACTCCTACTTACAAGCATAGCACGTTCTTGATAATCAAAATCTGTATAAAATTGACCGTGTCTAGTTTTTAATTGAATATCTGCTGATAAATTAGACGGAAATGTGAGCTTAATATTTCCATGATGGGTATCAAAGTTAGCATCTTTTGTAGGGGGCGTGAGTAGACTGGCTTCAATATGTCCATGATGCGTATGTGCTTGAACATTACCGCCAATTTTTTCCAAATAAACATCCCCATGATGGTTCTGAGCTAAAACATCTGCATTAATATTACGGATAGTTAGTTCTTCTCTGTGGGTACTAATATACAAAGGGGTTTGCTTGGGTATAGCTAATTCTATTACAAAGGTTGTTCTAATTTTGTGAAAAGCATGTTCTTTATTCGACCAATTACCATTTAAAGATTGGTAGCGAGAATGGTAATAAGCCATTCCTTGTTCATCTATTTCTACCTGATAATCTGGATGTTGGACAAAAAACATTAATTCTCCATCTAAATTAATACTATCCAAAAAAATGGAGTTTTTAGCAGCTTCTAATTTTTGCGGATTGGCTGATTTAATGGTTCTTTTAACACGTAAGATGGCTCGATTACCCGATACGCCGGTCACTTTTACTTGCCCATCTTTATTATGTAATCGCAATAATTCAAGTTGACTGACATCAAAAGTAAAGGACTTTTCATCGTTGTAGGATTGGGCTTGAATACATAGGAGTGTGACTACCCAAAGTAGGACACTAAGGTTAAATTTTTTCATTGTAAAATTTTAAATTTTTAGTGGGTGAATTTGATTGTCGATTTTGTGTAAATAACCGATAACTGACTATAATAAAACCTGTAAAGATTCTTCTAATTGCATTTTTACATTTAACTCTAAGTCATCTGATTCCAACAATTCTTTCCAAGCATCAGAAGACCGCTTTTCTTCTAATTGTACCATTACTTCTGCTAATTCTAATTGTACAATTGGGGAGGTCTGTTTAGGGATGGCTTTAATTAAAATTTCCATAACCTCTGGTTCATCCGAAAAATAAACTAAACTTTCTATGGCACTTAGTCGAACATTGATATTTGGATCATTGCAAAGTGCTTTATTGAGTGCCATTAATATTTTGGCATTGGGATTGTCCATTTGCCGAACCAATTGGATGTCTTTCATTCTATTCGATACAGATTGTTGTAAGTTTATCTGGAAGCGGGTTTCCGCTAGATTACTCCCTTCTTTTTGATCTTTTTGTAATTGGTTGACTTGGGCTATTAATTCATTGATTTGAGCTTGTTGGCTATTCGGACTTAATAATTGGCCTGAAAAAAAGCCAAAAAGGAATAAACCAATGCCTAATGCCCAGCCCAATTGTGGATTGGTTGATATATTCCAACTTTTCAACCAACTCCATAGCCCATTTTGATTGTTAGAAACCACCAGATGCTGGGCCTCATATTCATTGAGTTTTTTATAAAAATCTCGACTCATTTCAGCACGTGGTTGAGGTGTTTTAACCCTAGCTAAATCGTTCCATAAAGTATAATTGGCAGTTAATTCCTCTTTGCAATTTGGATGATTATTAACCAATTGCTCAAATTGTTTTTGGTCAAAATTTTCGTTTTCTAGCTGATCCAATAGTACATCAATGGCTTCAGAGCAATTGATTGAATCTTTATATTGTTTATCCATTTTGAAAATTTTAAATTTTAGTTTTACATTTACCTCCACCCCTCCATAATCTCTCGCATCTCTAATAAGCCGCGTTGAATTCTAGATTTGATGGCACTTTCTTTGCAGCCAGCAATTTCTGCGATTTCTTTGTACCTCATTCCTTGGAATCGACTTAAAATAATAGCTTCCTTTTTTTCAGGAGACAATTGATTGAGCGCTCTTTCTATTAATTGTTTTTGTTCCGATTTTTCTAATGATTCACTTGGGTTATGAACGGAATATTTCATACTGTCTAAATCATTAATTTCATAAGATTGTCGCAAAGGATCTTTTTTTCTAAAATCATTAATTTGCACATTACGGGCAATCGTAAACAACCAATAAACAAATTTGCTTTTACCAGCAAATTGATGACTATTTTTCAATATTTTAAAGAAGACCGTATGTACTAAATCTTCACTCTTATTGGCATCATTAGTACAGCGATAAAAGTAGGCATATAAGTCTTTATGGTAGCGCTCATAGAGCAGCCCCATTCGACTATGGTCGCCTTCTTGTACTTTTTTTATCAAGTGTTCATCGCTGAGTGTATCCAAGAATGTTGATTTTGGGACAATCTTCATTACCATTTGCTGAAATGACGAAGAGATTGTAGCGTTTTTCAAAGTCATCTTTTTTAGCTTAGAGTTGTGGGCAATAATCTTGGAGAGTCCTCCATCTAATGCCCTTCTGCCCTTTGCTGGATTTGTAATTCAAACAGTAAGACCCATTGATTTAAGAAAAGTTGCAAGCGGTACAAAAAGATAGATTTATAGGTGGTATATTTTATCCTATGCTTCATCCTTCAGAGCGCCTTATTACTTATTATTATCTTATAACCTCGACACCTTCATCCACCAAACCCATCTTTTTATCCAAAAAAACAAACAATATTCTTAAAAAATAGTAGCTTTACCCTGTTACCTTATTTCACAAAAATGAGTCAAAATGGTAAGTTTACTCATTTTTATCATTTAATTTTAACAACTATGACTTTTGTGCTTATTGCGTTAGGAATTTTATTATTAATTGGTTTGTATTTTGGTGGGACTTATAATAAACTAGTTCGAGCTAGAACGATGGTTGAAGAGGGTTGGAGTGGCATAGATGTGCAGTTGAAAAAACGGCATAACTTAATTCCTAATCTGATAGAAACAGTTAAGGGCTATGCAGCACATGAAAAAGGAACATTAGATGCTGTAATTACCGCAAGAAATGCTGCACAATCTGCTTCAGGCGTTAAAGCGACCAAAGCTGCTGAAGGACAATTACAAGCTGCAATGGCTAACATTTTTGCTTTATCAGAAGCTTATCCTGATTTAAAAGCAAATACTAACTTTTTACAATTACAAGGAGAATTATCAAGTATTGAAGATGATGTAGAAAAAGCCCGTCGATATTATAATGGGACGGTGCGAGAAAATAATGTAATGGTGGAATCCTTCCCTAGCAATTTGGTGGCGAATATGTTTAATTTTTACATTTCTGATTTCTTTGAAATTGATAATGCTACAGAGCGAGCTGTTCCTAAGGTAAAGTTTTAAAGATAAATTGCAAATTAAGTAATCACGAAATAATAAATTGAACATCTAGCATCCCTGCCTGCGGCAGGCAGGCGTTGGGGTATTAAATCCGTTGGGAAATCAAATGTTAGTTGTCCAATGCTTGCCC
>CAZXYA010000515.1:0-6797 GCA_964644655.1 uncultured Saprospiraceae bacterium | reverse complement strand
TCATGAGGCGCATATCTTTTGTCTTATTTGCAGCAATGCTGCTTTCTTTCGGTTGTAAAACAAGTCAATTAGCAAGCATTAATGAAACTGAACCCATTATAGAAACAACGGTAACTGAGTTTAGAGACTTAGATACTATGACTGTTCTTGCGGAGAAACCTGTGGCATTAAAAGCCCCAGAAGATTATCAATTACCCGTTCATAAACCAAGTTACCGACTTCGCAATGATTTGGTACATACTAAATTGGATGTAAAGTTCGATTGGTCAAAAGAGCGAGTGATTGGAAAAGCGGAATTAGTGTTAAAACCTTGGTTTGACCCAACCGATGAATTGGAATTGGATGCTAAGAATTTTGATATTCAAAAAGTTGCTTTGGCGACTGGTCAAGAATTGGTCTATGAATATGATGGCAAAAAAATTCAGATTCAATTAAATCGGGAATATAAAAGGACCGAAAATTATAAAATCGTCATTGATTATGTAGCGAAACCATCAGAAGGAGAAATTGGTGGAAGTGCAGCGATAACTTCCGATAAAGGCTTATTCTTTATCAATGCCGATGGTAGCGATAAAAACAAGCCGCAACAGATATGGACGCAGGGCGAAACAGAAAATAATTCTCGTTGGTTTCCAACCATTGACAAACCTAATGAGCGCACCACGCAAGAAATCTACATTACGGTTCAAGATAAATTCAAGACCCTTTCCAATGGCTTATTAATCTCTTCCAACAAAAATGCGGATGGGACTAGAACTGATTATTGGAAAATGGATCAACCGCATGCCCCTTATTTATTTATGGTAGCCGTTGGTGATTTTGCCAAAGTAGGCGAAACTTGGAAAGGCATTCCTGTAGATTATTACGTAGAGCCTGAATATGAACAAGATGCTAAAAATATCTTTGCACATACTCCAGAAATGCTCTCTTTTTTCTCTGATAAATTGGGGCTAGATTATATGTGGCCAAAATACTCACAGATAGTAGTAAGAGATTACGTTTCTGGAGCAATGGAAAATACCTCAGCAGTTATTTTTGGTGAACAAGTACAAAAAACGACCAGAGAATTAATTGATGACCATAATGATTATATCGTGGCGCATGAGTTATTTCACCATTGGTTTGGCGATTATGTTACTTGTGAAAGTTGGGCAAATTTGACGATGAATGAAGGTTTTGCCAATTATAGCGAATACCTTTGGTTTGAGCATAAATATGGTAAAGACGAAGCAGATTATCATCGAATCAATGAGATGAATGGTTATTTAGGTTCCATTCAAGGCGGTGGGATTCACCCATTAATTTGGTTTGATAATCCAGATAAAGAAGCAATGTTCGATGGGCATAGTTATAATAAAGGCGGTATGGTTTTACACATGTTGCGGAAATATGTTGGAGATGATGCTTTTTTTGCTTCGCTAAAAAAATACTTAAATGATAATGCTTATACAGCAGTAGAAGCACATGATTTAAGATTGGCTTTTGAGGAAGTAACGGGACAAGATTTAAACTGGTTCTTTGATCAATGGTATTTTGAAGCAGGGCATCCTGAATTAACGATTGACTACGATTATGACCTAGCGACACAAACGGCAAGCGTAACCATCGAGCAAACGCAAGATGCAGAAAAAAGTCCTGCTATTTTCCAATTACCTATTGCCGTTGACATTTATGAGGATGCCAATACCCTAAGAAGAGAAGAAGTAATGATGAATTTGCGCAAGCAAACTTTTACCTTCAAATCAGCTACTAAGCCTGCTTTGATTAATGTAGATGCAGATAAGATCTTATTAGCGGAAAGAAAAGATAATAAAACGGCGGAAGAATATGTTTTCCAATTCAATAACGTCAATAACCTAACAGATAGATTTGAAGCCATTCAATTTTTAAAGGATGAAAAATCACCAGCAGCTAAACAGGTTAAAAAGGCAGCTTTAAAAGACAAGCATTGGTTTATTAGAAACATGGGTTTAGAGTCCGTTGAACCAGAACCTGCGGTGTTAGAATCAGCAGCAAAATTAGCTGTTGGGGATATTAATTCCAAAGTACGAGCAAGCGCACTAGACTTCTTAACCAATGCACAATATGAAGGTTTGGGAGCAATTGCTGGAAAAATGTTAGATAACGAAAAAGCCTATCCAGTTATTGGTTCCGCTTTGATGGCTTTAAATCAGGCGAATCCTGTAGAGGCGGTTAAAAGAGCAGAACAATTAGAAGAGGAAGCTGCTCATAATAGTTCGATTTTATCTGCGATTGGCGGTATTTATGCGATTCAAGGGAAGTTTGATAAACTATCCTTTTTTGAAAAAAATTGGGATAATATAGATGGACCAGAAGCAGGTAATTTCTTCCATAATTACGCAGGTTTATTATTGTCTAATGGTGGAGATATTAAAGGGTCGCTAGGCAAACTAAAAGATGTGTCTACTAATATGTCCCAATCTTTATGGCGTCGTTTTTCTGCTACTCAAACCTTAGTAGAATTGAATGAGTTTTACAAGCGAATGCTTTCGGAAAGTGCGGACGAAACGGTCAAAACCATTTTTAAGGAAAATGTTGATATTATCAAAGGATATATTGAGGAAATTAAAGTGGCCGAAACAAATCCACAGTTGAGGTCTGCTTATTCTGGTTTGTAATTAATTACATTTTAAAGCGAAAAAAAGGTGAAATGGGTTAATAGTTTTCTATTAACCCATTTTCTCACGAGGAATCTCTATTCTCGCCTCTCTAATCTCTACTCTTTTTCTTATTAATCTGCACATCAATAGCCGTATCTTCACAGCGAATCTCATACTGTTTTTCTGGCTGAGTATAGACATTGATACTTTGGTGTGTTGTTGCAAAGGTATTTTGTTCGATATAAGCAAGCTGCCCAAATAACTTTTCTTCAATATCATCACTCGCCCATTTTTGGGTTACCCCTGCTAAATAATAATTAATAATTTTTTCCAAGCGATTGATTTGATATAAATTTTCTCTATTGGGCGTATGTTCATCTGGCACTAATAAAATCAAATAATCTCTTGCTCGACTTACCGCCACATTCAAAATATTCTGCCGATTTAAAAACATATTTGGACTCTTGCTAATATTCAAAGGTGGATTTAGTAAATTGATGATAATATCGCATTCATCTCCTTGAAAACTGTGAATCGTCCCACAGTTAATTTTTAATTTGGGTCGAAAAATATGTTGAGCAGCAATCACTTTATCTACCAACATCGCCTGCGCTTTATAAGGGCAAATTACCCCAATATTCCAGCCTTTTTTTGTTGGATTTTTTTTGATATTATTTTCATAAATCTGTTCCGCTAAATACTGAACGATTTCTGCCGTCAATAAAGCCGAATAAATATGATAATGACTAGAGTTAAGTCGTTGTGGACGTAGTAAAGTTTCCAGTTTAATAACAGGAAATCGAATAATATTGACCTCTTTTAAAGCTAACTTCTCAATTTCTAATGGTCGTCTATCTTTGGGTAAGCGATGGTGTCGCAATTTTCCATCATAAGCCAAATGACTATAAATATAGCCTAAGGTAGCAATGCTTCGATATTGCGTAATCAAGTTATGAACGGGAAAAGGATGGGGTTCAAGTTGCTTGACTTGTTCTTCTGGATTGAAGCTTTGCAAATTAACCATCGTGTAAATATTCTGTCCTTTCCACTCTTCTGCAAACACAATCGGTTCAATTTGAAAGGGGTCGCCCGCAATAATAATTTCTGCTTTTGATTGTTGGTGAATAATAAAGGTTATCATTGCCAAACTTACCATCGAAGCTTCATCCACTAAAATAATATCCCAATCTATATTTTTCAGTTCATATTCCCAACGCCCTGAATTAAAACCATCATAAGGAAAACGAGTAGCGGTGGTTACTGCACAAAAATGCTGCTTGTCGCTAATGTCAAAAGTGCCATCCCGTAATAAACCTGCATTCTCCACCACACTATCGCCTGATGTCCCGAACCGATACAACCAAAAAGGCGTTTCTGGCAAGAAATCCAATACTTTTCTTACCAAAACATCCGCAGATTTATTGGTAGGCGTCAGCACTAAAATCTTCAAATGTTTCTCGCCTAACATAGCAGGCATAATTTCTTCTCTAGCTAAATAAGTCGTTTTGCCAGTTCCTGGAGGGCCGAAAATAAAGCGAACATTTTTAGGCAATAATGTCTTTAGATTATCTTCATCTTGGAAAGGCAACGCATGGAACGCTTTTAATAATTCCTCTAGTGTAAAAATGGTATTTTGTACTTCTAAAACTGCCCCTCTGATTTTTTTAAAATCAATCCCTTCAATTTCTTCAGGCGATTTTAATTTGGCTCTTAACGAAAAATCTTTGATACTCACCACTTCTACCGCAATCGTTCGGCGTTCTTCTTCCAATTGCAATTTTAGTTGAATATCCCCCATATTTTCAATGGTCAAAGGGATGTATCGAACTGGTTTTCGGAGCGTAATAGTTTTGGAAGTTCCTTTTTCTTTTTCTACCTTTTCAAAAAAAATGCTAATACTTTTGTCTTTATCAGTTTGGTCAAAAGCCAATAAATATTCTAGTTCCAATAAAGCCTTAAACCAAGCAAAAGCATACATGGGCGCAGCTTTGATTATCGACTTCAATTCCTCCACTTTCATCAATTCATCAATCTGGTCTTGTAACTCCCCTTCTAGTTTTTGACGTAATTGTTCTTGCTTTTCTATTAATTCTTCGGAAGATAAAAAGGCAGGATTAAATTCATCGGTATCCTTAGGAACTATAGGTTTTGATGTTTTCTTTTTCGTTTTTCGTTTTAATTGCGCTTCTACTTTTTCCGCTTTCTGATATTGCCATTGTTGAAATTGCGCAAAGTCTTCTAGCTTTAATCCTTTTTCTAATAATTGCCGACCTAATTCTATCGCTTTTCGTTCTTCGGGCGTTAAAATTTCTAAGCGTTTTTCCGTCGATTGCGCAAACAAAAGTTCCACTAAGGGATGGTTTAAAACTGCATTATAATCTGGGTATAATTGTTCTTTTTTAAGATTTGCAACACCTGTTAAATCCCCCATTTGATTCAATATCCAATCGTAGCTTTTTAATAATCTGAGCCATAATACTTCTGTTTCTACCTCATGCGTATCTTGCCATTCATACCGATAAATGGCTTTTAAAGGAAGCTCTTTTTTTGTTGTTAAAATTTGCGTTAATACCTGCCACAATAAAATAGACTGTGGGTAGTCAAAGTATTCTTTGTTCAAAAAATCAATCAAGCCATCAATACTAAAATCAATCGTCTCTTCCCACATGGGATAACTTGCGTCAGGGGTCTTTTGCTGCATTAATTCCTTTTTCTCGGCTTCTTCCAAAGTTTCGTCCATTGGAATAAATCGAGGCAAGGCAGCAACGCCCATTTTTTCAAAAAAGCCAACTACTTTCTTTTTACCCAAAGTGGTCATTAAGTCACTATAAAGTGTCTCGACAGGTAACCATAAAATTGCTTCCGCTCCTTGAAAAAATTCACTCAATAAGTCATTTTCAAAATAAACTTGATTAGGGCAAGCGGCAATAATACTACCATCTTCATTTGATACAGCTTGCAAAATCGGTAACCCATTTAATTGATTTTCCAACGATTTTGCTTCTTCCGCATTACATTGCCAATAATGGGTAATAATTTTTTCTAATTCTTCTAAAGAAGGTAAAATGTCTTCCTTTGTTTTTTGTGCATTGATAAATTTTGGTAGAATATAATTCTCTAATTCATCTCGTAATATCGGTGTGCTTAAACCTAAATTTTCTAAAAATGACTTCGCTAATTCATTCTCTGTAATTACTTTTTTTACGGTTGGGTAATCTGTTTTTAGTTTAGTGGGGATATAGGCATTAGGTGTACCATTTTCTTGATGGAAAGGCAGCAACATTTTTCCGTTTTCTAACCTAATAATCGGTTTTTGTTTGACCAATGCTTTGCTACCCGACCAAAGTGACCGATGATTTTGCAGTAGTTGGGTATAAAAATAAATCAGCCATTCATCGCTTTGTTTTTCCAGAAAATCCGATTCCATTAAACGTAAAGCAATTTCCCAATTTAAAATAGGAGATAAATCTTTTTGTATTAAAGTATCAGTCAGTAATTGTCGAATAAATTGCCCTAAAGCAGTTTGTGTTGGCAAGCTTGGAAAGACCCAATTAGCCGCCTCCTGCTTCGTTAGTTGCCTTAATTGTGTTACGGTTAATAATTGGTGTAAAGATTGACTTTCTGCTAAAAAAGCATTTTCTAAAGTTGTGTGGCCGTTTTCAATAGGAAAAATAGCTTGTGCTGGCTGTGTTAAAAAAGTATATAATTGTTGATAAAATGGCGCAAAAAATTGCCCTGTTTCTCCTTTAAAAAGCGTCGTTTCTATCGGTAATAATTGATAAAAGTCTGTTCTCAAAAATCCTAAATATTTGACAATAGTAAAACTCTGCGTTAATAAAATCGCTAGTTTTTGTATCAATTCCCTATTCCAAGTTTCATCCAATTTAATCCCTTCCCGACTATCCGTTAATAAAAAAGGGGCATGGATTAAAAACTGCAAATTAGTCGGCACTCTAGTTGGAAAAAAGCAATGGGCAGCAAAATTGGCAGCGGGAATAAACTGATTGTTTTCATCTTTTAAAAAAACTAAACTGTATTTTAATTTTGACGTTTCTTCCAACTGCGTCAATTGCAAAAACTGCTGTGTTTCCAATTTTTTGCCAATCTGCTTCAAGCAATGTACTTCTTGTATGGCAATCGTCTCTTTTGCTGTTTCTTCCTTAATTTCTTTTTTAT
>CAZXYA010000514.1:0-6825 GCA_964644655.1 uncultured Saprospiraceae bacterium | reverse complement strand
AAGCACGAGATTTACTCGCTTCAACTATCTTTTTTCTTCCTTTTCTGACTAACTGATTAATAGTAGGCATATTCTATGCGGTTGTTTTATTAAAAAGAGGTACTTAAAAAAGTACGTATTTTTGATTGTTTTAAAGGCTTTTCATAGGTTTTTAAACCCACCTTTTCCAAAGCGAATGCAAAGGTACGATTATTTCTGTATTAAACAAAAATTAAATTGCAAATTTTTCATAGGTTTTTTTTAGAAAAAAGATGTGATATGTGTGCAGTTAGTTTTAAAAGATAATATATGGTAGGAATGTATATATTGGGTAATAGCGTTTGGTAATTCAATTGCTAAAATCAAGGCGAACACCATTCATTATGCTAATTCATTTATGTAGAACTTGCACAACACGCACTATCTGATGCCTATCGATGTCTGATTCCATCATCAAAAAATACTGCCCATTCACTAAATTATCAACATCAATTCTGCGTTCATGATTTCCTGCAAAAAAAGATTGTAGACCAAGATTTTTAATTGTTCGCCCCTGCAAATCCATCAAATAAATAGACAAATCCATCCGTTCCTCCAACTCGAAAGCAACAGTCAAAACATCCGATACAGGATTAGGAAAAACCTGCACCTCCAAATCAAGTACAGGCAAATCAACAATAGGCGTTGTTGCTAATACATTATATCGATAAAGTCCACGCCCATAAGTAGCTGCTACTAAAGTCGAAGTAGGTTCATGAAAATCCAAATCTGTCACAGGTACATTAGGCAAGTTTTTATTTAATAAGGTCCAATCAATCCCTCCATCTAATGTTTCAAAAACACCAATATCACTCGCCACAAATA
Organism: uncultured Saprospiraceae bacterium; assembly: GCA_964644655.1. GTDB lineage: Bacteria > Bacteroidota > Bacteroidia > Chitinophagales > Saprospiraceae > JAFMDF01. The sequence continues at coordinate 5,982 of CAZXYA010000514.1, read as the reverse complement.
ATTGGTCGGTATTAGCAGGATTAATAATCACCGCATTCAATGGCACATCAGGTAAATCGCCTGTAATGTCTATCCATGAAATACCATTATCAATCGTTCTATAAACATGTCCAATATTTTCGCCAAAGCGATACCCTGAAAAGATGGCATAAGCAGTAGCCGAATGAATAGGATCTGTGGCTACATCTGTTACCCAGCGATTGGGCAAATCATCAGAAAGGATGTTCCATATTGCACCACCATCTAAGGTATTCCAAACATTCCCGTCATCTGTGCCTGCATAAACAATATCACTATCAACCATTGAAACATCAATCGTAGTAATCGTTCCAAAAGTGATATTTTCCGTTTGGTTTCCCTTGCTTAAATCAGGGCTAATAGGCGTCCAGTTAATAGCTCGATTCGTCGATTTATAGATTCTTTGGGTACCGAAATATAAGGTAGAGGGATTATTAAAATCCAGCGCAACGGGTGTGTTCCAATTATTGCGGTCAGTATTCAATATGCCATTCGTACCAAAGGAGAAAGAAAGTCCTCCATCTGTAGATCGTCCAAAAGCACCTCTTTGCGATTCGGCATAGACAAAATTATTATCACGTGGATCAACTAAGACTCGAAAACCGTCTCCACCAAAAATGCGTTCCCAATCGTCTAAATCACCACTTAGAGTCCGATTCGTACCATTATCCTGCGTACCTCCATACAAATGATTGGGCTCGGAAAAATCTATTTCACAAGTATAAAATTGAGTAATAGGTAAGTTATTCTTTTTAGTCCATTGCGAACCACCGTTTTGGCTAATATAAACACCCCCATCATTTCCTGCTACCACAAAATTAGTATTTAAAGGGTGAATAAATAGGGCATGCTGGTCAACGTGCATATTATCAGAAACATTGATAAAACTATTGCCTCCATTTATCGAACGATAGAGTTCCAACGCTGGTGCAAACACCGTATTAGCATCCAAAGGATCAATAAAAATTTTCCCAAACCACCACATAAAAGGAACACTTCCTACATTTCCAACTTGATCCCAAGTATCCCCCGCATTGGTTGATTTATAAATTCCTTCTAAGTCCCCAAATTGATTGGCGTATATCGCCATAAGCATATTGGATTCACTTGGAGCAATAGCTAATCCTATTCTACCTTTATTTTCTGCCAAAGCTGGCAAACCATTGTTTAGTTCCGTCCAAGTATCTCCACCATCTATAGATTTATAAATACCAGAAGTCAATCCACCATATTGTCGTTTATTGGGTCGTCTAGTCCGTTCCCACATTGCTGCATAGACGACCGCAGGATTACTTGGATCAATCACCAAATCAATTGCTCCTGTCGAATCAGAAAGAAAGAGCACTTGTTCCCAATTATCCCCACCATCTTGACTTCGATAAACCCCTCTTTCTAAATTATTCTCAAACAAATGCCCCATTGCTGCGACATAGACTTCCTTTTCATCATTGGGGTTAATCACCACCTTTCCAATACTTCCAACATCTGCTAAACCTTTCCATTCCCAATTATTCCCTTCATCGGTTGATTTATATACGCCTACTCCATCATAGGCTAAAGAACCACCACCAGCATTTGCTTCTCCTGTTCCTACATAAATGGTTTTATCAGTAGCAATTGTCATATCCCCAATCGATAAACTAGCGGCTTCGTCAAAAATAGGTTGCCAATTTTCGCCTTGATCCGTTGATTTAAAGATGCCTCCAGACGCCGTTCCTACAAAAATGGTAGCCAAATCATCAGGAAACATTTCTATATCTGTTACTCTCCCACCAATATTGGTTGGTCCTGCAAATTGCCAACCATTATTATTACGTTGAACTGCATTTTTCTTGGTTCTTGCTCGATATGCTAAGGCTTGTTGATAGGCCTGTTTATCTAGTTTATGTTTAGGATAAGCCCTTTGTTGAAAGAAATAATCAGAAGGAATTAGTTTACTGTCGGACGTTTCTTCTTCCGATGTTTTTTCTATCAACCAATTGCAATTGACGACCATAAAGGTTAGAAAGATACAGCAGCAATAAAAACTTATTCTTTTAAGCATTTTTTTTTTTGACATTTCATAAAAATGGTTGCTAATTACCATAAAACAACTATTACCCACTAGCACCAAAGGTGTGATATATATTAACATGGGGCGAAAGCCCTATGGAATTTCATTAGCAAAAAAGGAAGCGTGAAAATTAAGTAGGGATAATTAGGCTATTTTTCGGGTTGGTTAGGAAGTCTTTTAAAAATTCAGTTTTACCAAATTTACTAATAAAAGCCGAAAAAGAGAAATCTTAAAACATTTAAAACAACTTATTAACTACTACATAGTTATACCCTTACCCCTTTTGGTGAGATTTTTGGACTATTTCTAAAAAATCTCCTACATCATGGCAAAGAAGAAAAATTCAAAGAAAAAGCAAGCTACAAAAAAGACCATCCCTATTGCTAATAATCAATCGGTGTTAGGCATGCCTATTCCTTTATTATTTGCCTTGGTAGCAACTGCAATTATATTCATTCCCTCTTTGATGAATGATTATGTCACTTGGGATGATGATGTAAATATTCTCAAAAATCCTAATTTACAAGTTTTTGATTGGAGGAGTATTAAAGGCATTTTTACAGATACGGTGATTGGTAATTATAATCCACTATCAATTTTGACTTTGGCCATTGAAAAAGCCATTTTTGGCTTAAATGCAACGGTGACTCATGTCAATAATCTGCTACTACATTTAGTTTGTGTCTTTTTTGTCTATAAAATTGGAATTCAACTAAAATTATCACCCATTGCTGCTGGAATTGTGGCTTTATTATTTGGGATACATCCAATGCGTGTAGAATCGGTGGCTTGGGTAACAGAACGAAAGGATGTCTTATATGGTGTTTTTTATTTTTCAGCTATTTATAATTATATTCGATATATCCATTTTGACAAAAAAAGAAAAGGGTATTTATGGTTGACGATAGGTTTATTTATATTATCGCTTTTATCTAAAATCCAAGCAGTCGCCTTACCGCTTTCCTTTTTGACGATTGATTATTTTTTAAAAAGGAATTTAACTATTCAATTAATTGTAGAAAAAGTCATCTTTTTTTTCCTTTCTCTAATCACAGGTTTATTGGGTATTTTTTTTCTTTCCAAAGAAGGATCTTTGGACCAAGTAACCGAATACAACTTTTTGGAAAGAATAATGGTCGGCGGATATTCTTATATGGTCTATTTAGCTAAGTTCATTTTTCCTTATGAAATGTCTCCACTATACCCCTACCCTTCTGTCATCGGTTGGGAGTTTTATGCCGGAACGGCTTTACTAATACCCCTAATTGGTGGCTTGTATTATGCTTTTAAGCAAAAACAAACAGCCTTGATTTTTGGCTTGGCTTTTTTCACCTTGAATGTGATGTTTATGTTGCAAGTTGTCGGTGCAGGGCAAGGATTTATTGCTGATAGATTTACCTATGTTCCTTATTTTGGCCTATTCTTTTTAGTCGGCTATTATTATCAACAATTCAGTCAACAAAAACGGACATTTAGTAAAGGGCTAAGTCTTGGTTTAGGTGTTTATTTATTGGTATTTGGAATAATGACTTGGCAACAAAATAAAATCTGGAAAAATGGTGGGACGCTTTGGACACATGTTTTAAAATACTATAACAAAATTGATACGCCTTATAGCAATCGAGCACAATTTTACCGAGACCAAGGCAATATCAACCAAGCCTTAGCAGATTATACGAAAGCCATTGAAGTCAATCCTAATAAAGGCAGTACTTATAATAGTCGAGGTAAAACCTATTTTGACTTAGGTGGACCTCAAAATGATCAAAATTTGGTACAACAAGCCATTGCTGACTATACCAAAGGTATGGAATTTGCTCCCGAATTAGGAGAATTATATGCGAACAGAGGTGCAGCATTGGGTTATCTTGGCAAAAATCAAGCAGCTTTGCTTGATTTAAACAAAGCCATTGAATTGGAACCTAATAAGCCCGGTGGATATGCCAATCGTTCCCTATTATATATGCAGAGTGGCAATTATGAATTAGCCATACAAGACCATACCGCTTATTTATCCATGAATCCTTATGATGCTGAGGTTTGGTATGAAAGAGGATTGGGTAAAAGTCGATTAGGACAACATCAAGCGGCAATTGAAGATTATAATCAGGCATTAGCCTTGGACCAACAGCGAGGCGTATTTTTGATGCAGCGGGCTTTGGCTTATAAAAATATTGGGAATAAAACTCAGGCGGCGACGGATTTAAGATCTGCCCAATCATTTGGAGCAAATGTGCCTGCTAGTTATTGGAGCGGCTTGCAATAATTTCTTGATTTTAAAAATTCCTCGTTACTTTGCAAGATGACGCAAAGCATCCACCAACAATATAAGACAACGCTCCATTATTTATATACCCAACTCCCTATGTTTCAAAAGATAGGCGGAGCGGCATTTAAAAAAGATTTATCCAATATTATCACGCTTTGTGACCATCTGGGACATAATTATCAACATTTTCCAAGCATTCATATTGCTGGCACCAATGGAAAAGGATCTACCACGCATCTAATTGGCGCTATCCTACAGGCAAGTGGGCTAAAAGTTGGCTATTATACTTCTCCTCACTATAAAGATTTTAGAGAACGAATTAAGATAAATGGTCGATTAATGACTAAGCGATACGTGGTGGATTATGTAAAAAAGCATAGTACTGTTTTTGAAAAAGTGCGCCCTTCTTTTTTTGAAATTACGGTGGCAATGGCTTTTGATTATTTTGCTAAAGAAAAGGTAGATATAGCGATTATTGAAACTGGTTTAGGAGGAAGGCTAGATTCCACTAATATTATCACTCCTCTATTGTCTGTTATTACCAACATTAGTTATGATCATCAGCAATTTCTAGGAGATACTTTGCCAGAAATTGCCAGCGAAAAAGCAGGAATTATCAAACCGAATATTCCTGTTGTTATTGGCGAGACCCAAAAAGAAACCAAACTTGTTTTTGAAGCAAGGGCTAATAAACAAAATGCCCCGATTACTTTTGCCGATAAAAATATCTCCGTCATTGAAAAAGAAATTCAAGCGCACCATACGATTTATTATGTCAAAGGACGAAGTCATAATTTTAATCATCTTGCCGTAAATTTAATGGGGGGCTATCAACAAAAAAATATTACAACTACACTACAAGCTATCACAACCCTTAATCAACATTCGCTATTACCGACTATTAGCAATACAGCAATCCAAGAAGGATTAAAAAAGGTAAAACAGCTAACTTATTTTTTAGGTCGTTGGCAAAAATTAGGAGATTCCCCAAGCATTATTTGTGATAGTGGACATAATCAAGCAGGTATCCAACAAATATTACAGCAATTAGCTAAAATACCTTATCGGCAATTACATTTTGTATTGGGCATCGTCAATGACAAAGACATTGATAAGTTATTAAAAATGCTGCCTACCGAAGCGCATTATTACTTTGTCAAAGCGAATATTCCTAGAGGATTGGCGACAAATATATTACAAGAAAAAGCGAAGGAATACGGCTTAGAAGGTAGAAAATATAGCTCCGTAAAGAATGGATTAAAAGCAGCTAAGCGAAAGGCGGAAAAGAATGATTTAATTTTTGTGGGTGGAAGTACTTTTGTGGTAGCAGAAGTCGTCTAAACTGGTAGTACAACTTGTTCCGATTCATCGGAAAATTTTAGGCTAGAATGTTAAAATGACAGTTTTTATACAATTCTGCAATTAGATAAATAATTATATTTTATTTTTTTTGATATAATTATTCTTTCCCTAACTTTGCATTTATAGAAAAAAAAAGCGTTAGTCACTTTTTAAAAAATGACTAACGCTTAACAAATTATAATCCCATGAACATATCCAAAATAATTCTTTATATCAAAAAGGAGTAAATTTGGAGAAAAAGAGCAAGCCAACTGAGTGGCTTGCCGATTACAACAAATTA
>CAZXYA010000513.1:0-6829 GCA_964644655.1 uncultured Saprospiraceae bacterium | reverse complement strand
AAAAGACAATCATAACCAATTGATTCTCTTCGATTTATAACGCATCACTAGTGATACAGGCTATAAAGTAAATGTGTCCATTTATAAAGTTATTGTTACTAACATTAAAGATATTAAGTTTTAAGTAGTATTAATTTGGGTATTTTCAAGACTGATATTTAGTCAATTATTTTTTAATATTTTCTCCTTTTGCTAATTAGGGTGAGTGATGACATGTAATTTGAACGATTTAAGTCCCCTTCAAGCCTGCCACTGAAATAAGAATTTTAAGCTCAGATGTGAGCATAACAATATTGAATATCATGGACCGAATGATGTTAATTTATGCTATGGATATTTCTATTTTGAAGTTTTTGGGAGATGAGATTGGATTTTTTATTTTAAATCTATTTGTTATATTTGACCTAAATAAATAAAATTAAGCAAGAAACTCTCTAAATAATAACTACTTAGTACTATCGAGAAAGCACTTTTGTAAAGACCGAATGGGGAAGCTGTTCCTACCTTGATTATTGATACAACGTTCAATCGAAATTTTAGACTAATTTTTAGAATTCCAAATGCTCTAGGGGGTGCTCTAGAGACCAAAAAATAATATTATGGTAATTATTACTATTCGAGGTTCTCTATAACCCTACAATTGATAAAGGACGAGCCTGAACGTTTTACCATATATCCATAAGCAGACCGTTGTTAGGAATCTATTTAAAACTTCTTAATTCCAAAATTATGGCAAAAAACTTAAAATCATCTTCAAAAATTTATCCTAGGCTTCGGATGATAGCTAATGGAAGTAATGAAGTAAATGAAGTTCGCGCGTTGATAAATAAGTGTGTAATCGCTAGAAAATCAAAAGTGAGTACTGAGACAGAAAAAATAATAGCTAACCAATCTATTGAAAATTTAGCCTTAGCGGGAAAAGGCATTCCTTCTATGAACCAAGCAATTGGCAGTAAAGCGAAGGTCAAAAAAACTTTAAAAAAGGGAAAATTGCACACGGACCCGCCCATTGATGTGGAGATGAATATTTTTGTACGGTTGAAAAATAATAGTAATTGGAAGGATGTACTAGAGGAAATTTATCCCAAAGCGAAGAAAGTAACTATAAAACAAAAAATTAAACACGTTAGGGAAAGTGGAGATTTAGTGAAGGCGACTATAGTAATTGATGAGATAAATAAACTTAAAGAAAGTAGGCATATACTTTCGGTTGAAGGTAGTCAAGCTGTGCTTACCCCTCCAAAAACTAGATTTACTTTTTCATCAACAGTGAAAAAACCAATTCCTAGATTCCACGTTCAGGATCCAAAAATTTTGAAGAATACAGATAATGTAATTATTGGCGTTATCGATGTTGGGGGCTTTGATTATGCTCATCCTGATTTTTTAGATAAAGATAAGAAAACGCGATTTGAAGCAATTTGGGACCAAGGTGGTATCAATAGACTCAGCCCCGCTCAAAGTTTTATAGATGGGCAAAATAAACAACTAAAGGCGTTTGCTGATTTAGACTACGGAAGTTATATTGATAAATCGATGATGAATGACGCTATCCAGAATGCGCAGGCAGTTCATGTCCCAGTATATGCCATAGAGCCTCAATCTCAAGAACATTCTTCTTCTCATGCTACTCATGTGGCAAGTATTGCAGCAGGGAACTCAGGTATTTGCCCGAAGGCAATGATAGTAGGGGTTTTGATTTCAACCCAAGAAGAGGATGAACGAAGGACTAGTACTTTTACTGATTCTACTCGAATTTCTGATGCAGTAGATTTCTTGCTAAATTTTGCTGAAAAAGAAAAAAAACCAATTTCTATAAACATCAGTTTAGGTACGAATGGACATGCTCATGATGGTAGTTCTGGGGTTAATCGTTGGATAGATGCTCGATTGACCAAAGAAGGCCGTTGTGTTTGTGTGGCAACGGGTAACTCAGGTCAAGAAAAAGGGCTTAATGATGAAGATTTTGGTTACATCATGGGGCGAATTCATACTTCAGGTAGAATTGCCAATAGGGGATTAATGACTGATTTGGAATGGCATGTGGTAGGAAATGGATTAGTTGATTTATCAGAAAATGAACTTGAAATTTGGTACGAACCACAAGATAGATTTTCTGTGATGGTTAAACCACCAGGAATGGACTGGATAGGACCAGTTGGTCCACAGCAATTAATAGAAAATCGACAGTTGCAAGATTTATCTTTTATAAGCATTTACAATAATATTTATAATGCTGCTAATGGAAGCAATTATATAGGTGTTTATATTAGTCCAAACCTGAATAAGGAAAATGTAATTGGTGTTACGGCTGGATTATGGAAAGTTAGACTGATAGGGGATGAAATCCGAGATGGTCGATTTGATGCTTGGATAGAAAGAGATGACCCAGTTAGAAGGGCTCAGAATTTTTGGAATTTCCCTTCTTTTTTTAGTGAAAGAACCAATGTTGATAATAAGTCAATAAATTCGCTAGCTTGTGGCCAAAATGTAATTGCGGTAGGAAATTTTGATAAGAAAAATGACCGTATTAATATTTCTAGCAGCCAAGGGCCTACCAGAGATAATCGAAATAAGCCAGAAATAGTCGCACCAGGAACAAAAATAGTAGCTGCCAATGGTTTTGCGGGACCAGATGACTTGTGGACTGAAATGACAGGTACTAGTATGGCTAGCCCCTATGCTTGTGGTGTGGCCGCTTTACTACTATCAAAGCATCCGGATTTGACTTCTGCCCAAATTGCTGGAATTATGAAAAGAACATCGCTTCCAATAGTGGACCAAAATTATGAGTGGACAAATGATACTGGTTTTGGGTTGCTAGATGTGGAAGCAACATTACAAGAGGGAAATAATTTTGTCAACTACGCAGATATTACCAAAACTAAAATAATCATATGAAATTCATAATATTTCGTTCTTCCAAAGGAGATTGTTTACTTATCTCTCATCCAGATTCCAGTACAAATAAGCAGACTAATATTTTAGTAGATGGAGGGATGTCTGGCAGTTTCAAAGAATGGGTGGCTCCTTATCTTCATGATGAGATTAGAGAGAAAGGAGAGGAAATAGATTTACTATGTGTTTCTCATATAGATGATGACCATATCGTTGGGGTATTGACCTTTATGGAAATTTTAACCCAATGGAGGGTATATGATTATCATCAAAGTCAAGGGAATAACCATTTTAAGAGACCTGCTTATCCTAGAGTACCAGAAATCAATGCTATTTGGCACAATTCATTTGCCAAAACTTATGACTTGGGAGCAGCCTTGCCTCGAATCGAACAAGCTTTACATGAAATCGAACAAATGACGGTCCTTCATTTGGAGAAAGATGAATTGCTGGAGGAAGTTTATCATAAAGCGGCTAGTATTAGAAAAGCAGTTGTTTTATCACAACATATTAGACCTGAGTTACTAGGTATTCCCCTCAATCCAGAATACGATAAAAAATTAGTCAAGTGTAACCAAAGAACTATTAGTAAGAATATACATCCAGTAGGGGATATGTCATTGACCGTCTTAGGCCCGTTCACCTCTGATTTAAATGAACTTAAAAAGAATTGGATAAAGTGGGAGGAAGAACATCAGGCCACCTTAGCTGATTATTTTGGCGATTTAAATCTGACTGCTTTAACTTCAAAAGTCGATAATAGTGTCATTACCCAACTGTTATTAAATGGAGGTTCCATTAAGGATTACAATAATAGAAGAGGTGTTAGTGTGCCAAATTTAGCTTCAATAATGTTCTTATTAGAGGCGGATGGAAATTCTATTCTTATGACAGGGGATGGACATGGCAACGATATATTGAAGGGCTTGAAAAAGAATAAAAAATTAAGAGCAGATGACTCCGCACATGTAAATATTCTGAAAATTCAACACCATGGAGCTATTGCTAATATCAATGATGATTTTTGTAAACAGGTAACAGCAGACCACTATGTGTTTTGTGGTAATGGGACGCATCACAATCCTGAAATTGATGTACTTGAATTTATTTTTAATTCAAGGAGAGGTACAGCTGGACAAAAGAGTGAGAATCCAGAAGTTAATGATACTTTTGAATTTTGGTTCAGTGTCCATCCCGATGAATCTTTAACAGTCATTCAGCGAAAACATATAAAAAAAATAGAAACTAAATTAAAAGAATTTATAGCTATCGATAAGAATACATTTGAATATCATTTTATGAGAAATGAGGGATGGCAAGAGATTCAATTATGAAAAAAAGTTTCTTTGATTTCTGCATAACTCACGATTTGCAATCAAGCTTTTCCATTACTATACTACATTTAAAACAATTTTTGGGGCATCGTACTAAGGTTGGACCGTATCATACATAAATTTAAATGAAAAACCTCAAGTTAAATAGTCAGCATAAACAGGTTCTTGTACTAAAACGTCTATTAGCAATTGGAGGTCAACCTTTACCTTTGAATAATGAATTCAATGAGGCTACTTTGAATCAAGTAAAGCACTTTCAAGAGGTTAATAATCTAATAGCAGATGGTATTGTTGGTCCCAAAACATGGAAAAAGCTTATCTTAAAAAATTACAACTTTTCATTGGGGGCAACCAATTTAATTTTGGACAAGGATGAATGGATGAACGAATTTACTCAGAAAGATACTATTTATCTTCATCATACGGCTGGTCTTCATCGTCCAGATTACACAATAGGATGGTGGGAAACTGATAATAAGGAGGGAAAACTTTATAGGGTGGCGACTGCTTTTGTAATCGGAAGAAAATCAATTGAAGGGGGTGAAAAATTCGATGGTGTAACTTATAGAGCATTTAATGAAAACTATTGGGCCCATCATTTAGGCACTTCCTTACCTAACAATAAAATCCTCAATAAAAAATCCATAGGAATAGAAATTTGTAGTTTAGGGCATCTTGAGAAAACAGGAAGTGACCAGTTTGAATTTATTCAAAAAACTAAATCAGGCATTAAGAGAATAAATGTTCCTTCTAGGGAGGTCATTGAGTTAGAGAAAGAATGGAGAGGGAAAAAGTATTTCCAAAAATATACTTCAGCTCAGATAGAAGAATGCGAACGCTTAATTTTAACACTAGCTTATTTCTTTGATATTCCGTTGCAAAACAAGATTTACGATAAAAGTTGGTTTGAATTGAGTGAAGAGGCTAAAAGCGGGAAACCTGGACTATGGACACATGTAAATGTTCGGTCTGATAAAACTGATTGTTTTCCTCAATCAGATTTTATTGAGATGCTAAATGGTCTATACAACAAATCTCTAACATTTGAGCCTGATCTATCTACATCAGAAGCTTTTACCCATAATTTTCCAATTAAATTTAATAAAGAAGATGTATTCAATTATTCTTCGGATTTAAATTTTTAACAAAAATTAATTTATGAGTCTTTTTGACAAACTTTGGCAGAAAATTAAGAGTTCTCCTAGTGATAATTACAAACTCTATCAGATAAATACGCATCAAATATTAGATGAAAGTGAAAATGATTTTGAGGACTTTGTCTCTGGAGAGCATTACTTTTCCATAAGAATTGTTAGTCAGTTTTTAAAAAACAAAAGGGAATACTGGAGAAGTTTTAATCCTATAACAGTTGTATTGGTAGATTTTATATATGATGGCAAAAGGCAATCTATCCCATTCATAGTAGGTCCAAAACTACTTGCTAAGTTAGACCAAGTAGAAGAAGGAGATAATATTACATATACTAATACAAGGGTAGTTGGACCAACGCCTTACATAGGAGACGATGTGTCTATTTTTGCAGGTTTATTTAGGATGTCTACCGAAAACTGGGCTAAAAAGTCATTAAATTTATTAGAATCTGTTGCTACTTTATTTGACGCTTCCAAGTTGACAAAATATTTAAATATTTCAAAACCATTAATGGAAGGTATAGAGGACTTTATTGGCATGAAGGATATGGAATTGAGACTAGGTTTTCGAACTACTTATAAAGATTCTTCAAGCACTTCTCAAAATAAATTCAGACCAGGATTTTGGGTAATGATAAGAACCAATAATGAAATTGATAAAAATGAATTATGGGTAGATGATAATAAATTATTTATAGGTCGAGATAAGGCCAATCTGGTAAAGTATAAAGCTGCGGATTATGCTGTTTATTCAATTGAAAAAACAGAAGAAAGAAAAGATTACTCCACCTTTGAATTTCACAAAATTTTGAAAGAAATTAAGGGATTTTTAAAAGAAAAAAATAAGGAGGCTATTTTAGAGGCATTCAATCGATTAAAATATGAGATTAGTGTAAGCGAAGATTTAACTAATAATCAAAAGAAAGCGTTGAAGATTTTTTATACGGGAATAATAAATGAAGAAATTAAATCTTGGAAAGAAGAACCTGAATTAGATTTAGCGTTTAGTACAAAAGAAAGTGCTAATAAAAATTCTATTACTGTTCATCGTTATTTAGACAAGATTGATACTAATTTAGAAACAATGATTGAAATTGAAGAATCTGCTAACGATACAATTTCTGCTAACGATACAATTAATGTTTGGATTAATTCTATTAATCTAATAGAATTAAAAAAGATTAGTTCCAATGAATTGGATAATATTTTAAGTAAACTATTTTTTTTAAGAAAAAACTAGGCGGTATGGATCATTATAAATTGCCTCTCATTGCAGAGTCTATTAACAACTATGGCATTTCAAATGACTTAAAAATAATTGCAAACAGTGAACGTATAGATTCCGACGTAGAGTTACTATGGCATGATAGAGATTTTTGGAATACTCTAAAAACAATATCATCGCCAAGGGTAATAAATTACCACAATAAAAATATATAATTATAA
>CAZXYA010000512.1:0-6834 GCA_964644655.1 uncultured Saprospiraceae bacterium | reverse complement strand
GAATGTATAACTTTTTTGCTTGAAAAACGGTTATTTAATTTTTGTCCGCTATTTGGTATCTTTGGCGGTATGGAATGGAATAAAAATAAATATTACACTTTGACTGGTCTTTTTTCCTTTATGCTGCGTTACAAAAATACTCATTATACGAAGGCATAACTCTGTTTTTTGAGCCTTGCCTAACGAAAAAAATACAGACTCAAATTTGTATCATTTATTTAAATTTCATTCCTAAGCTTTTTAAATTAACTTATTTATACGAAAAATGAATAGACTTCACTATCAATTTATCTTATTATTTTGTTTGATGGCCGTTACGCTCTTTGGACAGCGACAACCTATAGATTCTTCTTTGGTGATGGATTTTGAGATATACGATCCAGTTTCTACTTTAGTTGTTCCAGAAAATCCTGTAACTAGTGCTAAATTCAAATTTTTAGACATACATAGTCATCATTGGCGGATTAATGACGTGACCTACTTTGATAAACTTTTTGCAGAAATGGATACCCTTAATATGGGCGCTTTAGTAAACTTAAGTGGTAGAGGAGGACAGCGATTAAAGAATATGATGGATATAGTGAATCAGCATCCACAAAAAGATAGATTCATCGTTTTTACCAATATCGAATTGAGAAGTATTGATGATCCAGATTGGACGGAAAATACTGTTAAACAACTTGAATTTGATGTAGCGAACGGCGCAAGAGGATTAAAAATTTATAAAAGCCAAGGTATGAGGAATGAAGATGCTGCTGGAAATAGAATCCCAATTGACGATCCAAGAATTGATGCAGTTTGGGCAAAATGTGGCGAATTAGGTATTCCAGTTTTGATTCACTCTGCTGATCCTGCTTCTTTTTGGAAACCTCATGATGAAACAAACGAAAGATGGTTGGAGTTGAAATTAAGACCTGGCCGAAAAAGAGACCCTAAAATATTTACTTTTGAACAAATCATTAGTGAACAACACCATATTTTTAAGAAACACCCAAACACCACTTTTATTGCAGCACATATGGGATGGTATGCCAATGACTTAAAATACCTGTCTACCTTAATGGATGCAATGCCGAATATGTATGTAGGCATTGGTGCGGTCATTGCAGAGTTAGGACGTCAACCAAGAATGGCTAATTGGTTCTTCAATAAATACCAAGATCGGATTCTTTTTGGTAAGGATTCTTACAAACCTAAAGAATTTCCAACTTATTTCCGTGTTTTGGAAACAGCTGATGAATATTTTCCTTATTATAAAAAGTATCATGCTTACTGGAGAATGTATGGTTTAAATTTACCAGATGATATTTTGAAAAAAGTCTATTACCAAAATGCTTTGAAAATTATTCCAGGTTTAGACGCTAAATTATTTGAGGATTAGGAGGTATTAGGTATCAAGTGCCAGGTATCAGGCTAGGTAATATTACATCTAGCCTAATAGCTGACACCTAATATCTGTCACCTACAAATAACCTAGATTAAATGATTTTTGAAAATTACGAAATTAACATTGATGCACTCCCAAAGGTAGAAACGGGCAATTTTCAGCAGTTAGATGAAAATTATTTAGTTGTTCGATATATTGGTAGTTTTATCTTTTTTATGATGCTTGGATTTGGTTTAGTCATGGCTTATTTACTAACCGACCTTTCTGATAATTTGAAACTATTTTGGGGGCTAGTTACTGGCTGGATACTATGGGCAATTGCCTCTTTTATTTTAACGAGAATGGGCTATAAAATTCGTGGATATATGCTGAGGGATAAAGATTTGGTGCATCGGCAGGGTGTCATTTTTAAAACAACAACTACTATCCCATTTAATCGGGTGCAACATTGTGAAGTAAGTCAAGGGATTATTCAACGAATGTTTGATTTACATACCTTACAAATTTTTACGGCAGGAGGAAGCAATAGCGATTTGTCTATTCCCGGCCTTAAAGCAGATACGGCACAGAGGATTAAAGATTTTATAATTAATAAAACCGTGGAGGAGGCAGAGAAGGAGGCCATAACTGAGACAACTGAATTTATCCCATCCATTAATTTAGAAAGTTCCAATACAAATGGAAGAGAATCAATTGACTAATAATTTTGCAACACGAAGACGGCAATCACCCATTGCTATTTTTTTGATTGTTCAAAAGCTAATTGAACAAATCATTAGACAGTTTTGGCCGATTCTTTTGGTGGTTATTCTCAATAATTTTGATTTTCAAACTAAAAGTAGTGGCGGTGGTGAAGATCCGTATTTTACCCGTATTTTATTTGCTATAGGTGCTCTTTCTGCTATAGGTTCTATTATTGCCTATTTCAAATTTTACTATTACATCAAAGATGATGAGTTCATTATTGAAAAAGGACTATTCAATAAAACGAAGATTAATCTACCGTTTGATAGAATTCAAACCATCAATTTTGAACAAAATTTAATTCATCGAGCCTTTAATGTTGTTAGTTTGGAGATCGATTCTGCAGGATCTACTCAAAAAGAAATTTCTCTACAAGCAATTACTAGAAAAAAAGCCGAAGCGATTCGAGCTTTTATTATGACTGAAAAAGCAAAACTACAAACGACCGAACAGGAAGTGGTGGATGTTGCAGAAATAGAAGCTCCTACCGCTAATTTATTAATGGAACTGAGTCCTTTAGATTTATTGAAAGTAGGGGTTAGCCAAAATCATATCCGTGGTTTAGGGATTATTATGGGCTTTGGTTTTTGGATATTTCAGACTTTAGAAGATTTTTTCCCAGATTATCAACAAGGAGATAACATTGCTGATTATTTCATAGAGGATTTAGGTTTTGGTACTATTTTTTATTTTAGTACATATCTTATAGTTGCGTTGATTGTCTTTTCTGTCTTAATTTCTTTAGTTTCAACTGTTTTTCAACATTTTAATCTTAAATTTTTCCGAACAAAAGTTGGGTTTAAAGTCATTTCTGGATTATTTACCAAAAGAGAAGCCTCTGCTAACATCAATAAAATCCAGTTAATTCGTTGGCGTGATTCTATTTTAAAAAGAATGTTTGGTATTTTTCAATTAGGCTTATTTCAAGCGTCAAGTGCTGCTGTAAATACTCGGCAAGCTATCAATGTTCCCGGTTGTTATGAACATCAAATTAATACCGTAAGAACAACCTATTTTCCAGAAGAACAGCGCCTTAATTATAAGGTACATGGAATTAGCCCGCTTATCATTGGACGTAGGGTTTTATATTTAGGAGGAATTCCAGCTTTGATCCTTGGGCTAAATGCTTATCTGAACCAATCACTTTTGATTGCGGCTTTGGCGTTAATCTGGCCCATTATTGTGTTTTTTACCAGCAGAATTTTTCATAGAAACTGGAAATTTCATTTAAGCGAAGAAGGAATTCTGACAGAACATGGTATCTTAGGTACTCAATTTACCTTATTAAAATGGTATAAAGTGCAAGCAGTTAAAACTCGACAAAGTATTTACCAACGACGAAAAGACGTAGCAGATTTATATTTTTATACCGCTGCTGGTTCAGTACGGATTCCTTATATATCGCTTGAAAAGGCACAACAAATTACTAATTATGTGTTGTATAAAGTGGAGGTAGATAATCGCAGTTGGATGTAAGATAGCTCTGTGAACTAATATAAATTCTTATTTAAGACCTGTGAATCCTCCTATTCTTATTGACTTATCATAATCAAAAATAATGAAATTTCTCCAATTCTTATTCCTCTTAATTTCCAGTATTAACTTCATACAATGCCAATCCACCCCAGCTATTGATGATTTAAGCATCATCCCAACAGTAACGGAGGCAGATAAAAAATTTGCGGATGCGTATCAACTCTTAGACGGTAAATGGAAAGGGCAATTTAAAATTTATACAGATAGTAAAAGGAAGAAGAAGGGAACTATTGATTTAAAAGATATTTCCATCAAAAATTTGAAGAAGAAAGGTCTGGCGCTTAATGCTACAATAGAGGTAGAGCAAATCTATACTTCAGAAACACCTTATTTTCAAAGAGTAGTTATAACTGATTTTTATCCAGAGAGTGGCAAAAAAGTGGTGGCAAAAGGCGTTAATAAAGTGGAGGGAGGCAAATTACTATGTGTAGTCATCAAACCTGATGATACCGTTATTCATGATGGTTTTTTAGAAAATAAAAATACGATTATTTGGCATAGAGAAGAAACTTCCCCTCAAAAAATAGAATATTTTAGAGAGACGGTTGATGCGCAATTTTACGAAATAATTGGCTGGGGATATTATAGTGAAGATGATTTATCTTTGAGTCCACCTTTTTGGTTTTACGGAAAATATGAGCGAGTGAACTAATAAAAGATTCAGCCTACAAAGATGATGTTGCAAGGGGACCATCCTCAATTCATCATTCATCATTTGTTTAAATCCCTTCTTGCAATTTCCGCATCTGCTCCATAAAAGCAGGGCGTCGTCGTCGAGAAACTTCAATATTCATGCCGTCGTCCATTACTAAATAACCACCGTCTCCTTTGACAAATTTTTGCATGTAATTTAGATTGATGACATGGCGCTTATGAACTCGATAAAAATTCATTGGTTCCAAGAGTTCTTCATACCATTTGATGGTTCTAGAAGCGGTAATTTTACTACCATTTTTAAGGTAAATATGCGTATAATTATCTTCTGCCTCCAAACGTAAGACATCACGGATATGCACAAAATAAATACCATCTACGGCTGAAATGCTCAGTTTTTCAAAAGCATTTGGATTATTATAAACTTTTGAAAAAAGGTCGTATCGTTTTTGAATTTCCTCATTCTGTTCTGGTATTCTCTGAACCGCCTCTACCAATTCATCCGCATCTATTGGTTTCATAATAAAACCAATAGAAGCATACTGACAAGCTTTGATAGCATACTTCTCAAAAGCCGTAACAAAAATGAGTTCAAAATTAACTTGTGGTAATTGATTTAAGGCTTCGAATATCAAGCCATCTTGAAGATGAATATCTAGGAAAGCAACATTGGGCTTTAAGTCGGGCTTGCGGAACATTTTTACCGCCTGCGCTATACTATTAGCGGTTGCGACAACCTTTACTTCTGGGCAATTTGCTTTTAGTATATTCTTTAGATTATTTAATCCGTCTAGTTGATCTTCTACAATAACTGCTCTAATCATTTGTGTAATTGTTTTGTCATAGAAGTTTAGTCGATGCTTATATAAATACTATATAGAATCACAAGCTACTCAACTTTTTAAAGTTGCGCAACTTTATCGTCTAAAATTAAAATAGTTTTAGTAAAATCTTACTAATTTGTTGCGGTATTTGGAAAGAAAACAAAATATTTTGTATTTATTCAGCACAGGAACTAAAACTGTAAATTGTAAATGTATCGACTTAGTAAGTCAAATTTTTAGTGGTTTTCTAAATTTGTACATCCTAAGTCCTCTGCACTTCGCCCTCTGCTAAATAGTTACAACTTTTTATCTGAAAGTATACTTTTATTAAGCAATTAAAGGGATTTTAGCAGCGTAAAAATTACCATCATTTTCTAAGATGACGGGCATATCTGTCAACATTTTATATCTGGCTTTTAAATTTTTAAGTCCGATACCTGTTGAAGTCCGATTACCTCCTCTAAGTTGTAAGTTATTTTCTACCTTCAAATAATTTTGATCATTAGAAATGGAAATCTTTAAGGGCATTTCCTCTGAAATAATATTATGCTTGATTGCATTTTCAATTAATAATTGTAGACCAAAAGGCGGCAATTGTAAGGGCAATTTACTTTTAGCAATTCTTACTTGAATTTGCAAGCTTTTATCGAAACGCATTTTTTGTAAAAACAAATAAGACTTAATAAAATCTAGTTCCTGTTCTAAAGGAATAGTCAATTCCTCATTCATTTCTAATAAGGTACGAAATACTTTGGAAAATTGTTTGGTAAACTTGACTGCGGTTTGTGGGCTTCTTGGAATTAAAGAAGATAAGATGTTCATGCTATTGAACAAAAAATGGGGATTAATTTGATTTTTTAGAATTTCATATTGAGATAAGATATGTTCTTTTTCCATTCGAGCTGTCTTCACCATTAGTTGGCTATTCTCTTGTTCCAGCGCTTTGTTTCTCCCTCTTAATGCGTAAGTTTCTAAAGCTTTATCTAGAATCAACCGCAATTCTTTAACGTTCCAAGGTTTCGTTATAAAATGACTGACTTTTCCTTTATTAATGGCATCAATAATGGATTGCACATCACTATAACCAGTTAAGACCATCCGAATAATATCAGGATATTTACCACTTATTTGTTCAAAAAGCTCTACTCCTGTCATTTTTGGCATCCGTTGATCACTAATCACTAAATCTATCTCCTTCTCCGCTAATCTTGTTAATGCTTCTTCCCCGCTTTGTGCAGTATGTATTTCATAATACCGCCGCAATACTGCACGAAAAGCCGTTAAATTATCGGGTTCATCATCCACATATAAAATGTGGTATTTTTTATCCATGATTATTTCTTTATAGATTGCAGTTATTGGATGCTTAAGCGTTAAAGGCTTGCGTAAAAATAAACCCTCCAATTGATACTGTCTATTTGCCTTCATACTTCGTTACTAAACTCCTATTTTAACGCTTAGTCTGAAAACAAAAATTCTAGTCCAAATTTGTAGCGGTTATTTCTATGCAAGCCCTAAGATAGCGTTTTTGATTTTGCCCACAAAGCAGTAGTGAAATTAATCGCTTATATTTGTTCTGTTGATTGAGATTCCATTTATTACTAATGGTACTTAACAACCGACAACTTCTCAATTTAAGGGAGCAGGTAATAAATAAGATACCCAAAATGATAGTTTTATTTTGTTCTT
>CAZXYA010000511.1:0-6847 GCA_964644655.1 uncultured Saprospiraceae bacterium | reverse complement strand
TTATTTGAAAAAATTACAAGAAATACAATTTGAACAAATTGCAGACCCAGAAATTGAAGCACGTATTGCCCAATATGAAATGGCCTACCGAATGCAAACTTCTGTACCAGAGGTAACGGATATTTCAGGGGAACCAGACTATATTTATGATATGTACGGGGAAGATAGTCGAATCCCAGGAACTTATGCTGCGAATGCCCTTTTGGCCAGAAGATTGGCAGAAAAAGATGTTAAATTCATCCAATTATACCATCAAGGTTGGGATCAACATGGGGCTTTACCAAGTGCCATTAAAACCCAATGTAAAGAAACCGATCAAGCAACGGCTGCGCTAATTACCGACTTAAAACAAAGAGGTTTACTAGAAGACACCTTAGTTATTTGGGGAGGCGAATTTGGTCGGACCAGTTATTCGCAAGGGCAATTAACCGTAGATAATTATGGTAGAGACCATCACCCAAAATGTTTTACGATGTTTATGGCAGGAGCTGGGGTAAAAGCTGGTTTTTCTTATGGAACGACGGATGACTTTGGTTATAATGTGCAAACTAATGGTGTGCATGTCCATGATTTTCAAGCGACTTTACTGCACTTATTAGGCATTAATCATGAACAAATGACTTTTAAGTTTCAGGGGAGGCGATATCGTTTGACCGACGTACACGGGAAGGTGGTGAAGGATATTTTGGCCTGATTATTAAATATTATTAGAAATTTTTAAAATTATTGTGATTGAGTTTGTCATTCATTGAGAACTGCTTACTGTCAACTGCATATTGGATTAGGCTTCCTCCAATATTTTTTGAATAGAAAAAGTATGGTCTAAAACGGTTATTTTATCTGCCCAATTGAGGGTTAACCAAGGTTCGTTATTAGTGGCAATAGTTACTTTTTCAGAATCAGTAAACAACCAAACAACCATAGGTACACCAAAATCTAATAGTTGTTGAGTTTTGACGGTATAATAATTAGATTTTTGGAAAACATCAGGGTCGGCTTTAGTATCTACTTCGATAACTACTTGAGGAATCTTTTTAGTGTACTTATTTTTTAAAGTTTTATAGGATAACTGCTTTTTTAAGAAGATACTCATATCTAAGGATAAATTCTTTTTATGCCCAAGATGTAATCCTCCTTCACCAGTCAAAACTTTATAGGTTTTAGGAAGATGTTCTTTAAGATAATCTCCTAAAGTATTTAAAATAAGCCATTGTAATTCTCCATAACCAATTATGTCTTCAAAAGTTTTGGTTTTGTTCAAAACAGCCTTATACCCATTATAATACACAGGGATTCCGTCTAATTGCTCATAAATTAAATAGGAAGGTATAGTGGGAATGTTTTGATTTAAGTTAATCACTTTTTAATTGTTTGCTTCAAAAATAATTAAAATTATCGTAAAATGAGTAGTTTTTATTTTGGAATCGTGGATATGGTAAAATCATAAAAAATTAAATAATATGAAACGTAGAAATTTTTTCAAGAATACAGCACTCATGTCAAGTGCAGCTATCCTCCCACATGCCAACTTTAATATTCACCATTCAAAAAAAGAATTAGGCGCATTGGTAGGGCATGGAGATTTTAGGTACCATGTAGACAAGGCTTGGGGCAATCAAAATCCAGCAAAGATTCCTGTGAAAAATTGCCATGAAATGGTGGAAGATGGTCAAGGTCGATTAATTTTATTGACAGATCATGTCAAAAATAACGTCATTATTTACGATAAATCTGGGAAGGTACTTAAAACATGGACTTTGAATACTCCCGGTGCACATGGATTAACTTTATCCAAAGAGGGGAGCGAGGAATTTTTGTTTATCACGGACTCAGAAATTAATAAGGTATTTAAGACGACTTTGGATGGTAAAGTATTGATGACCCTAGATTTTCCCAAAGAAATTAGTGCTTATAAAGAAGCGAAACAATGGAAACCAACGGAAGTTGCAGTAGCCCCAAATGGCGATTTTTATGTGGCGGATGGTTATGGTTTAAATTTTATAACGCAATATGCCGCTAATGGGGAATACATTCGACATTTTGGTGGTAAAGGCGATGGGGATGATCAATTTGATTGTTGTCATGGAGTAACGGTCGATTTAAGAGATGACCAACCAGAATTATTGATTACCTCAAGAGCGAGCCAAGAATTTAAACGTTTTTCTATGGAAGGTCAACATCTAAAAACCATAAAGTTAACAGGCTGTGATATTTGCCGTCCTGTCTTGCGTAATGACCATCTTTATTTTGCAGTCATTGCCACTAAAACTTGGTGGGGTTATGATGGTGCTGTTGCCATTTTAGATAAAAATGACCAAGTCGTCTCGATTCCAGGCGCTTCTGCACCTATTTATAAAGAAGGAATATTAGCAGCACCAAACGCAGATGAAAGTACCTTCTTAAATCCACATGATGTTTGTGTGGACAGAGACGAGAATATTTATGTCACCCAATGGTATTCTGGCAGAACATATCCCGTTCGATTAGAAAGAGTTTGATTTTTTTAGTATTTTCGTACTAATTTTTCACAAATACTTAAAATATATCATATAATGAAGCGTCAACTACTCACCCTTTTGTTTTTTCTTTCTATTTCTATACTAACTTTTGCCCAATCTGCCAAGGGAGATTTGATGCAAGGGACACCAGCAGAGGTAGGCATGTCTGCTGAAAGGCTAGCCTTATTAGATGCACATATTCAAAAATATATTGGAGAAGGAACTATGCCAGGAGGTGTATTTTTAATCGCTCGGAAAGGAAAAGTCGTTTATTATAAAAATGTGGGACATACTACTTTAGATAAAACTACAACTTACCAAAAGAATGATATTTTCCGTTTAGCCTCCATGACCAAGGCGGTGACAACGGTTTCTATTATGCAACTATTTGAGCAAGGGAAACTAGGTTTAGATGATCCTATTTTTTTTTATATTCCTGCCTTTGGTAAATCCCAAGTTTTAGACACTTTCAATCCAGCAGATTCAAGTTACACAACGGTTCCAGTAGAACGCCCCATTACCATTCGTCATCTTTTGACGCATTCGTCAGGTATCTCTTATCCTACTTTTAATCCGGGTAAAATTCAGGCGGTTTATATAAAGAATAATGCCAACCAGTTTGGTTTATCTCATCCCACCATGAGTACAGCTGAAATGGCCAATCAAATAGCACAAGCACCTTTGATTTATCAGCCAGGTACGCAATATATGTATGGTCTGAATATGGAGATTTTAGGGCGAATAGTAGAAGTGGTTTCAGGTATGCCTTTGAATCAATACTTCCAAAAAAATATTTTTGACCCCCTAGGAATGAACGATACACGTTTTTATTTACCTAAAGAAAAGCAGGATCGATTGGTTCCCATCTATACATATAATGAGCAGAAGCAAATGGTAATGGCCGATAATTCTTTTGGATTAGATCCCAATTACCCCAATCTTGCGGATAATAACCACTATGCAGGAGGTGGTGGTTTGTCAGGAACAACTATGGATTATGCCAAATTTATTCAAGCACTTTGCAATGGTGGTAGTTATAATGGCGTAAGAATATTAGGTAGAAAGACGATTGACGTAATGACTTCCGATCAATTAATCCGGCAAAACGAAAACGGTAAAGGGTTTAGTAAGAAACCAGGGCTTACTTATGGACTAGGGTTTTCTTTAAAAACAGCCGAAGGGCAATCTATCAACCCTAAATCCCCTGGAACTTTTGAATGGGGAGGCGCTTTTAATACCAAGTTTTTTATTGACCCAGCAGAGGAACTAACTTTTGTAGGAATGACGCAAATTATTCCTTTTGTCCGTCCTGATTTTTGGGATAGATTTTACGCTATTATTTATGGGGCGATAGCCGAATGAAAATGATGTTTTTGAAGATTGGTAATTGTTGGTTGTGAGGAGAACTAATTATTTATGACTCCTCTCAACCAATAATTAGATGATTGGTAAATAAAGTTTGAGGAGAACTAATTAGATTTATATCAAACTTAAGGGATGGTTCAACAGTTGATTTAGCACTATGAATTCTAAACGATATTTGCCACCCTTCGTTTAAAGAAACAATTAAAGTGGTGAGAGAATTAGTTTTATAGACGATTTCAATTAACCTTGTGGGCAATTTGAGTTTTTGAATTTTTGCTTTAGGTTTAAATTTTTTGAAAGGTAAATTTAAAGTACCATGAAGATTATATGCTTCAATTACTACTTTTTGTTTCTGTTTGATAATTTTATAATAATCTTTGTTCCCAATCAAATATTGTACAAGCCTTTCAGCTAAAATTTTTGGGTTTTCTTTATCAAGCTTGAGTAATTCTTTTCTAAAAGCATCTAAAATGGGGACATAAACTTTTTGATGCATCTTTTCAATTGCATCCCACTTCATCGATTTATCTTTTTTCTTTAAAACATTCAGCATGTCGAAGATGGGTTTGATTTCTTTAAAATAAGTATCTGAACATGGGAGATTTACCCATTTCTTTCCAAAATTAAGGCGAAGAGATAGTCGTGAATGTTTTACTGCTTTGTGATTATTTTTTGCCGAAATACCAATTTCCCATTTTTGTAATGCTCGGATTAAGATGAGATCTCTAACATCGCCTGACTGTCCTTCTTTATCGCTCACCAATTCAAGTGTTAGTATATCATCTTTATTGATACTATTTGTAAGTCTTGGTTCTATATCAATTAAAAAATTGATAGCTGAACTAGCAGTTATGCTAAAAACTTCTTGATCTGCTTTCTTAAAGCTATCAAAGAATTTTTTTGCGATGCGATAAGAGTTATTTTCTTTGATAGATACATTAGTGATAACTTTTAACCTTTCAAAGCTTTCATAAAGTAAAGCATACTCAAAAGCTTTTCCGTTTCTTATTTGCTTAGCCATTGATTCAAGATAGTTTATTATCTAAAGTAAGTACCTTTTGCGAAGAATCAATCTTTTCTTTATTTATTGTTGTGATTTGTTGCTTGATACTTATAGCTAAGTGTTTTGCTAAATTGACAGGAACGGCGTTACCAATCATTTTATAACCTGCCGCAATATTGGTATAATAAAAAGTAAAAGAATCTGGAAATGTTTGGATTCTAGCACATTCTCTAACACTTAACCGTCTATATAAACTTTCTTTTCCTGGTACAAAGATTCGTTTGTTTTGTTCTATAAATTTCATCTTTGGAGCTTGAGGGTGTAAAGGGGCATGTCGCCCACCAGCTTGAATAGTAAAAGATTGTTCGTCCCACCCCCTTACTCTATTTCTAGACATAAACATAGAGGAAAAACCTCCTATCATGTATTCGTGATTAGAGATTTTCCAATTTTCAATATTTGTTTTATTTCCCTCCTTTGCCGAAACTACACTATTTTTTAAATCTCCTATAGCTTCATATAGAGTGATTTTTTTTACAAATAATTTAGGAAACTCAAACTTAAAGCCTAAATCTTTTCTTATTCCTATGAAAAAAACTCTTTTACGATCTTGAGGAACTTCAAAATTAGCTGCATTTAATAATTGGAAGGATAATTCATATCCATCGCCTGCATTTTTGAAAAGTTCTTTTATATTTTCTAATGCTTCTTTGTGGCGAGGTAGTAGCATTCCACTAACATTTTCTGCTAGAAAAAATTTAGGTTTTTTAGCATCTAAAATTCTGATAAAATCATAGAATAGTTGACCTCTTTTATCATTTATTCCTCTTAAAGCTCCTGCTTCACTCCAACTTTGGCATGGAGGACCTCCTATAATTCCATCACATTCAGGGACTTCAGATGTTTTTATATTGGCTATGCTTCTCTGGTCTAATGTGGTATGTTTGTGATTTTTTTTGTAAGTTTCCCATATATCTTTATCATATTCATTAGCCCAAATTATATTGAAACCTGCTTTTTGAAAACCTAAATCTAATCCACCTGCACCTGCAAAAAATGATACTATATTCATAGCATTAATTTAAAATAAATTCAATGTATTTAATCGTTGGAAAAATAAAACGATTTGTTTTTATTAATTCAAAGATACAAATTTTTTTGTACTATTATTTTAATCTTACCAAATTACTTGATAATTTATTCACTCATTTTGTGAATAAAACAAAGTTGTAATTCTTATAATTTTGTTGACCACTCAAACTTCCCTAAATGCACCTGACGAATTCCTTTTTTCTGATCTTCAAAATATCGTTTTAGTGTAAATTTGGAGGATGGAAAGGCAATATCATCCCAAGGAATTTCTTCCTCTGTAAATAATTCTATTTCGATACTTTCTGGGGTGAGTTGATAATCCAAAGCCTGCAAATCTGCCAAAAAATGCATATAAACTTGGTTGATTCTAGGAATACTATAAACCATGTGTAAATTGGTAATAGTCACTTTAGAAAGGGTCTCTTCATAGACTTCTCTAATAGCCCCTTCTTCTACCGTTTCTCCATTTTCCATATAACCACCGGGCACATTCCAATACCCTTTTCTAGGAGAAATGCCTCTTTTACATAACATCACCTTGTCCTCCCAAATAGGCAAAGCACCTGTTACAATAACTGGATTTTGGTAGTGAATCATCTCACAGCCATCACAAACATATCGGGGGCGATGGTCATCAGGTACTGGTTTTAGGGTGACTTCATTACCGCATTTGCTACAAAATTTCAAAATATTTGAATTTAGGTAACACAGCTCTCTGAGCTGTGAAATATATAAAATACTTAGAGGACTAAGAGATATATTAAGATTTTATCCCTAGACCTCTGGAGTTGGGCTGTTCAGAATTACGGAGATATAGCGTTCAGATAAAAAAGTGATAAAAATCCGTTGCTAACTTAATCCGTTGCTAAAAAATAATTAGCAACGGATT
>CAZXYA010000510.1:2828-6863 GCA_964644655.1 uncultured Saprospiraceae bacterium | reverse complement strand
ATTTCGTTTCCAAAAAAATATAATAAATACCAGCGCTTAAATCTGAAATATCAATTGAAGTTGTTTGCTCGATGCTCGAAGGATGATGATAAACGATTTGTCCCTTTGTATTGATAATAGTCAATTTACTAGGAAGATTATTTGGTTCTTTCAGTTTTACAATTAATGTTTCTTGACTTGGATTAGGATAGACAGTAATCAACTCAGCTTCCAAATTTTCTTCAACTGAACTAGTAATCGCTTGTTGAATTTGAAAGATGGTGCCTGAGCTATAAGCCGCTAAATAAAGTTCGCCAGTCGCATCTTCTCCAAAGGTACTAATTTCATTTAGGCCAATGCTCAATATTTCGATATTTTTCCATTCATTATCCACTAGTTCCAAAGACCATATTCGACCGGAAACAAAATCTCCGTAAATGTATTGTCCTACTAAATCTGTATTTTGCATTCCCCGATAAACGTAGCCGCCAGTTACAGATTCTCCCACAGATGGGATAGTTGGGTAAGTAAAGACTGGAAAAAAGAAAGTGCTTTCATCCGCACAACCAACTGGGTTAAACAAATTGCTACCTTCATAGCAACGCCAGCCAAAATCTAATCCTGCTGCTTCACTAATCGGTATAAAATTGACTTCTTCTTGGCTATCTTGCCCTACATCTGCTATCCATAAATCACCTGTCATACGGTCAAAACTAAATCGCCATGGATTTCTTAATCCAGAAGCCCATATTTCTTCTCTGAAATCAGCATTATTGACAAAAGGATTATCTGTTGGAATCGAATAAGGCGTGCCATTATCCACATCAATCCGCAACATTTTGCCTAACAAAGATTGATTATCTTGCCCCGCATTATTAGGGTCATCAAACAATCCACCGTCTCCTAGACCAATATACAAAAAGCCTTCTGGACCAAATTTTAGGGCTCCTCCATTATGATTGGCAAAAGGCTGGTCAATAGTTAATAGAATCAATTCACTATTAGGATCCGCCGTTGTTTCCCCTGTTGCTACCTGAAAACGAGCAATATGTGTATCGCCTGAAGGATTGGTGTAATTGACATAAAAAAAGCCATTATTACTAAAATCAGGATGAAAAGCCATTCCCAAAAGCCCTCTTTCTCCACCAAATCTTATTTTATTTCTAATATCCAGAAATGGACTGGTTGCTACTTGTTGGTTACCATCAATTACTCGTATCCTTCCAGTTTGTTCTACCACGAATAAACGGTCATCTCCTGCATGCGCTATATCGACAGGAGTACTGAATCCACTAGCAATTTCTATTAATTCAATGGTAGGTTGAGCATTTATTTGATTAATTATGGTAAAAAACGGCAAGCAGATTAAAAGCATAAACCAGACTCGTAATTGCTGTTTTTGGTATTGTAGATTGCTGAAATTTAGGTTTAAAAACATTCGTTAATTGTTTAATTCGAGTTGCAACTGGTAGTAAAGCCTGAAGGCTTTACTACCAGTTTTAGCATTGTTCGCAACTTGGGTTATTTAGATGAAGCATTAACCTTCGTCCAAGCCTTTTCTAATAAAGCCTTAGTCGCCCGAATCCCATCAGGTTCACTCATCGTTTCGCCCTCAAATTCGATACCTATATAGCCATCATAATCGCCATCTTTGGCAATTTGCAGCATTTTATAATAATCAATAATCGTCTCGTCTCCATTTTCGTCAAATTTATAGGATTTGGCACTATAGCCCTTGGCATAAGGCAAAAATTCGGCAACTCCTTGATACCGATCATACACTTCGTTACATTTATTATTTTGCGTACTTCCCCATTTTTCATTTAAACACCAATTGCCAAAATCTGGCAAAGTGCCAAAATTAGGTCGATTGACTGTTTTAATCACATTTGTAATAAATTGACCATTAGAACTCCATAATCCATGATTTTCAATCAATATATTGATATTTTCCTTTGCAGCATAATCACATAATTGCCCCATGCCGTCTACTAAAGCATTATGTAGTTCCGTTTCTGTGCCCTCTCCAAAAGCATTCACTCGAATGGAATGGCAGCCTAATATTTTGGCCGCATTCACCCATTTATAATGATTTTCTACCGCCTTTTTTCTTTCTGTATTATCACTATTCCCTAAATCACCTTCGTCATCCACCATTATCAATAAATTTTTAACGCCTGCTGCTTCTGACCTTTTTTTCATGTCTTGCCAAAAAATTTCATCTGATGCGGAGTCTTTATAAAAGCCATTAACGTATTCTACCGCCGAAATACCATAATCATTCATCGCAATATTGGCAAAATCTTTTGCATCCAATTTATTGGCAAAAAATGCTCGATTGAGGGACCATTGGGCTAAGGATATTTTTAAAGGAGTAATCGCTTTTGGTGTGGGCATTTTAGGAATTGATTTTGTATTGGAATTATTGGTGCAGGCAGTTAGTCCACCAAGAGATAAGGCAGTTGCTGCTAAAGTGGTGTTTTTGATAAAAATTCTTCGATTAAGCATGGTTTTCGTTTTATTGGATGGTTGACCTTCAGTCAACCTATTGATTAGATAAAAAGCAGGTTGACTGAAGGTCAACCATCCAGTAGCATCAAAAAAGCAAATCTGCCAATTCCTCAAACTCCGTCCCATCAAAAGTCCCAGAACTCATCATCAATAAATTTTTATGAGTCCATTTATGATTTTTCAAAGCTCGGTGTAATTCCCCTCGATGGTTAAATACTTTTAATCTTTTATGTCCAAAATTAGCTTGAATATCTGCCTTTGTAATTGGCGGCAATTTTTTCATTTTCAAAGTATGTTCACTAAAGAAAATATAGGCAAAATCTGCTGCTTCTACAGCCCCTTTATATTGAGGTAAAAACGCTTTATTGAGACTACTAAAAGTATGTAATTCTACACAAGCGACTAATTTCCTTTTTGGATATTGTTTCTTTAAGGCTTCTACTGTTGCTTTTACTTTGGAAGGGGCGTGGGCAAAATCTCGATAAGCAATGGTATGCTCCGCTTTTTTAATCAATTGCAAACGTTTCGCTGCCCCTTTAAAAGATTGGATGGCTTCAAAAAACTGATCATCACTCACCCCAGCGGCTATACACGCATAATACGCTGCTTGTAGGTTTTCTAAATTATGTTTACCAAAAATTTGTAGTGGAATTTTTTCGCCATTGTCTTTAATTAAAGTGGTCTGCCCATCAATAATTTCAAAATTAAATCCATGATAAGCCATTGTTTGAATATTGGCTGTTGTCTTTTCCGCAATAGCTGGCAGTTCGGCATCTTTTCCATAATAATACAGTTTGCCATCTGTTTGAATGGTATCCACAAATTTTTGGAATTCGCCCACATAGCCTTCAAAAGTTGGGAAAACATTAATATGATCCCAAGCAATGCCTGTAATAATCGCCACATGTGGTCGATAATGCATAATTTTTGGACGGCGGTCAATTGGAGAAGATAGGTATTCATCGCCTTCCAAAACTATTACTGGTGCATCCGTAATTTGTACCATCGTTTCAAAACCTGCTAATTGGGCACCTACCAAATAATCAAATTGCAGTCCACAAACCTTCAACACATGCATTATCATAGAAGTCGTGGTTGTTTTACCATGACTTCCTGCAACCACAATTCTCTTTTTTTCTTTGCTTTGTTCATAAATAAATTCAGGAAAGGAATAGATGCGAATGCCTAATTCTTGTGCTTTTTTCAGTTCTGGATTATTGATACGGGCGTGCATGCCTAGAATAATACAATCTAAATCCGAAGTAATTCGGTCTGTGTTCCAGCCCATTCCATCAGGCAGTAATCCATATTTTGCCAATCTATCTCTAGCAGGATTATAAATCTCATCATCAGACCCCGTTACTTCATGTCCCAATAAATGTAAGGCAATCGTTAAATTGTGCATCACGGCACCACCTGTCGCTATTAAGTGTACTTTCATATTTATTGGTTGAGTAGACGGAAAGGCGAAGAGGCGAAGAGGCGGAAAGGCTAGGAAGGTAGTCATACCTGTCCGCCTTTCCGCCCGTCTGCCTCTCTGCCTCC
>CAZXYA010000510.1:0-2818 GCA_964644655.1 uncultured Saprospiraceae bacterium | reverse complement strand
TCATCACCTTGCTACCTTATTACCTCATTACCTTATCTCCTTCCTACCTATTTCTCGCCAAAAATAGCCGAAACCAAAATATTTCTAGTAAATTTGTACCAATATTTCTTTTTAAAACGTTCTCTTTGAGAAAAAAGGACTATTTGCCCATAATTATTCAATCAAAAAATAAATCATTAGCGATGAAATTAGCAAAAAAGATAATCCCACTAGTCATTTTAGTAGCATTTGCTTTTGCAAGTCAGTCTTGTAACAAAGGAGTTGGCTGTCCAAGTGACTTTTCTATGAACCAGTCTAGCATTAGTGTTGTTGAATAAATAGAAATGCAATTCTTGTAAAAGAATAATTCTATATCAACTTTAAAAAACCGTTGCATTTTTGTAATGGTTTTTTAATTTTCAAGAAGTGAGATTAGAGAACAGAGAGTAGAGATAAATATAGGAAACTGTCTCTAATCTCTATTCGGTCAACTCCATTCTCCTTTTCTATATTCACCAAACATAATAAACTTTTTCAGATGAACTGGACAGCTTTAACTAGTGAGAAACAAATTAACAAAATTATTGAAAAATCTAAATCAGTCCCTTGTCTGATTTTTAAACATAGCTTGACTTGCCCAATTAGCTCTATGGCAAAACATCGAGTAGAAGGTAAATGGGATTTTGAAGATGGCGAAATTGATGCCTACTACTTAGATTTATTAAATTATAGAAGTGTGTCTAATGCGGTAGCCGAAGTTTTTGGTGTACAGCATCAATCTCCACAAGCCTTATTGATTCAAGATGGCATGTGCGTTTTTGATACCTCTCATTTGGATATTACCGTTGGTGGAATTCGTAGTAATTTGCAAGCGGCATAATCAGTTGTCGGTTGTCAGTTGTGAATTTAACTGACAACCGACAACAGGCAAACTGACAACATGCCCAACTCCTTATTCGAGACAGAAGACGGTTCGCATTCTCTTTTTTCTGAGCAATTTGGCGTTAGCTATCACTCTAAATATGGTGCCATTCAGGAAACACAGCATGTATTTATTAATGCAGCTTTGCGTTTTAAAGCCGTCCTACAAAATGACATCCGTATTTTAGAGATTGGTTTTGGTACGGGCTTAAATGCCTACATGACCCTATTAGAAGCGGAGAAAAGGGATTTATCTATTCAATATACTGCTATTGAAGCCTACCCAATTTCCCTTCAACAAGCTACTACCCTTAATTACCCTTCCCTTTTAAATAAGAAAGCTTCCCAAGCCCAATTTTTACAAATGCATTCCGCCGATTGGGCAAGAAGCCTAGCAATTACGGAACGATTTCAGTTCAACAAACAACAAATTAAATTTGAAGCGATTGAGTATGACAATCAATTCGACATCATTTATTTTGATGCTTTTGCACCTAATTCTCAACCAGAATTATGGGAAGCCGATGTTTTAGGGACTATGTATAAAGCCCTAAAAAAAGAAGGTGTTTTAACGACTTATTGTGCTAAAGGCGTGGTTAAACGGACCTTAAAAGCGGTTGGTTTTCAAATCGAAGCTTTAAAAGGTCCGCCTGGGAAACGAGAAATGACTAGGGCTATTAAGTAATTATGAGTGATGAGTGATAAGTTATGAGTTTCGACAAATTCATAACTTATCGCTCACAACTCATAACTAAAAAAAAACTACTTTTGCGCCATGAATATACATGTGTTACACGAAGACAATCACTTAATTGCGGTGTACAAACCAGCAGGATTATTGGTACAAGGGGATGCTACTGGGGATAGAACTTTAGCAGATTGGGTCAAACGATACATCAAAGATCGCTATAATAAACCAGGTGATGTGTTTTTAGGGATTATCCATCGCTTGGACCGACCTGTGAGCGGAGTGGTTGTTTTTGCTCGAACGAGTAAGGCTTTGACGAGAATGAATGAATTATTTCGAGATAGAAAAGTTGATAAAACCTATTGGGCGATTACTCAAAATCGACCGCCAGAATTAGAAGGAACCTTGGTTCATTATTTATTAAAAGATACCACCAAAAATAGGACAAAAGCTTACGATAAAATAGGTCGAAGAACTGCTAAAGCAAAAAAATCATCGCTTACCTATAAAGTTATTGGCGCTTTGGGCGACCATACGGTATTGGAAGTGCATCCCGAAACGGGCCGCTCTCACCAAATTCGTGTGCAATTAGCGACTATGAATTGTGTGATTAAAGGCGACCTTAAATACGGGGCAGCATTTCCCAATGACGATGCTTCTATTTATTTACATTGCCATCAATTGGCTTTTATACATCCTGTAAAAAAAGAACCTGTGAAAATTAGTGTCAAAGCACCTGATTTGCAGATGTGGCGAGAGTTCGGACTTACATGATAACAGGATTATCCAAGATTTACAAGATAACCGAGCAAAGGGAGTCCAGAAAATTATTTTGTGAAGAGAACTGTGTTTAGATAGGATGACTAAAAAATAGACGAGCTAGGAGGATGTACTACGGATCTGGACTGGTTGAACGGATGTTCACAGATTTTTTCTTACAACAGGTGTAGAGAATAGCTTATGTCTAATACGTCAAAAAATCCGTCTTCTATCCGTTAAATCTGTTCAAATCCGTAGTATATCCTCCTAGCTCGTTCATCCAGTGGTATCATTTATAAATCAATCCTTAAATAACAAGAAAACAAAATTTTGTAAAATCAACATCCTATAAATCAATCATAAACTACGACCTGTTAGGCATCCTGTTAATCTTGCAAAATCCTGTCATCCTGTAAATAAATACCAACCTATAAGCCGGATTCTGTCTGCTTTCCCGAAAGAAAACAGCTC
>CAZXYA010000509.1:0-6872 GCA_964644655.1 uncultured Saprospiraceae bacterium | reverse complement strand
TAAAACGAGCGAAGAAATCCGCTTAGAAAGACGACCTACCTATAAAAAAATTATCATTGGACTTTGGAGTGCTTTGATTGCAGGCCTATTAGGCTTTGCAGCATTGATGGTCATGGCTTCCTATGGTAAAATCCCTTCTTTTGATAGTTTAGAAAATCCTAAAAATAATTTTGCCTCTGTTGTTTTTACAGCAGATGGTAGCACTTTGGGGGCAGGATATTATCGAGAAAATCGAGTACCAGTTGCTTATGAAGAAATATCACCGAATGTCGTGAATGCTTTGATAGCCACGGAAGATATTCGATACCATGAACATTCAGGCATTGATTTTAGAGGTTTATTGCGGGTTTTTGTCAAAACAGTTTTGTTGCAAAATCAAAGTGCTGGTGGTGGAAGTACTATTTCTCAGCAATTGGCAAAATTATTATTTACGGGACAAACCGCTAAGAATCTTGGAGAAAGAGGCATACAGAAATTAAGAGAATGGATTACGGCTATTAAATTAGAACGAACGTATACGAAGGAAGAAATTATGACCATGTATCTCAATGAATTTGAATTCATCAATGGGGCATTTGGTATAAAGGGGGCAGCAGAGACTTATTTTGGGGCAAAACAAGATTCTTTAAATGTACAGCAAGCAGCTATGATTGTTGGAATGTTAAAAAATCCATCTTTGTATAATCCAGTTAGAAGAGTAGAACGAACGAAAAAACGAAGGGAAGTTGTCTTAAAACAAATGGAGATTGCAGGATATTTAACGCTTACCGAATATGATTCGCTTAGAAATCTGGATTTGGGCTTAAAATTTAATCGTCAAACTTATCGAGATGGATTAGCACCACACTTTAGAATTGTTTTACGAAACCAATTAATGGCTATTCTAAAATCTGAAAATTCAGAGAAAAAAGCAGATGGTAGCAACTACGATATTTTTGTAGATGGCTTAAAGATATATACTACGCTAGATCCAAAAATACAGGCACATGCAGAGGCAGCAGCAGTAGAACATATGCAGCAATTGCAAAAAACCTTTTTTAGAGAATGGAGGAGGTCGGATCCTTGGACTTACGTAGAAGAAAAAGACGATTGGGATAAAGACCCAGAATTTGACAAAGAAGCAGAAAAAAAGCGCTTATTGAATATTCGCCAAAATGTATTGAAGCGCCTAATTAGAGAGACAGATTTATATGCGAGCTTAAAGAAAAAGCATGTAGGAAAATCCTTAGCTGCCTTAAAACGAGATTTTCCAGATATTCGATTAAGAGATACTGATTTAGAACGAATGCTCAATAAGAATAAGGGGATTCGTACCTTAATTAGTGAAAATAGAATTTCAGCAACGCAAGCTTCTAATTACCGAAAGGTAATGAAAAACCCAAATTGGAAAAACGTTGAAAAATACTGGCCAGATTTTCAAAAAGATATTAAAGAATCTTTTGAAAAACCAACTAAAATGAAGGTTTTTACCTATAATGATCAAATGGAGAAAGATACGATTATGACGCCTTTAGAAGCGATCAAATATAATCGGATGTTTTTACAGATTGGCTCTATGTCTGTTGATCCAATTACAGGTCATGTGAAATCTTGGGTTGGAGGGGTCAATCATAAATACTTTCAATACGACCATGTAACTTCTATTAGACAAGTAGGGTCTACGTTCAAGCCTTTTGTTTATGCAACGGCTATTCAGAATCAAGGTTTTTCTCCTTGTATGGAAGTATTAGATGTACAACACACGATTAAAGTAGACGAAGGAAGTTTCATTTTGGGAGAAGACTGGAGTCCAGCTAATTTTAGTCCTTTTACAAATAAAATGGTGACGCTACAAGAAGGACTAAAAAGATCATTAAATTCTGTTTCTGTTTGGTTAATGAAAGAATTAGGTAGTCCGAAACCGGTGGTAAATATTGTTTCTCGGATGGGTATTGATACAGATTCAAAATATTCTAACGGACAAAAAAGAATTTTACCAGTTCCATCTTTAGCACTTGGTGCAACAGATTTATCAGTTCAAGAAATGACGGGCGCTTATACTGTTTTTGCCAATAATGGTATTTATAATAAACCAACCTTTATTACTCGAATTGAAGATAGAAATGGACGAGTAATTTATGAAGATGAAGCATTGGAACGAAAGGCATTAGATGCGACCGCCAATTATGTAATGGTTGAAATGTTAAAAAATGCCGCAAGAGGGAAGAGAGATTTTTATAAAATCAAAACCGAAGCAGGTGGAAAAACAGGTACCACGAATGACCATGTTGATGGTTGGTTCATGGGGATTACTCCTAATTTAGTGGTAGGTACTTGGGTAGGCGGCGAAGATCAGTGGATTCGTTTTAAAAATAAATCTTTAGGCCAAGGTGGTAAAATGGCTTATCCCTTTTTTGCCAAATTAATGCAAAAAATTGAGGCAGATAAAACCTTAGATTTTGATACTAGAGCTACTTTTTTCAAGCCACCAGGTGAGTTGGGTATTGAATTAGATTGTAGCAAATATGAAAATACCGGAGATGCAATTGATTTTGAGGAAGAGGAAGATGATGGCTTTTTTGATGATATTTATGGAGATGAAGTGGAAACGGATTCTTTAGGGATACAATAAGGATTAGTCTCCATTCCTTTGTTAATTATTTTTTTCATTTCTTTGCTGTATTATTTGATCCTTAGTTTTAAGCATAGAAAATAAATGTACCAACTTCTAAAACCTTTTCTATTTCTCTTCCAACCAGAAAAAGCACACCACCTGACTATTGTCTTAGCCCGAATAGGTTTTGGTATACCAATAATCGGCTGGTTATTAAAAAATTATTATTCCGTAGAAGATAAAAGTTTAGAGCGAAAATTATTTGGCTTAACCTTTAAAAACCCTGTCGGTTTAGCAGCAGGATTTGATAAAGATGGCAAATATTTTCGCTTGATGTCCAAATTAGGGTTTGGTTTTATTGAAGTCGGTACAGTTACACCAAAGCCACAAATTGGAAATCCACAGCCAAGATTATTTCGATTAAAAACAGATGAGGCGATTATTAATCGCATGGGTTTTAATAATGAAGGAGTCGAAGCTCTGGTAGAAAGATTAAAAAAAGGCAAACCTAAAAACTTAATCGTTGGAGGAAACATTGGGAAAAATAAAGTAACGCCCAACGAAAATGCTTCAGACGATTATACCTATGCTTTTGAGCAGCTCTTTCCTTTTGTAGATTATTTTGTCGTGAATGTAAGTTCTCCCAATACCCCTAATCTTAGGGATTTACAAGAAAAAGAACCCTTGACCAAATTGCTTACTCTTTTACAAGATTTAAATCAACAAAAAGATAAACCAAAGCCTATCCTCTTAAAAATTGCTCCCGATTTAACAGATACCCAATTAGATGATATTATTGATATTGTAGCTGCTACCAAAATTGATGGCGTTATTGCGACTAATACAACTATTAGCCGAAGTGGCTTAAAAGAATCGGAGACCTCTATTAAAACAATTGGAAATGGTGGGTTGAGTGGACAACCCTTAACGAATCGAGCAACAGAAGTCATTCGTTATTTATACCAAAAGTCTGATAAAAAATTGACAATTATTGGCGTAGGAGGCATAGCATCTGCCAAGGATGCCCAAGAAAAATTGGAAGCAGGTGCTGCTTTGGTTCAAATTTATTCAGGTTTGATTTATGAAGGCCCTGCTTTGATTAGACGTATTAATAAGACCTTGATAAAGTAGGCAATTAATTTTAAGCAAAGAAAAGCGCCTACCATTTTACAGATAGACGCCATTCAACTTTAATATAACTATGAGAAATCGATTATCATCAATTTGATGTGGTTTTATTCTGCTGATTAGAATTCTAAGCTACTTATACTTAACCAATTTCAATCGTTCTAGCAGGAACTGGTTTTGCTTCTTCTTTTTTAGGAATGCTAATATTTAGAATTCCATTTTCATAATTAGCACCAATCTTAGTGGCATCTACCGTATCTGGTAAAGTAAAGGTTCTTTTAAAAGCGGCATACTTAAATTCTTTCCGTGTGAATTTTTCGCCTTCTTTAGCGGTCGCATCTTCTTTCTTTTCAGAAGAAATAGTTAAGACATTATCGTCGATCTTAATTTCAATATCTTCTTTACCATAGCCTGGCGCAGCTAAGGCTAAAGAAAAGCCATCTGTATCTTCTTTTACGTTAACGGCTGGCTGGCTACCGTTCCATACACTTAAACTTTCATCCAAATTTTTTACAAAATCATCATTAAAAATATCATTAACTACTTTTGCAAAAGTTGGGAATGCGTGATTTCTTCTTCTTACTAACTGTCTCATTTTAAATAATTTTTATGGTTTTGAAATTTAGCAAACTTTCTTTGATTTCTTTTTAAGTCGATTAAGAATGCTTGCAATTTTTTAATTAATTTACACTCTACCTACATCAAGTGGTGTGCCATGCCATTTTTTAAGTCATTTTTGCTGAATGCACTTAAAATAAAATGACATTTTGTCATTTAAGATTCATTTATACTGACTTTTTGTCATTTGTTACATAAGTTAAACTTCTCAACAGCACTATTATTAAAGAGACTATTAAATATCAGTTATGAAAAAGATTATATTTTACACCTTATTTTTATTCAGTTTTCCTGTTTTTATATATGCACAATCAATATCAGGACAAGCCCTGCTAGAAAAAAGCATTCAATATCACGATCCAAAAGGAAAATGGGATACTTTTGAAGGAATTTTGCGATTGAGGGAAACTCGTCCAAATGGGGCTGATAGACAAAGCATTTTAAAGTTGAATAACAAAGAGAGCGATTTTTATTTAGATCAAAATAGGGCGGGGTATCGAGTTGAGAAAACAGTAAAGCAAGCTATTTGTAGCTATAAAGTAAATGGTTCGACTAATGTTCCTGATAGTTTAGTGCAAAAGTTCAGATTAGATTGTCCGCAGTTACGCCGAATTAGAAATTATTACGTTTATCTATGGGGAATGCCCATGAAATTAAGAGACCCTGGCACTCGGATTAACTCGAAAGTTACTACTACTATTTTTCAAGGCGATGAAGTATTGTCCATGAAAGTCACTTATGATAAAGCAGTTGGTGAGGATATTTGGTATTTCTATTTTAATCCAAAAAATTATGCGCTCATTGGTTATCGGTTTTATCACGATGAAGCCGTTAATGATGGAGAGTATATCCCATTAGTAGGAGAAGCAATAATTAATGACATTCGGTTTCCAAAAACTAGAACTTGGTATGTGAATAAAGATGATCGCTTACTAGGGGTGGATATTTTAGCGCAAAAGTAAATCCAAAGTAGCTTAGCAAGTTGGCCAAGGATGTATTTTTCACAACAGCCAAACTTGGTAGGTTCAAATCCCTGATTATCAACTTCTAATTTAGTAAGTTCGGGAAACGAAAAATCTTTTTTATAATATATAATGGACTGCGAAAAGTTGATGCCGATAGTTATGGCATTAAAATATTGGTTTGTAGTTGTAAACTACAAACGTCGGCTATCATTTTTTCAAGGAGTTATATTTTAATTTTTCATCCCCCTATACTAAATTTTGAAAATTAGCAAATCGCTGATTCTCTGTCAGCCTATTGAGCTATGATAATACAATTTCAACACGCAAAAAATGACATAGCAAAGCCTAAGCACAATTTAATATTAAAATTGTTACTGAAAAGTTTAAGAGTTTGTTGGGAGTTTGTTTTTGAAGATAAAAAAGATGCCTGTCTACCGACAGGTAGATATTTTTTGGTCTGATGATGTCAAAATTCTTTGAAATAGCCATAGCTATTGCTAATAAATTTGAAGAAATCAGAGCGAAAAAGACGCTTTTTTAGCTCAAAACCTGTCCCGAACCTTCGGGAGGATAAATTCCCAACAAGCTCTAAGTTAAAAAGGGTGTTATAGGAATGGTAAGAACTATATAACGGTAGGCTTTATTTTTATTCGTTCTTTTATGGATTGAACTAAGGCAGGAGAAACGGTGCGGCGCTGAACTCGGCTTTTAACAAACTCTCTAAAGGATTTTTCTTTGTGCAGTAATTCCATGTAATTCGGATTCGACTTAATCTCTCTCAATAATTCTCTTTCCGCTTCTTTGCTTAAGGCATTATCTAAGTACATCGTGACTTTTGCGACTAATTCCTTATAATCCTTTGAATTCTTCATGTTTTAAATGTTTAAAATACCTGCTCGGCATAACAAGACTGAAACACGATGGGCTTAAACATACGCCAACTTGTCGCCACAAAGGACGCTAACCCAATTCCCGATGAATCTCCGAGGTATCGGAGTAAACTAGGACAAATTAGGACACTAAAAGTTGAGGTATTCAATAAGCTCATATCGTGACAGAAAAAGCCCCAAGCTGATGGATAATCTAATTTAAAATTCAAAATAAGGTGTAGAAAAACCTGATAATCTCTTTTTAAAGAGACGACTTTTGTTGTATCAGGTATCTTATCATATTATTTTAAAAGTTTCTTTAGAAAATCTTCCCCAGCTTGGGGCTTTGATAAGGAATGGAATAGCATTTATTCTATTTCATTCCTAACTCATGCGTTAGCAGAGTGATGAACAATATTATTTAATGGGGTATCAGGTTTCGGGTGTCAGGTATCAGGCGGCACGCTACGAACGTTTAACCTGATACCCGATACCTCGTACCTGTCACCTATTCTTTAGAACGCTTATCAGTATAGCCGTATTCAGCGGCGTATGCTCTTAGCTTTTCTTTTAACATATTTCTAGAACGGTGCAATCTAGAACGAACCGTTCCGATTGGGACATTGATAATTTTAGAGATTTCCTCGTAAGTAAATCCTTCAATGTCACATAATAAAATTACCGTTCTAAAGTCTACTG
>CAZXYA010000508.1:0-6878 GCA_964644655.1 uncultured Saprospiraceae bacterium | reverse complement strand
CCAATCTTTCGACCGTTTCGGGTATTAGAAAATGCAAATCTGCATAGCCCTGCCCATGCGCATGAGACACCATATTAACGGGTATTCCATCTACCGAAATGGAAATATCTGTCCCGTGATCAATGTCAAATCCTCGAAGAAATAATTGCTCTGCCTTGCCACCACCTGCATGTTGTCCGATGAACAAACCAGGGACTTTTCGTAAAATCTCCTGGGAAGAATTGACTGGACTGGTGATTAAATCAATCGAAGCCAATTGATTGATGGCTTTTACACTATTGGAAACATGGACTTGTTCCAAATCAAAAAACTGGTCTTCCAATACTATCGTCAAAGATTGATTAAAACTACCTGCCTCAAGGATAATTTGCTTAGATTCAAAACCTAAATAACTGATTACTAAGGTATCTCCAATATGAGCATCGGTACAGGTAAATATACCTAGTTCATTGGAACTTGCGTGAAAACTACCATCCGCTTTTAAAATATAAGCATCCACAATTGGACTGCCTTGGGTATCCACAATTTTTCCCTTTACATCAATAGCGAAAAGCTGTAATGAACTAAAAATAAAAGCAATAAATATAATTAATCGGAACATGATGGACGCTTTAGTTGAAATAAATCTTACCTAAACATAGTCATAAATGGCTAATGCTTTTGACATTAAACCACTTTGATTTATTTCCTTAAACCTATCTTTATCTAAATACGCTTTGAGTGGACGCTTTAGATTTTAATGAATGAATTGTTTTTGTTGAAAAGTAAGCATTATGCTTCTGGTGGTGGAGCAAATATTGGAAGAAAGGGAATTTTGTAGATGGTATATAAAGTACTGAAATTAGCTGTTGCTTTTATATAATTATTTGGCTCCTTCCAATTGGCCGAATCAACTAGTTGTTGCATTACTTTTTTGACCTGCTTATCACTAGATTGTTCTAAAGGGGGGTTGGTAGTTGACTTATTGTCGGTGAGTTGGACTATAATAGTTAAGACTTGGTGTTGATGCTGTGAATTATGGGATTGAAACGTATGTATTGGCGTACCATCGACTAAGTGTAATAGGAAATGCACCCCTTCAAATAATGGAAGTGATAAATTAGCTATTAAGTAAGCAACAAAAAGTAGTGTTGCAAATAATTGTTGATATTTTGATGGAGTGTTGTTCATTCCATTATTAAGAACCAGTCAAATTATTTTTTGTTCAAAATGACTGTTTTATCTATGGTATTCCTAAGCTGGCGAAGCCAGTACCATAATTTTCAATTTTCAATTTCAAATTTTCAATTTTAAACCACCTTCGGTGGGAATTGAAGTTGATTTTGAGGTTGAGATTGAAATTTAAAAATTTATCGACAATTTGTTGGTGTTAAAATTCATGTAAGCGCCTAAAGCGATTTTTTTGTGCCCAGTTATGGCAACTAACAACCTCTAAATCCTAGTAGTGGTTAAAGAATGAAATAAGCGATAGTTTATTATAAATGGTTATCAGTTGTCGGTTGTCAGTTAAGTTCTAGTTGAAAAACCTATAACAGACAACTGACAACATTTTCAATAGTCAGTTACTTTGTTCTTAAATCACTAGTACTTATCGAAATTTTAAGGATGCTGGTCTAGGTAAATTGAAAAAAGAGAATAGAGCGTCTATTTTAGTGGAAACAATTAACCAATTTAATAAACCTTTAAACCTTTTTACGATGAAAATTTTTGCAGTAAATATCGGACAGACTTACATTGAATTCTATAATAACATGTGGACTGGACATGAATCCATTTATGTAAATGGGGAATTGGGCTCTAAGAAATGGTCGTTTTTCGGTACCAGTCATCATTTTGAAGTGGAAGAAGCAGATGGATGGGCAGCCTATAAATTAATGACAGGAATCAGTTTAATGGGCGTGACGACTAGTTTAAAACGAAATGGCGTATTTTTAATTGAAGGTGGTGGATATGGTACGAATGCTCATTTACCAATTCCAGATACTAAAAAATTGAGTTATCGAGATGAATTGGTGTAAGATAGTGGCATAAAAAATCCGTTGAGAAGTCAAATTCATTGAGTGTTGTAATACTGCCCAACGGATTTTTGCTTTGTAAAGCTTCATTAGGTTATTCATTCTGAAATGCTTAGCGCTTCCAGAACTTGAAATTCTGGAAGCGCTTGCTATACGATTTATTTTAGCATAAAGGCTATTATTCTCCTACAATAGCAGTCAATTTATCTCTTCTTAATTTCATTCTTTCTTCTAAGGTTAAGTTAGCCGTTTCTTCAATTTTTTCCTTGATTTTTAAGGTTGTTCTACGATTTTCTTGGTGCAATGCTTCGCCACAATCAACGCCATTGCCACAATCATTAATTAGTTGCGTTTCACCATAACCAACTGCATCCATTCTTTCGTTGATTT
The DNA here is from genome assembly GCA_964644655.1 of uncultured Saprospiraceae bacterium. Lineage (GTDB taxonomy): Bacteria > Bacteroidota > Bacteroidia > Chitinophagales > Saprospiraceae > JAFMDF01. The sequence continues at coordinate 4,473 of CAZXYA010000508.1, read as the reverse complement.
CTGCACCTAATTTTTGCGTTAAATAAGCCTTAGCAGAATTTACTCTTCTTTGAGATAAGGCCATGTTGTAGGCATCTTGTCCTCTAGCATCTGCATGACCACCTAATTCGATAGACAATTGAGGATTATGCTCGATGATTTTAGACAAAGAATCTAAAATCCAGAAAGATTTTTGTTGTAATTCTGCACTGTTGTATTTATAATAAATATTTGGAATAGCTACTTCTTCTCCAACTGTGATAGAATCCAAGGTAATTGGAAAAATATATCGGTCTCCATACTCACCATTGATTTCAAATGGAGGATTATTTAAACCATCAACACAAAATTTTGCTTTTTGTGTGCAGTAAGAATCGTAAGAAATATTGATTTCTTTAGCAAAATAATTAGGTGCTTGAATCAATAAAGTTAAGTCGTTGCCATAAGACATATTTTCAAAGTAAGTAACGCTACTGTACTTATTGGTTGGCATTTCTGTATAATCTCTTTTGAAAATTGTTTTTTGCTCGGTGTGATCGTAAATTTCGATTAAAATGTCGGCGTGATTAAGTGGGGTTTTGTCGGCTCTGAAAATTTCAAAACCTAGCATAAATTTTTCTGCACTTCTTTCGGGTTTTTTTGGATTTTTTGGACCATCTATTGTAGTAAAAGAGCAGAAAAGGGTAAATGCTAAACAGGCTGAGATTAAAACTCGTGTCATGGGTAAAGAATTGAATATGTTAATAATTTTGGATATAATTAGAAACTTTGGAAGAACTCCAAAAGGCAAGAATAGTGGGATATATATAATTGTCAAGATGTGGGATTATGACAAAAATATAGTTTTAAGGAAAAAACATAAATAATACGACATTTTAATGCGTCTTCTTTCTTTCCTAATTATTTTTAAAAATAGACAGAATACCTATTAGGTAAAGGTTTATTTTTTGTGTTGTCTTAAGAAAAAATCCGTATTTAAAATTGTAAAACTTATTAATCGTTAATTCCTAAAGGGTTGTTGTGTTCTGGAATTATTCATTAGTTTCTACAGACAATATACGTCAACTAAATGAATAATGTTTGCTCTTTTTTTATTTATAATGTTTAATTATTTGAAAATGCATAGTTTATGACAAAAAAAATATATGTCTTTTTTTGAAACATTGAATAAGTAGCGTGAAAAAGTGGATTTTAGAAGAGAAATAGTTTAATTAAGCCGAATTAATTATTGTTAAAATTCGGTGAAAATTACCCAGTAACGGGAAGTTACTGGGTAACATAACCTACCTCAACTTTCTTCTTTCAAAGTCAAGCGTTTCCGATTATCATCAGGATTTCTATCTATCAATTTATTAATGGGGTCAATGCCTGCCTTAATAGGCAATTCCTCCACTTCAATTTCAAAGTGCATTTCTTCCTGATTAATTTTATGTTTTTGTAAATAAATCAGTTTGTCTTCCCCCGCTTCGTCTTGCCCAAATACCCCAATATCAATCCAATCATTAAGGACAATTTTATTTTCATTCCCTAAACTATCCGCCCGATATTTAATAGCAGAAATGTCTAAATTGACCTGATATTTATCGCCGACTTTTTCGTAGGTTGCCTCGGTAGTTCGATTTTCAAAAAGGGTGATGGTTTCAAATAAATCCTCGATGATGTATTGCAAACTATCAGGTGTAACCTTACGGAATTCTTCTAAATAAACATCAGAAGTAATATATCGGTCTTCTCTATAAGCCCAATCATTAATAATTCGCCTTAAAGCTAAATTGACACTATCTTCACTAATATAATCCTGTAAAGCATACATTAATAAAGACCCTTTTCGATAATGAATATAACCTTGTCCTTCTACATGGTCGAGTGGTTGTTCCTTTTTAGATTCAGTAGCACGTCCTCTTAAATATCGGTCTAATTCTAGTTTTAAGAATTTTTGAATGATTTCTGGTTTTAATTCCTGCTTCATGACCATTAAGGCAGAATATTGCGACATCGTTTCCGAAGACATAGCATTGCCTTGAACCCCTGCTTCGGTGACTTGATGTGCCCACCATTGGTGCGCAATTTCATGAGCGGTCACATAAAATGGAATATCTACATCATTTTCCCCAACATCCAACATAAATCCAATTTCCTCACTAAAAGGCACGGTATTACTAAAGGATTGTGCAAAAGACCGATAACGCGGAAACTCCATAATCCGCAATTGTCGGTATTGATACGGACTAAAATTTTTGGTAAAATAATCCAAGGATTTTTTCATACTCCGCATCATTCTTTCCAAATTATATTCATGTCCTTTATGGTAATAAATTTCTAAATTGACACCCTGTTTGCCATTTGACCATTTATCTTTCACTACCTCATATTCCGCAGAGACAATGCTATAAAAATTAAGAATTGGGGTGTCCATTTTATAATGGTAGTATTTTCGACCATTTTCTTCCCATTCTCGCTGAATATAACCTGGCGCAATCGCTATTTGTTCAGGACTGGTACTTATCGTAATGTCAAAACGAATCCTGTCCGCTGTTCCGCCCAAGAGATTTTCGGTGACCCCAATAGGATGGTCTCTCGGTCGCATTCTATCTTTGACTGGTAAATCATTGTCTTTTCTATCATCATCTGAGCCTATTTCTAAGCCACTTTGATAGCCAAAAGTAGGGAAGTAAGTACTATTAAAAAAAGTACCATTATGCAAAATTTCCGTATTAGACCCACCTTCTACAAAACCATTGGTGTGAAATTTAGTCACAAAATCCATTTCAATACTATCCCCAGCAGCTAAAGGCGTTGCTAGTTCATAAATATAAAATTTGAAATTGTCCCAACTTTCACTAATGGTGGTGGGTACTTTAAACGTTACCTCGTCTTGTACCTGTGGGTCTACATTTCTTTGCAGATATATTTTATTAATAGCTTGCTTTGTTTTATTCTTTAAAACATAAGTACCTTTGGCTTCAAAATCTCTTGTTTCAGGGTAAACATCCACTTCAACCGAGGTAGCGACAATTTTTAATATTGGTTCGTCTGCATATTTTTTAAGCGTTTTTTCATAACTGGCTCTTTCCGCATTGGCATCATCTGAATTCTGATATTTATTCAAAATATTGGTATTATAATAAATATAACAACCAGAAAAGCCGAACAAAGTCAACGCCCCTAATCCAAAGGCTAATAAAGAACGATTTAACCGTAATTTGCCCAATTTCCAACGCATCGCCATTGAAGATTCTGCCCCTCTGACAGAAAAGAATAATACCAAGGCAAATAAGGCTAGTCCAAATCCCATCCAATAACTACTAAACCAGTTAAAGGGTTGGAAATAATGCCCAAATCCATTCATGTCAGAATAGCCTGGTAAACTACCAGAAGCAAAAAGGAACATATTATGCTCAAAGCCTAATTGACTAATCACTAAGGTAGAAATAAAGAAAACAACCATTAAAGCATGTCCTAAAAACTTATGGTTGACCATCGTGTGAATGAAAAATCCAAGGAAAGCAAATAATACCCAATCAGATAAATCATCAATGAATAACTTTTGTGCATAGACACCTAATTCATAATTGGTATATCCCATTATTGTTTGAGCAACAATTCCGACTAAACCAAGCACCCCCAATAATAAAATGAACATATAAATCATTGACAAAAACTTACCTACCAAAGAGACATAATTAGGGTAGGGTAGAGCATCATAGATCAAATTGATTTTTACATCGCGTTCTTTCCAAATTAATTCCCCTGCATATAAAACCGTTATAATGAAAAAGAAAATATTAAAAGGACTTAATACTTCTAATACTCGATAAGTGGTTGGATATACATCCACATCATACATCCCGCCAAGTCCGAAGAAAAAACCAATAATGGTATAGACCATCCCGCCAGCTACAATCGCTAAAAATGGAACTTGATTGACTATCCATTTAAAATAGAAAATAGATAAATCAAATAATTGACTCAGTTGCGTTTTTAGTCCACTAAACTGTTGAACCTTTGGAATTTTTACCGTTGCTGCTTTTTCGATAGTATCGGTATCAACTGCTTTTAATGCTTTTTTCTTTTGTTTCTTGGAAGCATTACCTACTAAATTGAAATCAAATTTCCAGAAGGTAAATAGTAAAGCTATTAGACCAACGCCCATCCATAATAATCGGTTCCATAAAATCAGTCCACTAAAAGAAACCGTCTGGGAATTTTGTTCTGCCACCGTCCAATAACGCGTAACATGACTATTGGTATTAATGCCAAATGGGTCTAATAAAGCCCCCAAATTTTGATTTTCCCAATCTTCCATTATTTCACCAGTTGCGGCGTAGAGAATAAATAAGAAAATCCCTTGCACATAAACGACCAATAGTTTTCGACTTAAAGCCCCACTTGAAAAGAAAAGGCAACCCATAATAAAGATATTCGGCAGCACGAATATGAAAAAGGGTTTTACCATATGCCCTAAGTTATAGGGTAGCAGTTTTTCTTGGTCTA
>CAZXYA010000507.1:0-6886 GCA_964644655.1 uncultured Saprospiraceae bacterium | reverse complement strand
GTTATCTTTTGCCATTGGACGCTCTCCTTGTAAGATATGAATTTCTACAGAAGGTTGATTATCTGCGGCAGTAGAATAAGTCTTAGATTTTTTTGTAGGAATTGTAGAGTTAGCTTCGATAACGACATCAAAAACATTCCCCATTGTTTCGATACCTAAAGATAATGGCGTTACATCTAATAATAAGACATCTTGTACATCTCCTGATAATACCCCTCCTTGAATCGCTGCCCCAACTGCTACTACTTCATCAGGATTTACCCCTTTATTCGGCTTTTTGCCAAAGAATTTCTCCACAGCTTCTTGGATAGCAGGGATTCTAGTAGAACCACCAACTAAAATGATTTCGTCAATTTCATCTTTGCCCATGCCAGAATCTTTTAATGCCTCTTGGCAAGGCTTTAAGGTTCTTTGTACTAAATCATAGGCTAATTTTTCAAATTCAGCTCGGCTAATCTTTAATACTAGGTGCTTAGGCACACCGTCTACTGCTGTTACATAAGGTAAATTTACCTCTGTAGAAGTAGAAGAAGACAATTCAATCTTCGCCTTTTCTGCTGCTTCTTTTAATCTTTGTAAAGCCATTGGATCTTTACGTAAATCCATATTTTCTTGCTTCAAGAATGTTTCTGCCAAATGGTCAATCAACACCCTATCAAAATCATCTCCCCCTAAGTGGGTATCACCGTTCGTAGACTTTACTTCAAAAACTCCATCTCCTAATTCTAAGATAGAAATATCGAAAGTACCACCACCAAGGTCATATACTGCAATGGTCATGTCTGCATTCTTCTTATCTAATCCATAAGCCAATGCTGCTGCTGTTGGTTCATTGATGATTCTTTTGACGGTCAAACCAGCAATCTCACCCGCTTCCTTAGTTGCTTGTCTTTGAGAATCGTTGAAGTATGCTGGTACTGTTACAACAGCTTCTGTAACGGTTGTTCCTAAAAAGTCTTCTGCCGTTTTTTTCATTTTCTGCAAAATCATCGCAGAAATTTCTTGTGCTGTATATTTTCGACCGTCGATGTCTACCCGAACGGTATCATTGTCTCCTTTTACTGTCTTATAAGCAGTTCTGCCTGCTTCATCAGCTACCTCAGAAAATCTTGAGCCCATAAATCGCTTAATAGAAGCAATAGTTCTAGTTGGATTGGTGATTGCCTGACGCTTAGCAGGGTTACCAATTTTTCTTTCTCCATTGTCCAAAAATGCGACAACAGACGGTGTAGTTCTTCCTCCTTCATCATTAGGGATAACGACTGGCTCGTTTCCTTCCATCACAGAAACACAAGAGTTGGTTGTTCCTAAATCTATACCGATAATTTTACCCATGTTTTATATAATTTTTGTTATTGTTTACGAATTGAATGGTTTGCTTTAAGGTTCATCGAATCTTTATTTGATGTTATCCAATTTTTCAGATAAATAACCTATATTTCAACCAGTTAACAAGGTTCTAAAATTTGTTTACGCTTATATACCAATCAATCAATGTGCCATGCCAGTTTTAGGTAGTTTGACGTGTCAAAAGTGCAGAAAGTGCTAGAAAGTGGCTGACAGGTTGTGTAAACAGGTTGTCAGATTTGTGACAGAATGACAGAACGGCAGGAAAATAAAAGGCTTATTGTTTTTTTAACGAATTGTAGTTTATATATTCTGGGAAATACTGTATTTTTAAAATCTTAAAGGGGGCAAGTTTCACTCCCCCCTTAGTTACTAATAAATCAAAAATAAACTTCAAAATTTGGATTTCGCTGATTTTGAAAAAAGAAAATAAAAATAATTTGAAATTTATTTTTTACCCCTTGTTAATTTTTTTTTCTTAAATTGGTGATTAATTAGACTTTATTCTAAAAGGCTTAGTGCTTCCAAAACTCCAAATTCTGAAAGCACTCTCCATACAATCTTTTTAGAATAAGTACTATTATATGCTGATTTTAAATTTAGAAAAATGTCTATAAAAGAACAATTATATCAACAGTTACAACAGCTTACGAACCAACGTGTCGTCAATTCCCGAAAGGCAATGCAGTCTGCTGAATCGTCTAAAAGCAATCAAACCAAAAGTAGCGCAGGAGATAAATTTGAAACAGGACGAGCAATGATGCAAGCCGAAGAGGACCGAAATACCGTTCAATTAGCTAATGCATTGGCTTTAAAAAATGATTTGGCAAAAGTCAATAGATTCAAAAATAGTGAAACTGTTGTATTGGGAAGCCTAGTTTCCACCAATAAAGGAACTTATTTTTTATCTATTGGCATTGGAAAAGTAATCATTGATAATACCACCTATTTTGCTATTTCTCTGGAATCCCCTATTGGTCAGTTGTTATTTGGGAAAAAAGTGGGAGAGAAAGTTAGTTTTAGAGGGAATAATATTATTATTAAAGAAATTCTTTAAGGAATCAGAATCAATTAAAATTAAAATGCAAATTAAAATTAAAAAACATATTGACAATCAGTAATTTATAATTTTAAACTTGTAAATTTATTTTTCCAGCATTCCTATATGGCATAGCCAGTACTATAGTGAATAAATGATAAACTTAGTAAATGAGTAAATTTTTTAGCACTATGCCCCTATTTAATCATTCATCTATTCATTTTCTCATTTCTTGCCAAAAAATCGAATAACTTTATTGGTAAGAAACCTAAATAAACCTCAACTTCAACTTCAATGTTTAAGCCACCTACGGCGGGAATTGAAGTTGAATTTGAGGTTGAGATTGAAGTTGAAAAATTATCAACATTTCAAATTATCGACAATTTCCTACTCCCTCCAAATGGAGGCTTTAATTAGATGAAACTGAAAGGCAAATTTTTAATTTTAATTTTGATTTTCATTGATTTAGATACTTATCTTCCTACTTCTGAGGTGTCAACAAAAATGTTTTGGCGGTTACCCCTTCTACTTTTTCCTTAGAATAAAAAACAGGGAAGAACTTATCTTTTGCCCAAATATCAAATAGGTTATCATAAAATTCATCCTCTGGATTCCCTGATTGACCGGGGCTATTCGTTCCTAAACATGCATCCCAATCTACACAATCCACAATAATTCGGAAAGAACCACCACTTGGCTGATTGTCTCTAGTACCTGTACTACCGACAGTATACCCATTCCCCCCCCTTGGCGCAGGACCTACATCTAATTGCTCCCGCATAGTTGCTTTGACCGCATTACTCATTGGATGTTTGAGATAGATATGCTTGTACTTTTCTTGTCCATATTGCCACTTCGTCATATCTTCTCCTAATTTTTTGGTTAGCGTATTAACTGCTTTTTTTAATGCCGCTGCTAAAAAATCATCTCTTCCCTGTAATGGGTTACGTCCAAATTTACTATCTGGTATTACTAACCAATCAATCACTTTTTTTAATTGCATAGAATGATAGGGTCGTACTGCTTTAGGTATTAGTAAATCGGTCATATTTTGTTTTAAGGCACGTTCCCATGCGACATAAATACCCGCTGCTATCGAATTTTTATCCAACTGATAATTTCCCCAATTTAATAATAGATTTTGGGCTTCAGTCGTCCGTTCATCTACAATTTCCAAATCCTTTAATAAAGGGACTAGTTCTCTGGCAGGAATCGAATAATAATCCGTTTGTAAGGCTGCCATACTACTCAAGGTTTGCTTCTGTCCGCTGTGTAACACCTCTGCTACTCTATCGCCTCGATAGGGGTCAGACCAACTATAACCAATAGCGTCTTTAAATGGATAATCTTTGGGGGTTACATCTTCATTAGAGGTTAAAAAAATGCCACTTTCTGGATTGTATAAATTTGGCTTGGCTATAATAGGTAAATAACCATCCCATTCATGGCTTCCATCTCCAGGAACTGGGACCATGCCACTAAAATTCCGACGCACAGGGGCAATACCTACCGCCTGCCAGCCAATATTTCCCGCTTTGTCCACCCAAACCATATTTTCTCCTGGGATATTACTATAATTACAGGCTTCTTTAAATTCTTCAAAATTTTTGGCTTGATCCATCCGCAAACTTGCCAAATAAGGAGACCCACCAATTTCTAACCAGCCACAGCGAACAGCATAGGCTTTATGATTGACATTGTCTTCAAAGACAACAGGACCATGTCGGGTGTACTTATGGTTAACTTTATGGCTCTTTTTCCCTTTTACTGGAATTTCATCTGCTATAATTTGCATCGTTTCCCATCGACCTTTATACCAGTATTCATTCGGATTCTTAGGATTGATTTCATAGACATATAAATCCTCAGCATCGGTTCTATATACGGTTAGTCCCCATGCACCATATTGATTATGACCAATAGAGATGCCTGGAATTTCTGGTTCGCCACCTCCTATAACATCCCAGCCTGGGGCGACTAAATGCGACATATACCGCAAGGAAGGGGTCGATTGGGTTCGGTGTGGATCATTTGCCATCATGGGATAGCCACTTTGCGTATGTTCTCCTGAAACAACCCAATTATTACTCCCCCAAAAAGCTCTTTCTTCTTTGTCTATATAGTCCCATTCTATATCGTCTTCGGCTGCCAAATTTTTAAATTTTTGCCAATCATTTCGAGCATCTGCTATCAGATCTTCTGGTTGAAAACGAACAGGTCGGCGATAGGCATTATATATTTCTAAAATATCGGCTTGTAATAAACTACCATCAATTTTTGGATCTAATTCTAGAATGGGCTCATTTGGATGAAACCAATTTAATGCCTTTGTTTTTTCTGCTCCCATCATCGCTACTTGGCGACCTATTTTTAATTCATCCCCAATATTCCCTAATAATCCTTGATGCCTAGAAATCACTACTTCTGGCGTCCATTTTTGTGGTTTGATACCTAACAATCCAAATTCTACAGGCAGTAGTTTTGGATTTTTTTGGGTCAGTTCAATGTATTTATTCACGCCAGCTACATAGGAAGTAATAATCAAGGCTCCATGATCGTGATAATGATTCATCTCGGCATTAATGTCCCCTCTAAATTGGAATAAGCGAGTGCCTATATCTCTTTTTAGTTCTCGTTCGCCTAATATTTCCGCTACGGTCCCTGTCGCTTGTCTACGCCAAATTTCAAATTGAAATAAGCGATCTCTAGCGGCATTAAAACCTTGTGCAAAAAATAAATCTGCTTCGTTTTGCGCATATATATGGGGGATGCCCCAATGGTCAACGATAATTTCTACGGGTGCTTTTAAGCCTTCTATTTGTAGAATTTCTGAATTAGTTTTTTCTTGGGCAAAGCTTATTAATACAATTGCCAATAGAAATAAATTGGTCAAGAATAGTTTTTTCATACTGTTTTGATTGACTACTTTAAATAAGGAATCAATTAAAATTAAAATGCAAATTAAAATTAAAAAACGTCCTAACAATCAATAGTTTATAATTTCAAACTTGTAAATTTATTTTTTAAGCATTCCTAAAATAATATAGCGAATATAGTAAATTTTTATTTAGGGAGGAAGGTTGTGGAAATAAATAGGTCTAGGAATATAATTAAAATTAAAATTAAAAAAACGCTGATTATCAGCCATTGTAATTTGATAGACAATCAGAAAGAAAATTGATAATTATCCGTTGGGAAGCTAATCCGTTGGGCGTGTTTTTTCCCCAACGGATTAGGTTTCCCAACGGATTTTAGAAGTATTATTAAAATAAATAATATCAATTTTTAAGCTGACGCTCTAGAAGAATGAGCGTTTAATTTTTTTGCGCTCCCTATCGGATATTCTTAGAAAAGTTAATTGTATTTTAATTTTTTTGGACATTGAATCTAAAAAATAAAAGGGGTTTAAAGGGAGCAAAAAATCTACTTTTTTGCTCCCTTTAAACCCCTTCTACAAATGTTACTATTCGATATAGCAATATTTGTTATCAATAGAAATTAACTTGTTCTAATCGTCGAACAACCTTTTTTTGATTTTTAAGAGAGATTCTTTTTTTCGCTACAAAGCGACCAATAATAATTCCTAATGCCACGCCAGTTACTCCACCTATCACACTTTCAAGAACGCCAGAATTAGGTTTTTGTCCCAGCAATATTTTATTTCTTGCTTCAAAGGCAGTCGGTTTTGAGTTTTGATTTACTAACCAATACCCTCCAGCGCCTAATAAAGCACTAAAAAGCGCCATTTTCTTTACCTTCTCTTTTCTTTCTAACATCGTTAAATAATCATAATTTTTCAAGGAAATCTCTGATTTTACAAAAAGCGGATCTTCTACCCAAGAAGAAATATCAGTTGCCAAAATTAAGTTATCATCTCTAAGCCCCAAAAGATAAGAATCTGGAAACTTTTTTTCTCCTTTCTCCAATTGAATAAAGGTCAGTTTTCTAATTTTGCTAGGCTTTAAGTCTACGACATTATTACTCTTATAATTTTTTTGTGTGATTTGCCCCATAAGCGGTAAAGCAAAAATAATAGTAATCAAAATAAGGGTAGTATATGGTAAGATTTTTTTCATTATAACCAATTTAAAATGTTAAAAGATTGTCTAAAGAAATCTGAAATAATAAATGTACCATTTAATCGACCATTTTGCCGCCTCATTTGAAGAGTCCATTTATTATAAGTTACCAGGGTTATTTTGCTTAATTTAACAATTATATTATGTGAAAATACCGACTATCTTAACGAATAGCAAGGATACTAAGTAAAACATTTGACAATGTTAAAACTAGGACAATTTGCAAGGTTAGTTGTATTCTAGTGAATAGAGCGTCAAACTTATTTTACACCCGCTTCTTAGCTCTACTATGTCCTATTAGATTTAAATATCCAACTTTTCGGAGTGGACTCAAATTTTGAAAATTTGGCATAGCTAAGTAACAAGTAAAAAATAACTTCATCATTTCACCGCTAATCTTTTGTAGCTAACCCGTCCGCAA
>CAZXYA010000506.1:0-6891 GCA_964644655.1 uncultured Saprospiraceae bacterium | reverse complement strand
CTAAACAACCTAAATAAGATTGTAAAATATCCAGCGGTTGTGCGTAGGGCAAATCGGGAGAAGAAAAATCGTTGCACAATTTTTCATAAGCCGTATCAGTTAACCCTAATAAATTTGCGGAAGAATGTTCTGGAATAGCGGTAAAGATATTACTTGGGTCATGATGAAAATCTTCTGCGTCTGCTGGTTTTGTAGGTTCACCATTTTTTAATAAAGGAATATTTACACCAAGTTCATCAAATTTATCAATGCTATTATTATAAACAGTGCCTGAACTAACCTCCTTAGCAACCATATGTTCCAAAGATTCATTGACCAAATCAACTAATGGAATGGAGACAGAAGTATTGGAATGACTTACTTCCAATTGATTAAAATCTCCTCTACGGTTAGTCAATAGCTCTTCTAAAGAAGTCCCAGAATCTGGAAAGGGATTGTCACAATTCGAATCCGTACTTATTTGCAGTAAATCTTTTAGATAAGCAGCAGGACTTAAAGGTGATAAATGTTTTTTAGGAATACAATTAACTAATTGCCCATTGGTATTAATTGGTTTGAAATTATTGGTAGTTCCCGTACTTCCTATAGCTTCTGGAACTACACCTCCTACACCCACATAAATAATCTCTGTAAGGTCTTCTATAGTCGTATGGGCTAATTTTTCTTTAAAATTTGAATAATCATGTTTTAAAATTAAATTAGAATTATTGAACCCTTCTTTCTGTAAAACCTCAAAAGCTTTTTTTAACCCTTTAGTGCTTTTCGCATTTTTACTTATCCGTTTTTTCATTGCAGCAAATGAATCCCGGTTGGCAATCTGGTAGATAGCAGCGGCACAAGAATAAGCTTCTGTTCCTACTAAGGAGGTTTCAAATTCGCTTAAACTACACTTAGTAATAGCATCTTTACTGGTGAATCCAGCATTATAAAGGGTTTCCATTAAAGCAAAACGCCAACCTGCTACTTTCTTTTCTCGCTCAGCAGTCCCTTCTAAAGATGGTTTTGAACATTCTGAAACGAGTTCTTTTAATTCAATTAGGCTATAAATCCTTTTTTCTAGCCATTCTTGAGCACATTCATCTCCAGGAAATGTACATTTTAGGGCATCCAGTACTATGTTAGGATTCAAGGGAGCATTGAAAATTTCTTCTTTTTTGATTGTTGAATCATACTTTATATAACAATCAATAAAATTAGTAATTGGGTCTTTTCCACTCCCTTCAAATTGAGGAATACTATCACCTATTGGATTAGGTGGATCTAATATTTCATTAGTTACTTCAAAATACTTTTTTACCTGCATTAGGAAAAGCATCTTGGTGGTGGCATCTGTATTTGATAAGAGTAAGTCTTCCCAATCTGTTTGAGGTAATCCATTCAAACTTTCTGTATCACTTCCGCCAAAACTTGCTAAGGCAGTAGCATCAATATGAGAAGAAAAATCATGAACTAAAGCACATAGGATAATATCCTTATGTCCAAGAGCTTCTGTACCTGAAAGAGTTGACCAAAAGTTAGAGATGTCAGCCTGTCCATCTGCCAGCCAAGCCTTGACTAAGGCAGTTTCATTAGCAGCAAGTGTACAATTCGACGTACCATTAGAAGGTATCCTCAGGGAATTTAATTGTCGAGCGATTTGGTATTTGTCATTTAAAACAATAACCCCATCTGTATCCGCATTCTCCAAAGTACTGATGATGACCTCAGGACTCTGCCCAAAAGCTAACAGACATCTTTGGGCAGGGGTAGTTGTATTGGATAGGTTAGCGCCAAGGGCATAGAACGCCTCTGGAGGAATGGTAAGCATTCCTTTTACATCAGTTAATGCTACTTCTACTTCTTGACAAATGACAGTAGTGGTGGTATTTTTTGGTCGAGTAGGAATGGTTAATACCAACTGCTCTTTTTTCTTCACTTCCTCCGCACAATGATGAGCTGCAGAAAGCGCATAAATATAATCGGTTAGTCGATTTATTGCCGCTCCTTGATTACTTGCTTGGGTTAATTGTCCCTCATAATTGGTTTGTTCACTTAGATTTCCGGGAGCAGTGTATATTGCTTCCAAGGTAGTGCCCTGTGGAACTGCTGGCAGGGGACTTATTAAATTTGGTAATAAAATATCTTGTGCAATTGCTTCACATTGGGCATAGGTTAAACTTTCGACGGTATACCCTAAAGCCGTAGCAGCAATATTCACACTCGAATTTAATAAATTATAATTAGGTGCCTTGCCATTAGCTGGCAAGTCTATCAGCATAGCAGGGATAATAGGAGGAGTAGGAGCACTATTAGGTATGGCAATGACAATGCTCTCGCTTAAAGTCTGATAGTCATTGGTTGGTGGAGTGCCAATATTAAATACCGTTAGATTATGACAAGCCATATCCACATAGACTGTTCCTCCTTTCTTTATGGTAATCCTTACATTGGCTTTCCCACCTACTAGAGTATTACTTGGGGCGGAAACCATAGCAGTAGCTATCGATTTAACATTAGTTATGCTAACTAAATGTTGAATTAGTTGAGTAGTGTTGCTCAATGGACTGCTACTGAAAGGAGCATTAAGTTCCCTAACTTCTATCTCCATTCCAGATAATAGGCTGGTAAAAGCTCCTGCTGCGATTGTATTTTCTGGGCGTAGACGAATTATGATGTCTGACATTGCTGCTGTTTTTTAGTTTAAAAGGTTTTTATTTGTAGTTTTCTCACAGCAGTTTATAAATCTAAATCTTATCAACTCACTTCCAAATCGACTTTTAGAACATCCAAGTGTTTCGTTTTAACAGCCTTCCCTTCTGGAAAAAGCGGAACTAAAGTAATGGTAGCAACCTTATCTTTGGCTTTACTATTTTTTCTCAATGCTTCCGTAATATTTAAGCCTAATTTGACGGGTTGTTTGGCTCGTTTATGCATCATGTGACCTTCCATCATTCCCATGCCGAATATGCCAAAGGACCCAGCAAAATGAGGATTGTCTATTGTTTTTGTGCGACCATCGGCCTTTGGTTGGTTGACAAAAACTTTTAATTCTAGGGTATGCATGGGCATATCTTCTCCATCAAGTATAAGGTTAATACAATCACATTCCTCAATCCAAGGGCCTAATGGAATTTCAAAAACTGGTCCTCGTGGCCAAAAAATATCTCTAGGAAAAAAGAAACAGAAATTTTGATAATGATAATCCCAATCGCTGATATGTTCAAAATCTCCTCCTTTATGCCAGATATTGCTAAATGGGCGAGGAAATGGGGGTAAATCTAAATTAGCTTCTGTTGCGGGCATGGTACCAGGATGACTAACTTGCCAATTTGCCCATAGTCTATCTACATTGCAGTGGTGTAGGTGGAAAATGGGGTCATAGCCTGCGGTTGCCACTGACTGCATATCTCCACCTATTCTAACATGTACTCCACCATGTACATTATTTAGACCAGATACAAAACTTGACCAGCTATTATTGGCAATGGCTGATTGAGCTGTGGTAGCTAAATCTCCAAAAGTAGTCGTGTCAATATCTGACCGTCTGCTGGTATTACCTCCACCTAAAGATGCTGGTTTTGGTGCGCTGTAGAGTGGATTGGGTATGGTTGCGCCTGTTCTATCTACATAGGTTGGATTTCTACAGGCAGCAGGTACACCTGTGGTGTTTCCAGAGGACCAATTCCAATAGGGTAGCGTCACCGTATTATGAACAGTTCGCAAAGCATCTTCCATTGCTAATAAATACTTTCGATGCCAAGATAGAAAGCCTGTATTGCTATGGATGCAATGATGTGGTGGAGGGTCACCATGTAAGCCTGCTATTAGTGCATAGCTATTTGGGTTGCTAGCTGGTAGTTGGTATATGGCTGTTAGGGCTTCTCTTAGGTTGTGAAGCTCGTTGGTGTTTAGGCAGTCGATGTTTTTTCTTCTTTTCATTTTTGTGGGTTTTGAGTTTAATGAGAATTATTTTGGTTTATCATATTGGGTAGTTGTATGAAGTTACAAACTCATTAATTAGAGTATTCAAATCCCTAATCTCTATTATCATTCCTACTATTAGTGCACTAAAACTAGGATGAGGAATTGCATTTTCTGGGCGTATGCGAACGATGATGTCTGACATGACTGCTGTTTTTTAGTTTAAAAGGTTTTTATGTGTCGTTTTCTCACAGCAGTTTATCAATCTTAGTCTTATCAAATCACTTTTAATTCTTTCTTATTTATTAAACCATATTGGAATTGCATTATTAAAATTCTTATTCCCTTTAGCATTTTGATTTATTATTGTAATCATTTCCCCTGACTTAGTTGTTACAAGGAAATTTTTTCCATCAAAAAAATATAATGCCTTTGAATGTCCGCCTGCATTAGGATTCATCCAATTACCTTGGCGAATTTCAATTGCGTTTTTATAAATACCTAATGCATTTTCTCTCATTTGAAATAATTGTTCTTTTGATATAGCTTTTCCCTTTTCTCCTAGACCCCATTGATGAGCGTGTTGCGTTAATTTACTATCTTTTAGAGTTAAAGATTTTGGATTTATATCAGCTCTTTCTTGTATAAGAGAAGTTCTTTGAGTGTTGGCTTTTGAATTAGATGTACTTGTAGGTTCAGAAAATTCAGGAACTTTGGTACTTGTAGGTTCAGAAAATTCAGGAGTTTTAGTTTTAGTTTTAGTTTTAACTTTGCTATTCCCTCTTCCTTTAAGTCCCCCACCTACAAAAGCTCCAACTAATTCACCAGTCATTTCTATTCTTTCTTCAGTGCTTAATTTTTCTCCGGTAAAGGCCTCTTTTCCTGAAACTACCTCATAACCAGATTTACCCGTTTGATATGCGCCGTAAGCAATTATGCCATATCCGGCGAATGCTAAAGCCCCCCCTGAAGCTATAAGTGCTGAGACCAAAAATACCCCTGCTACACCAATTACGACTCCTTTTGCAAACCCTTTGACAAAACTCTTTGTTCCTTCCCATAATTTTCCCCAAAAACCTTTCTTTTTTTTAGGTAATATAATAGCGGTATCAACTACCTCTATCTCTTCCAATAGGAATCCTTCTTCACTATTTATTTCTTTATCAATTGTTAATTGTTGACCATTGATAGGAACATTTGTCGTAGGGTTACTATCTTTTTCTCTTCCGTCTAAGTCCCAGAAAGTTATTGGGTTATTTCCAGTGTATTGAAATGGAGTATAAAATGGAAATTTATCTTTTAAATCATCTTCACTTACAAATCTACATATCCAACTCCCATAATATCGAGCCCCATAATAATCCAAATCTGTACCCTCATCCCGTTCCTTTCCCACATACTGATACCGTTTTAATCGAACTTCTGCACTAGACCTCCCAGCCCGATAACTACTTGCCCCAAAGGGAAAATATTCTTGATAAGAAATCAAATTTCCATTCTTATCCACCTCAACCGTTGAAGACCCCAAATGATTACTTAACTGAAAGCGAATAATATCTACCAAATTTGAAATAGCAGAACCATTCTCTATCATCAAAGTATCCACTAAAGCTATCCGTCCATTCTCACCCTGAATATGCACAGTCTCTCGCTCCAATTCCTCCCCATTAGCAATAGTCCGCTCCCGATAAACCTCAAAATCCCCCACATAAATACGGTCACAAATCTGCCCACCCGCTTTTTCCGTCACCTTCCTAGTTCGTACTCCAAAATCTTTTCCGCCTCCCATTGTATAGGTATAATATTCCTTTCCTCCACTCCCTAAATCCACTTCTTTAAATTGGTCGGCAAAATTCCATGTCATTAAAGGTAAATTAGACATGGAAGTCATATTGCCATGAATGTCGTGGGTGTAAGATTGGGTGATTCCTCCTCCTGCGCCGCCTCCAGAGGGATAAACCGTAGCAGTAAGTCGATTATTATATTTTCCAGCTTCTAAAAAACTTTCATCCTTATATTGATAGGTTCTATTCCAACTATTTTGATGGGTTGTTCCCATTCCCGCTTTGTGATTGACGGATAAAATATTGCCTAATGCATCATATTCATAAGCGCGAATATAGCGACGCATGGCTTGTCCATCATTAGCATTGGTGGCTATTTCAAAATGTGTTGGATTATTAGGTTGACTGCTTTGGGCAATATGTTCTCTACCAGTTGCTTTGATTAGGCGATATAAAGGGTCGTAATAATAGGAAGCATGAGGTTCTATCAATTGATTGGCAAAGAAAATAGTGGATTGGGCATCATCTCGGATATTGGTGATGTTGCCAACTGGGTCATAGTGGTATTGTAAATCTTGTAGAACCGCATTATCGCTACTTCGGGTACTTCTTAATCGAGATAGCCTAAAGGTTTCTCGTTCATATTCATAGGTCGTTGTTACTCCATTTTCGTATTGGATTTTGGTACGTTGTCCTTTGGCGTCGTAGTTGATGTTTTTGACTATAATTTTTCCTCCCCCTGCACCCCCTCCAGAAGGGGATAGGCTAATCGTCTCCAAGAAATTAGCTTCGTTGTAGGTGTAAGCAGTAATACTATTATTGGGAACTGTAGCTTCGGTAGGACGATTTAAGGCATCATATAGAGTAGAAGTAGTAAAGGTTTCAGTTTCTAAAAATGGAAGGGCTGCAGTTTCTATGCTACTAATATCTGTTAGCCCATGTAAAGGTGACCAATCAATGGTATTTTTATAATCTTTACAAACTTGCTGACTACCTGCTAATGGGTTGCCTTTAAAATCAAAAGCTTTGCTAGTGATACAACCAGCTTGGTCGTACAATTGATAGACTTGTCCAAATTGATTGGATTGGGCTGGATTGGGCAATTGCTCGGCATAGACTGTAAAATAGACCAGTTTTTCTACTTCCTGTTGGTGCCGAACAAAAGTGCTGGTATTTCTTTGTAAGTCATCATAGTCCAATCGAGTCC
>CAZXYA010000505.1:0-6918 GCA_964644655.1 uncultured Saprospiraceae bacterium | reverse complement strand
AAGGTGGTCGGTGCGCTGCACCTCTATCTATCATTTTCAAATTGCTATCTTTTTGATAGGCGCTTCCTCTGCCCCTAGCACTTAGCCCGCTGCTAACTTTATATATTTTTATGTAACTTTGTATTTATTTATCCTCGCAACCTTTTTACCTCCTTACTGTTTAACAATTAATCATTTTACTAAATTTAGACAATATACAATGGCACTTTTAGATAAAGCAAATTTGATTATATACAGAATTCGAGAAAAAGGCTTAGAAGTTTTTTTAGTAAATCCTGCTGAAAAAAATCAATCAGAGGACGCTTGGACTTTACCACAAGGTAAAATCAATGATCCTTCCAAGGCTATTGCTTTATTACAAAAAGACCAAACTTTTGAATTAGACCCTGTTGAAAATGTGGAAGGGGAAGCAGAAAATGCCATTGCCGTAGAAGGAGATTGGCATGACATCCCTTCCTTAAAAAGTTTGATTAAGGAAGATGCGCATTTTATGAAAGATACCCTCCAACAAATGATTCCTGATTTAGAACAAAGAGGGACTTATTTTGCGATTAAAGAGGCTTTCAAAAAGGTCTTGCCAAATCAATATGAATTTTTAAGTGAATTAAAAGATATTATTCGAGATAAAAATTGTAGTAATTTTTAATGCTATTGTGGATATTTATTTCCACTAAAAAGGCGCTAAGGTTCTTTCAGAATGAATCTTAGCGCCTTTTTTTATGGGGTTGTGTTTTGAAACCACCCTAAAATTTAAATACCTAATGTTTGGTAGGCATATTTAGTAAAATAAGCTTAAATGGTGGGCAATACTTTGAAAGTATTGCCCACCATTTAAGCTTATTTTACGGCTAGGATTTCCTTAACTAATAGCAAGCATTTTTTAGAGTGGTTTTAAAAAGTTGTGTAAAAGTCTCAATTTGCAAAAAATAATCTTTGTAACTTTTTAAATCCTTTATGGCAATTGTCAGATTGCTTTATTATTAAATTGTTGTTTTTCAACAGGACACAAAACAATATAACAATTAAACCATTTGGACTAAATTATTTGCTTACGAATTATTATTTATCAACACATAAAGTTTTTATAGAACCCCTTACTTTTTCCCCGCTTCCAATAATTCCACTTCAAAAGCCAAAGTTGTATTTGGTGGTATAATGTGGGCAAAGCCTTTTTCCCCATAGGCTAGTTCAGAAGGGACTACAAAAAATGCCTTCCCGCCAGGTTGCATCAATTGCAAACCCTCATTCCAACCAGCAATCATATTCCCTATGTAAAATTCAATCGGTTTTCCTTTTTTGTAGGAAGAATCAAACACTTTTCCATCTAAGGTATAGCCTTTATAATTCACTTTGACCCAATCTCCCCATTCGGCGTTATTCCCTTCCCCTGCCTCAATCATTTGATAATACAAACCTGATGCAGTCGATTTTAATTCTATTCCTTCATCCATCATATAATTAATAATGATATTTTTATCCTTTTCCGCTTGGGTGCGAGGATTGGCGATTAATTCTCCTGCCATTGAAAACAAGAGGTCGTCTTCATTTTCAGACTTTTGGACTTCTATAGTGTCCTTTGGCGCGTTTTTAGGTGCTGAGGATTGACAGGAAAATAAGGTAAATAGGATGGATATAAGAAAAATTAGGCGCATATCTTTTTTAGTAAAAATAAAATAATTGGGTCTAAATCTCTAAATAGTAAATTCAAGATTTACTAAATCTGTTAGATTTAGCAAATCATCATAAGTAGTTAGTCAAGGTAATCACCGATAAAAAAGCAATGGATAAACTTCCCCTTTCTCAAATAAGTCTTTCCCTCTAGGCAACTGTAAAAAAGCATCAGCATCCACTAAGTTTGCCAAGTCACCCGACCCGTTGCCATCTACAGGGGTAGCCAATAATTGCCCATTTTCAGAATAATTTACTTTGACTTGTAGAAAATAAGTTAGGTCTGGATTAAAAGTAGTGGCTCTAGTCAAAATTCCATAAGGAAGAGTTGCTTGTGATAGCCCTAAGCTAGTTGTTAACCAAGTGACAAAATAGCGTTGGGTACATAAAAAAGAAGAAACGGGATTCCCTGGTAAAGCAAAAACCAATGTTCCATTAGGGGCTTTCCCAAACCAAAAAGGTTTGCCTGGGCGTTGTTTGATTTTATGAAATAATTTTTTGACACCTAAAGCGGCTAAAGCCTCAGGTAAAAAATCAAATTTTCCTTTAGAGACCCCACCACTTAAAATGACTACTTCATATTTTTCAATTACTTCGACTAAATCTTTTTGAATCACTTCCATATCATCATCCAAATGATGACGGTCAGCCATAATATTATACTTTGCTAAAGTAGCCCGTAGACGATGGACATTTGATTTTCTAATTTGATGAGCTAAGGGGGTAGCATCAATTTCTACCAACTCATCTCCAGTAGAAATGATAATCGCTTTTGGTAATCGAGCGACCTTTAAATGTGTTTTGCCAACCGTTGCAGCAACCCCTACTTCCGCTGGGGAAATTACACTTCCAGAAGGGACAACTAAAGTGTCCTCTTTACGGTCACTTCCTTTCCAATGAATATTTTGTCCTTCTTTTAAAGTATCCACTTGAATGGTTGCTATGCCATTTTCAATGACGACATCTTCATAGCGAATAACCGTATCGACATTATTAGGCATAATAGAACCCGTCATTACTTCTAGACAATGTCCTTCTTTTGCCAAGGTCAATTGTGCCGCACCAGCGGGTGCAATACCTGCAATTGGAAAAACACGTTTGCCTTTGGCAAAGTACGCATATTGAATAGCTATACCATCCATCGTCACTCTGTCATAAGGCGGTAATTCCCTATCTGTATATAAATTTTCTTTCAATACTCGACCGATGGAATTGGCTAATGGAATTAATTCCATTCCAAAATCTTTTTGGTGCTTGTTTATAATGGTTAGCGCCTCGTCTACTGTAATCATATCTATCTTTTGTGATTTTATTCCTAGGGCTTTTGCCCTAGGCTACAATATGTCGCCTTTTCAAGGCTAAAAATGTCAAGAATCCAAATTTTAGAAGGTCAAATATTAATTTAAGTACTATGACATAAATAATCTAAAAAAGTAGCTAAAACTAGATACAAAGGTGGTCGATGCGTTGCACCTCAATCTATCATTTTCAAATTGCTATCTTTTTGCGGTTAATAGTTATTAACATCAAAAAACGAAGTTATTAACATCTCGTTTTTAATATAAAATTCAAATTGCTTAACTTGCCAGCGGCAATGATGCTACTCATCATTTCTACCTGTCGGTAGACAGGCATCACTAATAACTCATCACTCAAAAGGATGTTCGGCACACCAACATTTCGGCAACAATTCCCTCTTTTTCAGCACCACCCTACTTTGGTGTATTTAGATAGTGCTGCCACCACCCAAAAGCCAAATTTAGTCATTGATGGCATTACTAATTTTTATCAAAAAGAAAATGCCAATATTCACCGAGGTATTTATGATTTAGCGGCAAAAGCTACACAAAAGTACGAAAGTGTTCGGCAAAAGGTAGCGAATTTTATAGGTGCTAGTAAGCTATCTGAAATTGTATACACTCCAGGAACGACTGCATCCATCAATTTAGTCGCCAATTCTTTTTTACTCCCTCGATTAAAACAAGGGGATGAGGTTTTAGTTTCTGCGATGGAACATCACGCTAATTTATTGCCTTGGCAAATGGTTTGCAAAGCAAAAGGGGCTCATTTACGAATTATTCCTATTGATAAAAGGGGTAATTTGGATATAACTGCTTATAGCGAAATGCTTTCTGCTAAAACTAAAATGGTTGCTATTGTGCATATCTCTAATACGCTATCAACGATTAACCCAATTGAGGAAATGATTGACTTAGCGCATCAAAAAAACATTCCTGTTTTAGTAGATGGCGCACAAAGTACCGCTCATTATCCGATTGATGTGACTGCTTTGGATTGTGATTTTTTTACCTTTTCTGGGCATAAAATTTTTGGTCCGACAGGTATCGGGGTTTTATATGGAAAAACGGAACATTTGGATGCCATGTCTCCTTATCAATTTGGTGGCGATATGATTAGAACGGTCACTTATCAAGATGCAACTTTTGCGCCTGCTCCTCAAAAATTTGAGGCAGGAACGACCAATATTGCAGGGGTTATAGGACTAGGTCACGCCATTGATTTTATCAATCAATATAATAAAAAAGACATTACCAATTATGTCAAAGCCTTAGGCAATTATGCGAGAGAAAAATTATTAACCATTAATGATTTAACCATTATCGGAAATGCCAAAAACAAAACAGGCATTGTTTCTTTTGTTTTAAAAAATGCGCATCCGCATGATGTCGCTACCTTTTTAGGGACTGCCAATATTGCTATACGGGCAGGGCATCATTGCACCCAACCCCTGATGGATTTTTATGGTATTCCTGCGACTTCCAGGGCTTCTTTTTCTATTTATAATAATCGTGCGGAGATTGATTTTTTGGTGGAAGAAGTGAAGGGGATTCAAGCTTTTTTTGGGTAAAAATAAGGTCATGTATTAAAACAATTGATTTTTTACCACAAAGAGATATAGAACACAAAGTTCACATAGTTCTCCGATAGAATCGGAGCAGGTCTTGACGAGCGTAGTTTAGTTTTCCTACTAAAAATGTGCCGAAATGATAAAGCAAAAGGAGCATTTTATTTGGTTAATTTCTAAATGTAGAACTGCTTCCTTTTGAAAATTTCAAATCAACCTATTTTATACACAATCAAAAATAATATCGAATGCATTCACCGATACAAAATTAAATGACGAGCATGGAAAAACTAACCCAATGTTTAAATTGTCAATGGGATTTACCAAAAGAAGAAAATTTTTGCCCCAATTGCGGACAAAAAAACCATGCGACTCGTTTAAGACTTCGGGCTTTCTTAGACGAATTAGTCAACTCCATTTTTAATGTAGATGCTCGCATTTGGATCACCATAAAAACAGCCTTTTTAAATGTTGGAAACTTAGCCAAAGAATTTAACCAAGGAAAACGAAAAAAATATGTTCCGCCCGTACAGTTTTATTTGTTTGCTAGTTTAATTTATTTTCTAATCTTGGGGATGTTAGCAAAAGTAGACGGTGAAAAAGATGACCTTAAAATGCAAGAGGAATTAGAAAAAATACAAGTAATGATTGAAAAAGGGGATAGTATTCCCACCGTTAATGGGAGTATATTTCATCTAGATTTTAGTATAGAAAGCGAAAAGTTTCTTGCTATCCCTTCTTTTTCTGAAAAACAATTAAACGATTTATTGGTAGAACAAGGTCATTCTCCAACCTTTTACAATCGCTTTCTATTTCAACGAAGCGTAGCTCAAGCATTAAGAGGATCGTCAGGAACACAACAACAAGTAGCATCTATAGCTTCAGGCGGGATGTTCTTTCTGATACCTATTTTAGCCTGGTTGTGCTATTTATTCTTTTCAAAAACCTATGCTTTTTATGTAGAACACTTAGTGTTTGTCATTTATGTTCAATCCATAGCTTTTCTCATATCTGCCTTTAAAAATATTTTCCAGATTATAGAGTTTCAAGATTGGCTAAATGATATTTCTAGAGTAATTGTCGCTATTTACACCATAATAGCCTTACAGCAATTTTATCAAAAAGGTTGGCTCAAAACCATTGGTTATTTTTTACTATTGCTATTGCTTTATGGAATAGTACTAGTTACCTTTTTAGGTTCTATTTTCCTTATCTCGCTAATATTTTCTTAAATGAATGATAAACTCAAACAACTATACAAAACCGTTATCCTAAAACATAATAACCAGCCTTTTCACTACGAAAAGAAAGAAACCGCAACTCATCAACTAGAAGCCTATAACCCATTATGTGGCGACCGATTTGATTTATTTTTAGAAGTGAAAGGCGGCATTATTGAAAGCATTCATTTTCATGGCTATGGTTGTGCCATTTCCAAAGCTTCTACTTCTGTTTTAGCGAAAAATTTAGAAGGGAAAAAAATAGCAACTGCATTGGCACTTTGTCAGGATTTTCAGCAGGTGGTTTCACCAGATAATGAGGAGGAAAATAAGCACGAAGAATTTGAAGCTTTTGCTGCAGCCAAGGATTTTCCTGGCCGGTTGACTTGTGCTACTTTGAGTTGGGAGGTGGTAGAGTTTTTTCTTGAACCCCGAGTTAAAGCCTCTATCTGAATAAGGTAAAGTATTCTTCCTATAACATACTACCAAAACAATTAGAAAAAGATTTATCTACGTTTTGCCTAAAAGAATCGCGTATGCTATAGCTATATAGGTTTTAAACATCTAGTAAAATATCTTTTCTCCACATTCTTATCAAGTCAAAGAAGTATGGTCATTATTAAATGTCCTTTAATCGGTATTATAGTGAGAGGTCGCTTCATAAAATCGAAAATCAAATTCTGGGGTATATTACCTTTTTCTGTGATTGCAAATATTTTTTTAGAAAAATAGCAATAGGGTGTGTTAATTTGTTCCTGATAAGCTATATGCATTCTTGTAAAAGCATATTTTTTATCGACTTCACCATAATAGTTGAAAAAATCTCTAGAAATATTAAACTCAAATAAATCAAAGCTCTGATTTAAATAAGTAAAATCAAGCTTAATTGGGTCTAAACATAAATTAGTAGTTCGAATTTCTGCTGAGATAGGTTTCATAAAATTACTTTTTCAAATGATTTAATAACGTCTTAAAGCCCTCACAATAAGCATCCTTATATTGTAGGTTTCTTCTTATCATTCCAGGAATAATAATGATTTTTGCACTATCAAAATTGAAATGTACGTCCTGAAAATTTTCATCCAAATACAATTTAGGGCGGTCATTGTTTCCAAAGGCATTAATAGACTTGTTACCCTTTAAATTACAGCAATCTGAAAATGT
>CAZXYA010000504.1:0-6929 GCA_964644655.1 uncultured Saprospiraceae bacterium | reverse complement strand
GCTGGAGATTCGTAGAAGGTGGATATGAATTCACTTCTGCTAACCCTGCTGCTGAGAGCTTTAACGAGTTCATGAGCATTAACAACTTAGCTGATGACATGCATAACATGGACTTCACAGCAGTTAAGGTAGGTGATGTAAATGGAACAGCATTAGCTAATAACTTATTAGGTGCTGAATCACGTACAACTAACGGTACATTGAACTTGAACGTAGCAGATCGTTTCGTAGAAGCTGGTCAAGCTGTAACTGTAGCATTTACTGCTGCGGATATTGCAACTGCTACTGGATACCAATTCACATTGAACGTTGCTGGATCAGCAACAATTGTAGAAGGAGTAGCTAAGGCTGCTAACTTCAATACTAACTCGGCTGAAAGAGGAGTAATTGCTACTTCTTGGAATGGCGAAGCTACTGCTAACGATGTATTATTTGCTTTAACTTTCACGCCTAACGCAACTGGCTTATTAAGCGAGATGTTAGAAATTTCTTCAGATGTTACTACTGCTGAGGCATACAACACTGATGGTGAATTATTAAACGTAGGTATCGACTTCAATAGCGCTGCAACCGCAGCTGGATTCGAATTGAATCAGAATACTCCTAACCCATTCAATGGCTCAACTACTATTGGCTTTAACTTGCCAGCAGCTGGAACTGCAACATTGACAGTTATGGATGTACAAGGTAAAGTATTAAGAGCTATCAAAGCTGATTATGCTAAAGGTGCTAACCAAGTAACTTTAAATGCAAATGAGCTAGGTGCGACAGGTGTACTTTACTACCAGTTAGAATCTGCTGACAACGTTGCTACTAAAAAGATGATTATCATCGAATAATATAAGTAGTAATTTGGAAAGAATCCCGATAAGCTTATCGGGATTCTCTTCCTCTTTATTAACCAAAATTTTAATTAATCTCATGAAAAAAATGGGTTTTACCAAATACAGGTGGTTCGCACAGTCTTTTGGCCTACTCCTGTTTGCAGTACTGTTTTCAGGACTCAATCAGGCACAAGCACAAAATATTGTCGCACTTTTTGATGCGAAGCCAGACACCACCTGCAATGTCGTTAAATTAGATCCTTGCGGCGACGGAGTCGTAACGGATGCTGATCGACGATTTATAGACGACGGTACGAACGATGGGAACTATCAAGATTCTCATATGCGTGCGGATACCGTTGAAATCTGCCCAGAAGATAAGTGGAGCAGAGTACAAGTAGTTTTTACAGATTTTGATCTTGAAGAAGGGGATTCACTACATGCTTTTGATGGCAATAAAGCTGCTGTTGCAGCAGGAATGACAGCAATTGGATGTGGTACAGGCGCAGGTGTTGGTGTTGCCAACGCATTCGGCGGCTGGAAAAACGCTAGCTGTGACCCAGCTATCAATCCTACTGGTTGTTTAACATTTGTTTTTGAAACAGATGGAGATAACCGAAAAGGAACAGGTTGGGACGCTTGGGTTGATTGTCAAGAAAGAAATATTGTCCTAAGTGGCGTAACAATCAATGATGTTAGATTACAATGTAAAGATACTGTTTTTGCAGATGTAACGCTTCCTGCTCCAACTGTAACTGGTTGTGGAGTAGCTATTACAGATTCAGTATTCTTAAGAGTAATGAATCAGCATGGAGAAGTTTGTATTGATGAAATGTTGTCTAAAGTGCCAGGTGGATTACCTGAGCAAATCGTTAGACAATTTGCAATTGGTCAGTACATGGCAGTATATAAGTTAAAGTCTGATACAACAAAAACTTTATCTGTACCATTTGCTGTACAAGCACCAGCTTTAGTAGCGAATGATGAAGTAAGAGTACCATTCGGTGCAGCATGTATGATTGTATTGACACCAGATGACGTGTTAGAGCAACCATGTGATACGAATGCATTCTTACAGTATAATATTACAGTAACGATTGGAGAAGGTAAGGATAAAGTGGAATTAGTGACAACTGGCCATAATATGGCAGGAATGGATGTACAATATCCAATTATTACAGGTGATACAGTTAAAGCGGCAGGTGTTTCCATTTGTGGAGGTACGGCTACTGTTAGAATCGAAAGACTTTACTACCAAGATTTAGATAAGGATGGTAATCCTGATCTTCCTGCAGTTGTGGATTGCGATAATGGTGTTCAGGCATTATTTGCAGAAACTATTATTAGATTTAGCGATGAATCTAAGCCTTGGGTTAGCATAACACCAGGGATTGATACTATAATTGGATGCGATACTACTGGTTTAGCAGCAATTTTAGGTGCAGAAGCTATTGATAACTGTGATGATGATATAGACGTAACGTATACAGTTACTTTGGCAGAAGAAGATCCTTGTTTTGCATCTGCTGGAAAAGCAGATACCACTACTGCTACTATTGTTTTCAGCGCAGTAGATGATTGTGGAAATATTGGAACTGCCTCTAAGGTAATTACAATGATTCGTCCAGATATTACAGATCCTAGATTCATTGATAAGAGTCCAAATGTTACTATTGAATGTAACGAAACAGCAGTATTTAGAGCGCCTAGACTTAAGATTGGTACTTTGAAGAATGGTGTCTTTACTTCAACGGGAACCGTTCAATTAAATACTGAAACTTATGTTTGTGGGTACATTTTAGTAGAAAATAGAGAAACTATTCCTGCTACTGATTGTGGTGATAAGAAGTTTATTTACTGGGATGCTTTAGACTGGTGTGATCCTAGTGGTGGACCAGTACGAGTAGATACTACCTTCATTGAAACTACTGATGAGACAGCTCCTACCTTTAATACAGGGGAAGGCGCAACTCAAATACTTGAGTTAGATCATTTTTCTTGTACTTTTGATATCTTCAAGTTAACACAGCCTAAAGCTTCTGATAACTGTGATTTGACACCAGAAGTATCTATTACTGCGATTAACAGAATTGAAGATGGTGGCTTATGGCCAATCGACGAAGCTGACTGGACTGCATTAGATTGTGATTCTTTCCAAATTACTTGGACTGCTGAAGATGACTGTCACGAGCAGACAAAAGTTGCTACATTGAATCAGATTGTTGTAATCAAAGACGTTACGAAGCCATCTGCGGCTTGTCAAGATCAGTTGAATGTTTCGCTTCCTAACGAGTGGGGCGCAAGAATTCACTATAGTGATATAGATGCAGGAAGTTACGATGCTTGTGGCATTAAGGCTATAGAAATTAGAATTAGAGGCGCATTTTCTGATCCGAATGCTGGTTGGGATACTATTATTGACATAGGATGTGAATATGTACACCCAGATTTACAGGTTGAAATGAGAGTTACAGATAACAAAGATAACCAAAATATTTGTTGGTTAGACGTTGTTGTAGAAGACAAAATCAATCCTTTCTGTGAGGATATTGCAGATGTAAATAAAGAATGTGATGATTTCCATAATGGTGAATTAGGAGATGCTACAGATGTTTTTGTTGCTTTAGAGGGTAATTTATTAGCGTTCTATAATGCTAATTTTGGTGATCCTGCAGCACTTAAAGTATGTGAAGATAACTTAAATGCTACGGAATGTGGTGATTTAGAAATCGAACAACAATACAAGTTATCTGTATGGCCTTGTGGTGAGCAAATGGCTGTTAGAAGATACCGGGCAATAGATTGGTCTGATAATGTATCTTCTTGGGTAGAGCAAAACATTAACATTACTTACGAAGCTAACTGGAGTATTACTTTCCCTGCTGACTGGGAAGGTGCTTGTGGTGCAACAGCTCCTGCTGCTGACATCGTAGTTAACAACGGTGCATGTGATTTATTAGGATACGAAGTAACTGAAAAGCAATTCGATATTCCTGGTGACGCTTGTTTCAAGATTGAAAGAACTTACCACGTAATTAACTGGTGTACTTACCAAGCTGGTCAAGATCCAGTTGAGATTGCAAGAGTAGAAGGAGATCATAACGACGTTAATGCAGCTAGAGTAATTACTAGTGACGGAAATGCTGACAAAGGATACTTTACTTATGTACAAGTATTGAGAGTACACGATGATGTTGCACCAGTTGTAACAGTAATCGATCCTGAGCCATGTATTGATGGTGTTGAATTTGATGCTGAGCCTTACGGTGAGGAAGATATTACACCAGGATCTGCTCCTTTTGAATGTGATGAAGAGAAGACTTGGATTGCAACTGCAACTGATTGTTCTTCTAATATTACTTGGGAAGGTAGACTTTACAACAAATCAGGTCAATTGGTAAAAACGTCTAATACAAACGAAATTACGTATATTGTTTCTAATAAAGAAACTTTCTTCGCTGAATTTTGGGCTTTTGACAACTGTGGTAACTCTGCAGGAGAAAGAGGGGAAGACGTGAAATTCTGGGATTGTAAGAAACCAACTCCTTATGTCTTAAATGGCATAGCAGTTGATTTAGGAGAAACTGGTACGATTCAAGTATGGGCAACTGACTTGAACCAAAACAGTTTTGATAACTGTACTGATCAAGATTTCTTAGACTTCAGAATTTGGGCGGATTTCTTAGGAGAAGCGCCAACTACTGATGAAGAAGTTGATGATCTTGACAAAGTAATTACATTTGATTGTGATAGAGTAGGAACAAACGTTATCTACATCTATGTAATTGATGAAGAAGGAAACTGGGATTTTGCGCAAACTTACGCAATTGTACAGGATAACATGGAAGTTTGTAACGGAAATGACCCACAAGGCATGGTTGCAGGTAGAATTGTTAACTCAAACGGAGAAAATGTAGAAGCTGTAAATGTTGCAGTAACAGGTGGTGACACTAAGTCTTTAACTACTGGTACTGACGGATATTTCCAATTCGAATTAGCAACAGGTGCAGATTATACGGTAACGCCACTTAAGGATATTAATCCATTAAACGGTGTATCTACTTTTGACTTAGTATTAATTAGCAAGCACATCTTAGGAATCACAACTTTTGATTCTCCATATAAGTATGTAGCTGCCGATGTTAATAAGTCAGGTTCTATTACAGCCTTTGATATGGTTCAATTGAGACAATTGATCTTGAATATTAATACTGAATTCTCAAATAACGATAGCTGGAGATTTGTTGACGCAGGTCACCAATTTACTTCTGCTAATCCTGCTTCTGAGAATTTCAATGAATTCTATAACATTACTGCATTGAACGGAACTATGCAAAACATGGATTTCGTAGGTGTTAAGATTGGTGATGTTAACGGAAATGCACAAGCGAATAGCTTATTAGGTGCAGAATCTCGTACAACGAATGGTGCTTTAACTTTAACAACGGCTGATCGGTTTGTTGAAGCGGGCGAAACAGTAACAGTAGCATTTACGGCTGCTGAAATTGCAAGCGTACAAGGGTACCAATTCACATTGAACGTTGCTGGAGCAGCAACGGTTGTAGAAGGAGTAGCTAAGGCTGCTAACTTCAATACGAACATGGCGGAAAGAGGAGTTATTGCAACTTCTTGGAACGGCGAAGCGACTGCTAACGATGAATTATTTGCTGTAACATTCGATGCTAACACATCTGGATTATTGAGCGAATTAGTAACTGTTAATTCTGATATTACTACTGCTGAAGCTTATAACACGGCTGGTGAGTTGATGGATGTAAACCTCAACTTCACAACTACAGCTGCTGCTGGTTTCACATTAGCACAGAATACACCAAACCCATTCAAAGGAGAAACTGTAATTGGCTTTAACTTGCCAGCAGCAGGAACTGCTACTTTGACGGTAATGGATGTACAGGGTAAAGTATTAAAGTCAATCAGAGCTGATTATGCGAAAGGTGCTAACCAAGTTACCTTAAAAGCAGGTGAGTTAGATGCGACAGGCGTACTATACTACCAGTTAGAGTCTGCGGATAACGTAGCAACGAAGAAGATGATTATCATCGAATAATATACTTCACATTTGGAAGGGAGCTTCGGTTCCCTTCCATTTTTTAATTAAGGCTCAAATTAATTTTGAAATTGAAATTATCTTTGCTACTGAAGTTGGCATGCTAAATATCCATTTCAAAACTAGATTACACCAGATTTTTAAGACCATAGAATTAAAAAATAGAATAGGGTAAAATAAAAGCTTATCCTGTAAAAAATAAAGTACGCTACTTGATTGAGATAAATTTTAACAAAGAAACAAATAAAGAAACTACTAAAATCTCAAAACTTAGATTTAAGACAAATTATAACTAAAAAACCAAAACAATAACAAAGGGAAGCACCTGATTTTTAGGCACACAGGTTAAATCCTGTAAATCCTACATAATCTTGTCGTCCTGTAGATGATATATACTTAAATCGGTTTTTGGGATGGCCTCTCTGCACTCAGTTGTAGGGGGGCTTTTTTTATTGAAAATTGAAGTTAATTTTTCAAGTTTGAAGCTAGGCTGTTCAGAATTTGAGGTAAAGCTCCTCTAGTTTTTGCCCTAGAAAAACTCGGAGAGAAAAAAAATTCTTATACCTCCGTAACTCTGAACAGTCCTGAATACACCGTTCAAAAGTTTCTTGTAATTTTAACGTGCCCCCCGAGCGCAGCTTTGCTGCTACTAAAAGGGATTTTAAGGGATTAAATTTTTAAGATTTCCAACGGAGAAACACAAGAAACTTTTTGAATAATGTACTACTTAGCTCGATTAAAATTTTAAAAAGCCTAAAATGAAATGATTTTTCCCCTTAGAAAAAATAATTCCAACTTTTTTTTAAAATATTTTAGCCCTGTAATTACAGGTGCTTTCAAGCTTATTTAAAATAGTAAATAATTAATAATCAGTAGTTTAAGAATGAATTGCCAGTATTTTACATATTATCATTTTTTATACTTATTTTAATCTTTTTTGAAAAATAGATTTGCATAGTTGTTTTTTATGATATACATTTGCATCAACAAATTATCCCAGAGGTCTGAACAGCCTCGTCAGAAAAACAAACAACACT
>CAZXYA010000503.1:0-6965 GCA_964644655.1 uncultured Saprospiraceae bacterium | reverse complement strand
ACAATGAATAAAGTATTCAATATAAATTTAGGTGGCTATGCATTTACGATTGACGATAATGCTTATCAACATTTATCCAGCTACTTAAAAACCATACATCACCACTTTCAGGATTCGGAAGGGTATGAAGAAATTACTTCTGATATAGAAACCCGAATTGCGGAATTATTCCAAGAAAGTTTAGGAAATCACCCGATTGTAACACTCAAAATGGTCAAAGAGGCCATTACCATCATGGGAACGCCCGAAGAATTTGGGGCGGAACCCATTGATGATTTCCAAGAAGAACCAGCACCCAAAAGTGGCAATCGTAAGAAAGGAAAACAGAATTATAAAACAGGGAAGCGCTTGATGCGAGACTCGGAGGATCAGGTAATTGGTGGCGTTTGTTCAGGTATTGCGGCTTATTTTGGGATAGCAGACCCACTTTGGGTACGTATTGGCTTTGTATTATTTACGATGTCTGGAGGCGTAGGTATTCCTGCTTATGTTATTTTATGGGCAATACTTAAAGAAGCTAAAACGTCTAGTGACAGATTGGCGATGAGAGGAGATGATATTAACATCTCTAATATGGCGAAGGTAGTAGAAGAAGAGGTAACTAATTTTGGAGATAAGATTACAGAAATGACAGATAATTGGGACACCTCCAACAAAAAAAAAAATTTCACAGACCAAGCTGAATTTAAAAGAAGTGTTAAAGAAGGCATCAGCTTTTTTGGCAAAGGCATAAAGATGAGTATTGAGTTAATCAGTACTATCATCAAACCGATTATTTTCATCGTAGGATTCGCGCTGATTATTGCGTTCGCCGCGCTGTGGTTGGCGTCAATAATCGGCTTTTTTCTTGGTTTCCCATTCCTGGAATTCCTCTTTCCTCAACAACCATTAATTGGTGGCTTACTAATCTTTAACTTAGCTATTTTTATTGGTATTCCGCTTTTATCACTCATTTTTCTGGCAAGTAGATTAATCTTTAAAACTAAGTTTCATGTCCGTTGGAAAGGTGGTTTATTGGCCTTTTTTATCTTGAATGCTATTAGTTTTTTTGGTATCGGTAGTTATTTAGCCAGTCAATTTACTTCAGGAGCAGATGCCCATGAAAGCTCCCAACGTTTTTCTATAGATGAAGACGTGTTTAAAATTAATTTTACAGAGAATCCATTTGAAAACTCCTTGATTCAAGTTGGACCTGGGGGCATGCTAAAATTAGAAGGAGAGGAGCTAGTTATTGAAAACATTCGATTAATTATTGAAAAAGCAGAAGATGATGATTTTGTATTGATTCAAGAAACTCATTCTAGAGGAAATGGCTTAAGAGAAGCTAAAACTTTAGCTAAAAAGGTGGACCATGCAGTTAGCCGCACCAATAATCAATTAGATATAAAACCTTTCTTTGTATTAAATAAAGGAGAAAAATGGAGAGCACAAAGTGTCAATTTAATTTTAAAAGTACCTCAAGGAAAATCTATCCAATTCAAAAACCTAAATAGAATGAATTGGACCATGATAGATTATATCGATAGTGGTGACGGACATCATCATTTTTACTGGGCAAACAATGACGCTATCTACAAAATGGGAGACGAAGGTTTGGTAGGAGAGGGTATCCACGATAATCCAAACAAAATTAATGAATCTAAATTTGGCAAAAAATACCAAAATTTCTCTAGAATTCATGTAGAAGGTAGGATGAAAATAGAAATTTCCCAAGGGGATGAATTTTCAGTTAAACTAACAGGAAGAAACCGATACCTTAGAAAAGTAGAAGTAGAACAATTTAATGAGGTCTTAAAAGTATCGACAGATTTAAAGCGTACTTCCGCTCCTATTCGATTATATGTCACCCTACCCTCTTTAACAGAAATTGATTTAGAGCATACCGATGATGTTAAATTAAAGGGGTTTAAAGAAAAACAAATGACCATTAGAAGTGAAAGTCAGTCCGAAATCAAAGCTTATGTTGATGTAGAAAATTTGCAGGTTAAATTAGATGGTAGAAATGAATTGGATATCCGAGGAAAAGGTAAAAAAATGAAAGTGTACTTAGATAATCGGGCCTCCTTAGATGCCGAACGATTTGCGGTAGATATTGCAGATATTAAAGCAGATGATTCTTCTAGGGCTTCTTTGGCGGTGACAGATACCCTACGTCAGCGATTGGATGGACATAGTAAAGTGAAAGTGGATGGGGAACCTGTTGTTTTGAATGAGTAAACTCGACTTTAACCATTTAAGAGGAGACTAGCCCTTCTTTAACAGGGGTGGCTGGTTCTGGAAAATCTTAAATCATAATTCATACATCTGTCAAACGGTAAAATTAGATGGATGTATGATTTTCTCAAACAGTTGATACTTTAGGGCAAAATCAGAAAGTATTTAACCAATCACCCCTGCCCCTTTAATAGAAAATTTAAATCTTGATTATCAATTGATTTATTTACAACAAAAAACACCCTAAAAAAGTAATAATCAACTTTTTTAGGGTGTTTTATAAAATACTTAGAACTTCAAGTAATGGAAGCGCTTTCCATATTTTAATACAATTATTTTACTGCATCAAAGTCAATTCTCCATCCTTAATATGCAAAGCACGTAGTGCATCGGTACGAGTATCAATATCTACAGAACTGTTTTCTAATCGTAAAACCCCTCTTGGACAAACCGCTGAACAAACGCCACAACCAACACAAGAAGAACGAACAATATCCTGTCCTCTTTGCGCATAAGCTCTTACATCAATCCCCATTTCACAGTAAGTAGAACAGTTACCACAAGAGATACATTGATTCCCGTTAGTGGTAATTCTGAATCTAGATTTGAAACGTTGTACTAGACCAATATAACCAGCTAATGGGCAACCAAATCGACACCAAGTTCTATTCCCCATTAAAGGATAAAAACCTGTTCCGACAACGCCTGCAAAAGCAGAGCCAATCAAGAAGCCATACCAAGTCCGAACAGAATCACTATTGAAAATTAATACCTGATAATTGCCTGTGAAATAAGTATATAAAACCATCAAGGTCATTACCACAGCAAACAATAATACGCCATGAATAATATAACGTTCATATTTCCAAGCTCGTAAACTTTTATCTGATAATTGTCTGAAAGGATCCCCCATTGTCTCTGCCAATCCACCACAACCACAAACCCAAGAACAGTACCATCGTTTTCCAAAGAAATAAGTAAATAAGGGTACGCCAACAATCATTAATGCCAATCCCCAAACTAACATAAACAACCCTAAATTACCACTGTTAGTCAAGGTATCTAAATTATAATCGAAAAAGAAAGAATAATTTAAAGGCCAGATATTTTTGAAATCATAATAAGGTTGGTTTAAACGAACTAAGATTTCTGGTAATAAAAAGGCAATGGCTGTTTGAAAAAACATGACCGAACCAGTCCTAACAACTTGGTAAACATTATGTCGATATTTACTCATCATCCGAATCCCCATTACCAAAACAATAATCGTGTATAAAGTACCGTATAAAAACCATTGACTAGCGCCATTTCCACTTAAAGACAAACTCAATGGGTTCACCATCAAGACCCAACTGGTGATATACTCTGGCATCCAATACAACAAAATATAAAAACCTATTAAGTACACCCCTGTCATAACACCTAACCAACCTGTAATATCAGGGGAGGCAGAACGCTGTGGATTATTTCCTTTTGACCCTTCTCTAAAGAAAACTAACCAACTGATTAAGCCGATCATTGCCGTAGTAATAGCTGGCCAAAGTAGGTTGTGATTCATATAAAAAATGCCATAAATAATGGTGCCTACTATCGTTAATCCCAAAAAGATACTTCGAATATTAAATTGCAATCCTCTCGTGAGCGAATTATGGTAAATATGGTTGTTTTTGATGCCCGGTAACGGAATAAATTTGGGTAGGATATATAATAGCCCACCTAAAATACCTAAACCAAAAGTGAGCATAAACCAACGGATTGGGTTTTGCGCAATGGGACCAACACTAGCCGATTTAACGATACCAAATAAGTGGTCTTTAGGACTTCCCATTCGGAAATCCCATTCGGAAACGCCTTCTGGAATGCCGTTTTTAGCTTTTTCTTCTAAGGATTGTTGTGCATCTTTTAAGGTCTTTTTTAAATCAGCGATAAAGTCAAAATTGGAACTATATCTTTTATCCAATAAGCCATTGACTTTTGCCTGTTCAAGAATTTCTTTTTTGTGATATTCTTTAGAGACATTAAGGGTATTCTCTGATAATTGGTACTCCCCCATCCCTAGAGAAAGCGTAAAGAACGCTAAAGCTCCGATGAAAATGCCCAATCCTATTTTTTGTATTATATGCATGATTATTAATCAATTTAGAATTTTCAATTTAAAATTTTCAATTTTCAAGACCCCAAAGCGTCTTTTAGACCTTGGAGCGTCTACACAAGAAATTGATTTTACGCCCCTACTGCCTTTCTAAGAAACTTCAAAGCAGCCGTCAAACTTCGCTTCTGCTTTAACTGCAAATTACTACCAGTTTGTTGGTTATAAATTTTGACTACTTCTGCCTCATATTCTTTATAAAACTCTGGGTCAAAATTGGCGAGCCCTAAATTTTGTAAAACGGTTTCTACAGATGTTTTTTCTCTTAACCACTTTTCACAAACTTCATGTCTATAGCGAATGCCCATTAGGTTAAATCCAAGAATTTCTTTTGTCTCCTTTTCGTAAACCAATCGAATACTTCTACGCCCTTCTGGATGTTCCCAATAAATAGAAACGTGATTTTCTGGTGCTTTGGCTAAGACGGTGCCATAGACTTGATATTCAATGTCTACAAATTTGGCAGAGTTAAACCAAATACCTGGGTCATATTCCTTTTCTTTCCCACAAACAGTATAGGCAACTGTTTCTCCCATCATTTTTCCTGTGTACCAAACCGCTTCAATTGGGCGTCTGCCAGGACGAGGATTTCTCGCCTGCGCACAATCACCAATGGCATAAATATCTTTAACGCTAGTTTCTAATTTCTCATCAACTAAAATTCCTCTGCCTACTTCAATTTCTGGCGCACTATCTTTTATAAAGCCAATATTAGGATGTACGCCTGCGGTTAAGCCGACAAATTGGCAATCAATTCGGTCTCCTTTATTGGTAATAGCGGCACAGGCTTTGCCGGTACCATCGTCTATAATTTCTTTTAATTCGGTTTCTAATTGTAAATTAATGCCACTTTCTACAATGTGCCGACTAACCATTTTGGACTCTGCTTCTGGTAGTACCATATTCCAATATAATTTTTCCCTCACCAAAAAGGTAGTTGGAATATGCCGAGAGTGGAACATTTCTGCCATTTCAATGCCAATTAAACCACCACCGACAATTACCGCATGTTTCAATCCATCCGCACTAGCTGCCTCCATTCCATCCAAGTCCTGCATACTATACATCCCTTGCACTCGATTCAAATCTTGTCCAGGCCAACCAAATTTATTCGGCGTAGACCCACAGGCAATGATGAGTTTATCATAGGCCATATTCCCACCATCCTTGAAAACTAATTGTTTGTTGGAACTATCAATTTTGGATACAAAGCCCCGCTTAAGATCAATGCGATTTTTTTCCCAAAACCAATCTTCATAAGGTTTTAGGTCTTCTTTTCGCATATGCCCCATATAGGCATACATGATAGCGGTTCTAGAGAAAAAGTAGTCGGTTTCAGCAGAGATAACGGTAATTTTATGATCGCTTAGTTTTCTAATAAAGCGAGCGGCAGTAATACCACTAATTCCGTTACCAATAATGGCAATGTGCATAATTAATTAGGTTATTAGTTGTTATCGAAGTTATCCTGCTAAGTACAAGAATTAAGCCTCAATGCTTTAGAGATAACTTTCTATTTTTTAATTTAGGCGTCCAAGTTAATAAACTATTTTAAATAAGTGTCAAAAATAAAGAAAGTTGCTCTAATAGAAGAAGAAAAATTAAAAGGGACTTGTAATGTCCTTATTAAGACGGACTGATTGATAGGGATACTTAAAAAACGTTAAATCAATGTCGGTTACTGTTAATTTATTGTGTAAAACTAGCATTTTATTCATTTTGGTAATATCTTTGAAGAATAAATAATTATATATGATTCATTAACCGATTACAAACTAATATCCCATTTACATGAAGCAAACTTTACTCCTATTTTTTCTTACCTTTTCCATTTCCCTGTCAGCACAGGTGACCCTCTTATTAACTGAACCCACAGGTTCTACTACTGCCTTAGCTTCCGACGACGATATCACCGCTAAAGGATTCATTAAAAATGAATCAGATGTAGAAGTTACCCTTATGTGGAAGCGAAATATCATTGAATTAAAAGAGGGTTGGGAAACCGCTGTTTGTGATAAAAATCTTTGTTATGTTCCAAGTTATGGCGAAACTTCAGCTGCGGACGGCACACATTTGGTTTTAGCCCCTGGCGAAGAATCTAATTTTGATGTGCATGTTTATCCTGATGGAACAGAAGGTTTTGCCATTGTTGAAGTAACGGCAACAGATATTACCAATGCAGCAAATACGGTAACGGGTAGATATGAATTTAATCAGATGTCTACTAGTACAATAAATCTAAATAAGGCAGATATAAAAGTTTATCCAAACCCTACGATTAATTTTATTTCCATTTCAGAAGCGGATCAGGTAGAGCGTTTGATTATTTATAATATTGTAGGCCGCCCCGTCAAATTATTTGAGGCGAATTATAATAACCAATATGATGTGATGGACTTACCCACAGGGATGTATTTAGTCCGCTTAATGGATAAGAATGATAGAACGATTAAAACGGTTCGATTGAGCAAAAAAAGAGGCGCATAAGAATTATGAGTTATTAGTGATGAGTTATAAATCACTTTAGGGAGTAGGAAATAAATAGGGTACCAATAAATGTGGTTTTAATTTGTTCTTATTCGAGGCGCTAAAAACGGAGTTA
>CAZXYA010000502.1:0-7004 GCA_964644655.1 uncultured Saprospiraceae bacterium | reverse complement strand
CAATGGCATCATCTGCTGGAGAATCATTTAAGCCACCTGCATCATTATCCTCAATAGCATCTGGTTGAGAATCTTTATCGTCGTTGGTTCTATCGTCATTATTATCATCTCTAGCAGATAAAATTTCTGCTCGGTTGATATAATCCGAAGCCTCATTTCCTGCGGCGATTACTCTTAATTGAATCATAACCGAAGCACTCGCCCCCGGTTGAATTAATTCGGTAATCGTTGTGGTCGTCGTCGTTCCAGGGTCCCCTGTTCCAGACCATGCAAAAGTATTCGCCCCATTATCATTGCCTTCTCGGATAAAGCCTGCTGGAATATAATCGTTGATTTCTATATTTTGGGCAGGTACATTTCCTTGGTTGAAAACGGTAATGGTAAATGGAATTATATCTCCTAATCTTACTGGTGTATCAACGGAAGTTGTTTTGCGTAAAGCTAAATCAAAAATTCTAACGATAGATGGGTCTGAATCATCTTCATCTGTTGCGGCATCCGTATCGTTTGGATTCCCTGTTCCATCTCCATCAATAGCATCATCTGAATCCGTCATTGGATTCCCACCTGCGTCATTATTTGGGTCATTATCTGGGGTAGAATCTTTATCATCATCGGTTCGGTCGGTGCCATTATCATCCTCTGCGGAATTGATTTCTGCGATATTGACATAATCTTCGGCTGCCGTTCCTGCATCAATGACTCTTAGGTTAATGGTTACCGTAGTACTAGCCCCTGGTGCTAAGTCTGCATTGATAGTGGTAGTCGTAGTAGAACCTGCTGCACCAGTACCTGTCCAAGCCGTTCCATTTGTTCCTGCGTCAGTATTGACTCTTTCAAAACCTGCTGGAATAAAATCGTTTATCACAATGTTACTAGCCGTAATATTTCCTTGGTTAAATACTTCAATGGTAAAAGTAACTTCCTCATTTAATTGGATAAAGCCTAAATCATTAGCAATTTTCCTCAGGGCTAAATCAAAGATAGGCACTTGCGCTGGGTCTTCATCATCTTCATCCGTTGCCGCTACGCCATCGCCATCTGTACCAGAACCATCTCCATCTAAGAAATCATCCGCAGGACTGTCAATTTGACCACCCGCATCGTTTCCTAAAATAGCATCTGGTTGAGAATCTCTATCATCATTGGTGCGGTCATTGCCATTATCATCTTGCGCACCGCCAATTTCTGCTCTGTTAATATAATCTGCTGCTTCGTTTCCTGCAGCTAAAATGGTCATATTAATTTCTAAAGTAACTGTTTCTCCTGGCTGAAGAATAGGCGCATAAGTTGTGCTAGAAATACCACCTGGGGCACCTGAACCTATCCAGTTCATACCTTGTCCAGTTAAAGCATTAGTTCTTTGTAAACCAACTGGAATATAGTCATTGATGACAATATTTTGAGCTGGAATATTTCCTTGATTGGTAATTTCTATTTTGAAAACAACGTTATCTCCATTTTGCACAGGTTCGGTTTGCTCCGTAAATTTACGAAGGGCTAAATCAAAGATTTGTGCTTTGGCTGGGTCGGCATCATCCTCATCTGTTGCTGGATTTTCATCGCCTGGCGTCCCTGTTCCATCTCCTAAAATGACATCATCTGAATCCGTCATAACAGCCCCTCCTGCATCGTTCGTTGGGTCATTATCTGGTTGGGAATCTACATCAAAATTGGTGACTGGATTATTATTTTCTTCCGCAAAAGCGTTTATTTCTGCTACGTTAATATAGTCTGCCGCTTCCATTCCTGCACTTACCACTTGTAAATCAATCGTAACAAAAGTGCTTTCTCCTGGGGCTAATAACTGTTGAATAGTGGTAGTGGTTGTGCTATTTGGGGTACCAATTCCTGACCAATTAAACCCATTAGGGCCTGCATCATTCCCATCTCTTTCAAAACCAGCAGGAATATAATCATTCACTTCAATATTTTGTACGGTTTGGTTTCCTTGGTTAAAAACTTCAATTCTAAATTGTATGGTTTCTCCAACTTTCAGGAACCCCGTATTCGCCGTCGTTTTGCGTAAAGCTAAATCATAGACAATGACATCTTCTGGGTCACTATCATCTTCATCGGTTGCCGCTACACCGTCGCCATTAGTTCCTGTTCCATTTCCGTCAATAAAATCATCGGCTGGTGAATTGACTTGACCGCCTGGGTCATTGGTAGCATCATTATCTGGAGTAGAATCTTTATCAAATTGAGTAGTGACATTACCTGCATCATCTCTAGTAGAAGTGATTTCTGCCACATTGATATAATCTGAGGTTTGGTTGCCATTGCCATTGACAATCAAGTTAATCGTCACGGATTCACTATTGCCTGGAGCTATTGGGCCGACTATTTGGGTAGTCGCTGTTGTACCTCCAATGCCTGGCCCATTCCAAGTGGCTGTTTGGGTCGGTGCTAAATCAAAACCTAATGGAATATAATCGCTAATTTCTATACTTCTGGCGGTAATATTTCCTTGATTGGTGACTTCAATCGTAAAAGGAACAACTTCTCCTACGCTTACTGGCGTACCCACTAAAGTTCTCTTAGACAAAGCTAAATCAAAGATAGGTGCATCTTCGGGGTCTTCGTCATCTTCATCCGTCGCTGCTACTCCGTCTCCTTCTGCCCCTTGTCCATTGCCATCGACAAAGTTATCGGCGGCACTATCATTGGCCCCACCTGCATCATTGCCCAATTCATCATCGGGGGTAGAATCCATGTCTGCCGTAGCTGTACCTAAATCATCCGTTGCACTTGAAATTTCTGAACGATTGATATAATCACCATCTGCTACAACCCCTTCTAGTACTTCCAAATTGATAATAATTTCTCTTGAACCGCCTGCTGGAATAGTGCCATTAATTTGCGTTCTAACGGTGGAATTAGGCGCACCTGCACCTGACCAACCATTAGCTTCCGAACCTGTTTGATTATTTACCAATTGGAAACCAGCAGGAATATAATCAACTACTTCAATATTGCTTGCGCCAACCGTTCCTTGATTAAAAACAGTAATGGTAAAAGTAGCGGTTTCGCCTAATTTTAAAGGTACCGTATTTCGATATTCTTTGCGTAAAGCCAAATCAAAAATACCGATGGTAATATCTTCGGGGTCGGCATCATCTTCATCTTCTCCTATTCGGGAATTACCATCAATTTGGTCATCTTGTGGCGTATTGACCAAACCACCAACGTCATTATCATCAATCCCATCTGGGTCAGAATCAATATCAGTTGGCGTAAATCCAGTTGGGGCATCGGCAGATTCAATTTCTGCTCGATTAATAATTTGTCCGTCGGTTTGTTGGGTTGCATTTAAGGTGATGTCCACAAAAGTATCATCGCCAGCAGCTAAAAAAGGAATGACGATCGTGCCATTATTGGCCCAATCATTATCGTTTAAAGCTAAACCATTAGGAATATAATCTCGGACTACAATATTACTTGCATCTAAAGACCCTTGGTTAAATATTTCGATTCGGAAAGTTATATCATCGCCAGGGAACACTCTTTCATCTTCTCCTGGTGCTAATACTTTTCTTAATGCTAAATCAAAACATTCTACTCTAACATTTGCCAAACAAGTCGAAATATTTTCACATTCATCTTGAATCGTTAATTCCACCTGCACCGTTGTCCCACATTGAGAAGGGTCAAAACTATCTGGATTTACACTTACTAAAGTGATTTCTCCACAGATGTCATTACTCCCATTATCAATCTGACTTGGGTCAATACTAACTGTTCCATCTGCGCCCAATTGTACCGTGATGTCTTGACAAACAGGTGTTGGGTCGGTTCTATCTCTTACCCTAAAAGTAGCCGTTCTAAAAGTAGGCAAGCCACATTCATCTCGAATGGTGTAGATTACTTCAATACTTCCTGTAAAGCCACAAGGTTCGGTTGGGAAATTGCTAAA
The DNA here is from genome assembly GCA_964644655.1 of uncultured Saprospiraceae bacterium. Classification (GTDB taxonomy): domain Bacteria; phylum Bacteroidota; class Bacteroidia; order Chitinophagales; family Saprospiraceae; genus JAFMDF01. Next base: position 3,088 of record CAZXYA010000502.1, on the reverse strand, counting down.
ATCAAAATCACTTGTGACCGTAAAATCACCACAAGCATCATCAGAACAAGCAATTAATCTATCGATATTGGCCTGATTCCAAGCAGCAGCTACTGCTGCATTATCGCTTTCACCTGTACATTCATGTACTAAATCGGTTGGTTCACAAGACACCACAGGTGCTTGTGTATCTTGAATAATGAAAGTAGCAATGGTATTATCTTCATTACCACATTCATCGATTAATCTAAAATTATAAGTTAAGGAATTAACTTCTGCACAACCTGGCACCTCATTGACCAAATTAGCTTCCCATCTTACTGGGCTACAAATGTCACTTCCTCTTGCGCCTCCATTATCAGCTATCCAAGCAGCTAATTGGGCTTGATTGCCGTCGCCGTCACATTCAACGGTCATATCACTTGCAGGCGTTGTAATGTCAGGGTCAGTTGTATCTAAAATTCTAAACACCCCTCTAAATTCAGCCGTATTTCCACATTCATCTTCGGCGGTAAAAACACCAAAACCCCAGCCTTCGCCACCACATTCAAAAATAAAGTCATCAAAATCAAAATCTACCGACCAAGTGACTTCTCCACAATTATCTACTGCAGTTGCCCCTCCGTTGCTTTCTAACCAAGCTTGTAATTCCGCCTGATTGCCATCGCCGTCACATTCTACCGTTAAGGTATCATTGGCTGGTGGTGTAATGACGGGTGGAGTTGTATCTTCTACTCGAATGACTTGATTTCTGGTTGTAACATTCCCACAAACATCTGTTATTGTCCAAGTTCTAGTAAGGGTAAAAGTTTGGTCACAAGCATTCGGTCCACCAATAGGATTTTGTCTTTCATTGGTAAACTCTATGGTCGGATTTTCATCACAATTATCTGAACCCGTTAGCCCTGTGGCTATATCAGGTATGGCAGTACATTCAACTGTTTCATCGGCAGGAAAATTCGTAAAGGTAGGGTCTTCATTATCCACTACCCTAATCGTTACTACTGCTTCATCACAGCAAATATCACCCGCAGCACCTGTACTGCCAAAATTACAAACTCGGTAACTAAATTCATCATTTCCACAAAAATTAGCATTTGGGATATACGAAAAAGTACCATCGGTATTTAAGGTTAAACTTCCATTATTAACATTGCCAACAATAGTATAAGTTGGATTGTCTAAGTCTCTATCATTGGTCCTTACATTTCCATTCAAAGATTTGTTAGGGCAAGTTTCAAAGGCTGTTCCATTATCTGCAACTGCTATCGGAGCACTACAAAGCAATGTGACAGTTGCACAAACAGCATCCAATTTAAATGTTCCACCATTTGAGGTTGCCTTAAAACGAACGGTAGTCGTATTAGCAGGAGAAGTTCCTGTTAAAATATATCTTTGCAGGATATTTCCAAAATTAATGTCAAAATCTACCTGTTGAGTTATTCGTTCAATTACTGTTGTCCCATTTAAAAATTCTAGGGCGACTACTTGATTCAAATTAGGGTCTGAAGTACCCGCAGAAAAATTAATTCGATAAAAAGCATTAGCAGTGGCAGATGCTTCTTGAAAAATCATAGGATTCTGGCTTCCACCACCTCTCTCTATAACAGCGGCATAAGTGCCATCAGTCTCACAATCAGTTGTAACACTACCCTCGGTGTTATTGGTAAGTGTCCAACCATTTAAATTGCCTAGTTCAAAACTTGGGTTAACAAATAAACTCTGGCAAATAGACCCATTAATACAATCTATCGTAGAAGTAGTAATGGCACCAATTCCAAAAGATTCACCATTACCACTAGGAGAGCAGACAATAATTTCAGCGGTAGCTATATTGGGACTAACATCACTAAAATTTATACCGTATAAAGAGGCTTCTGCACCTGCATTTTGATTATCAAAGATTTCAGTTCTAGAAACAAGGGTGTTACCACCTGTATTCTTAAGATTAATGGTAATCTCAATAGTTCTAGTATTTGTTCCTTTCTCATGTACTGGAATTCTAAAATCTAAATCTCTAGTTAAATCACTTCGTGCAATCGTAGCATTAATGGTCGTACATTCATCTGACGTACCGCCTTGGCCATTTAATTCTATATCAGAGGTAAAAACAGCGGAAGAACCACCAGATACTGCTCTTTCCACATAAATTGCCATACTTGTACCCTCATCATTAGAGGTACAAATTTGGGTAAAGTTACCATCAAAAATTTCTCGGTAAATTGTTTCTCCTACTGCTGAACCAGGGGATTGCTGAATAGCAGTGGGCCCGGCATTTCTAGTGCTATTAGAAGAGGTGCCTCCACTTGCAGTATAAGTAATTTGACCAGGAGGATCATTCCCCTCAACCCATAGTTCTACTATTACACCTGTGACATTTTCTGGGTTAGGAATAGAAATACAAGGATTAATAACCCCATGTACCCCTATTATATAAGCATCATAAGCACGATTGGTATTACAATCATTTAAAATTAATTCCTCACCCATTCTACGACTCGCTAATCTATTCTCGCATTCTGTTTTAACTGTTACTACCTCATTTAATGGCTTGGACTCACAATTATCAACTTCTCTTATTAACCTAATATTATGGTAATCACCAGGATATAAGTTAGGAACAATTATGGGGTTTCCAGATTGGTTGGTTAAAACTAATTCATGGTCGTCCTCATAATTAATTTTTACCGTATAACTTGATTTCTCTTCATTATCATCTTGATAACGAATTAAAATCATACCATCATGTTGTCCACAATTTGTTTCCGCATTTGTGGCAATAGACAAAACGAATCTTTCACAAGCACTATTCGGCGCTTGTGCATTAAGTCCCTCATTATCAGCAAATTGAATTCCATTATCTACTATATCAGATTTGGAAAATAGTGTTAGTGATTCCTGAAAATAGGTAGTTTCAGAATCAATATGCCAACTAAAAGACGACCAAAGTAGTCCTAAAGCAAGGATAAAAATTCTTCCTAATTTTTTTGGCTTAAGGTTTTTAGATGAAATTGTACCATCTAAAGGTTTTAGTAAAAGTTGAGCCATAATGTTAGAATTAGTAAAGGTGTAGTTCGGTTATTATTGTTTGTTAATTCAATTAAAAGTT
>CAZXYA010000501.1:0-7006 GCA_964644655.1 uncultured Saprospiraceae bacterium | reverse complement strand
TATACTCGAATTTAACTAATTCAATATCAAACATTTATACCCAAAACTCACGTTTTATTAGTAAGTTTTAGTGTTAGCCTTCTAGTTACATTTTCCATTTGGAAAACAAAAAATACAGTACCTAATCTAAATGACTTTAGAATTTTTCTTATAGAAGATAAAAGGTATTATCCGATACAAATTGTTACAGAGGAAACTAGACTATTTTTTTCTACCCACGTTTTAAGGGGGGATAATGAGTATATTATATGCTTAGGTTTTTGGAATAATTTCTTTGTTTTAAACGATTACACAAGTGAGGAAAAGATATTAAATCTTGTTAAGAAATTTTAATCGTTTTTAAAAAACCCTCTCGTATAGTACGAGAGGTAAACCCTAGAAAACTAGGGTTTTAGGGTAATCGCAATCAAACCTTAGTCAGAAAATAAATATTGTCAAGAGATATAACTGGGAATATAAAGTTAGGGTAATCGCAAATGTCCTTCCTTTTGATTCTCACCATTTTTTAACTTATACCAAACCATAATTTTTAGAAAGAAAATCGTCAGGTAACAAACTGACATGATATTTCTATGTTTAAAAACTTCCTTTAGTGACTCTACTAGAGCAGGGTGAGGTATATCATTTCTTAAATTTTTAAATCCTCCTAAAATGCGAAAGCGTATTAATCAGAATGTTTCTCAAAAGACTTCAAGAGATCGAAAAATCACTCAGGTTCTTAATGGGAGCTTTCTTTTGTTTTTTCTACTTGCTGGATACATACTCTTTATTCCATGCAAATACAATATGAATAAACAAACCTATTTTGGCAAGACCGCAATGGGTTCTTTGATTGCTCTTGAATTTACAATTGATGAAGGAAAGGTACTCGGTGAAGGGTGTCACCGATTTAGTAGAGGAAAAAAGAACTATGTTAATTTTAGCGGCTTCTACGATTGTGACACTAACAGTTTATACATCGAACAAGAAAAAGTTGGGACACAAAGGAAGTTTGGAACATTAAACGCAAGAATAGACTTAAATAGCTCTACAATTATTGGTTATTGGTTGAACCCCAATGATATGGACAGAACGAACATAGAACTGGAACAAACCAATTTTGATGTAGAAGAAATTTTAGCTTCTAATCAAATTCCTCAAACAAGGAATAGACCTTTGATTCAAAGGTTCAGAAATGCCTTAATCAATTTCTAAATTTTTTATTTCCCCAAAAAACCAAATGCTTTTTTAACCTAAATTTAATTTAGCTATGAGTAACAAAAATACAGACTGGGAAGGTGTTGGCTGCATCGTCCTACTAACTCTTTTAGCGTTGCCTTTTATTCTACAAAGTATTTTTGAAGCAATTATTCCGTATATTTTTGTTGGCTTGTTAGGATTGGGATTATATAGGCTCTATGTATATGATACCAAGACAAGAAACATTACCAATTGGTTAGAAGATGGATTCAATTTGCCCAAAACGCATCGAAATTATTTACAAGATACTGCAAAGGAATTGAAACATTTAGATTCCAAAATAGATACCCTTCACGCAGAAAATGAAACACTAAAACTTACTAGAAAAAAAGAAATTCACGAAACTATTCGGCAATACTCACATGAGATAGGACAACATAAAAAGAAAGAATTGCTTAATAATGTTTTTGGGGAAAACGCATCACCCAACTATGCTAGGAGTGATGAGTTTGAACGACAACAGCACCAAGAGCAAACTAGAAAAAAAGAAGATGAACTGAATAATAGAATTTTTAAACAAGATGTTCGTGAGCAAATACACGAGCAAGACAATAAAATATTACAACAGGATAAGAAGATTTTAGAAGTTGCAGACGAAGCGAAGCAAGACAGATTTCTTATTCGTAGCGAAGTAAGAGAAGGGTTTATACAAGTAGATAAGAAATTTCAATATATGGGCGATCAAATCACAAGATTAGAAGGAGAATTTAATTCTTTCAAAGGATATGTAGCTCAAAAATTCTCCCATTTAGAAGTTACTTTTCTTAAAGAAATCAACGTTGTAAAAGAGTTAGTTCAAAGACTTCGAGTAGATGTAAAAGAGGAATTTGCTAATGTAAAATTATCCTTTGGTAAAGAAATTCTTAGAATGGATAAACAACAATTAGGGATTATTGACCGATTAGGAAAGTACGAAAATCAAGTGAGAGCCTATTCGTTTGAAATGATGCGTTACAAGAATGAAGCCGAGCGTTTTGCTATTCGAGGGGAAGATATGTTAAACCGCTCAAATACGATTCACCAACGACATAAAGTAGTTTTAAGCCAATCATCTAACGAATTAAATATTGGTTTGCAGCAAATGGCTTTACATAAAATGAGTTTTGCAAATACCGTTGGAGAAGCAAAACTGCGTTTAGATCAAATTTCACAAGATCAACATTTTGCTCTTAAAGACATGGCTTACGAACGTATAGGTATAAATATGTTGCGTCAAGAGTATGACCAACGGGTAACACTTGAAAAAGAAAAGATGCAAAATTTACTTCTACAACAAAAGCACTTAGAAGAAAAAATGAGAACAGCTCAATCCAAAGGGGAACAAGTAGAAGGATTAAAACATCAATTACATATTACTAAAGAAAATCTTGCATATACAACCCATCGTGCAAATCTGATGCGACAAGAAAATAGTATGGTTAGAAAATTATCTAGGAATTAAAATGAATTAAAGGATAAAAACTATTTGCAAATTAGAAAAAATCGGTAGTAAAAACTACCGAGATGAAAGGGCGATTAACACGCAAAGTAAAGTAACGTAAAAAGAGAAGCCATGAAAAAACTAATAAGAAAAAGTGGTACTTCATTTAATTTCTCCATTTTTCCTTTATTCTTTTTGATCTCCTTCTCATACCATTCCATTGCTTTTCTTAACTCCTTACTTGCTTTGCTTTCTTTTTCTTTTTTCATAATTATTTTTATTTGTGAACAACACAAACTTGACATTACACACGAAATCAAAAAGATCAATAGCAATTTATTATGACTTTCTCACTCTATCGTTTCATAGAAAAAATTATCCAACCCCACGAAATAGCCACCATTACCGAACTCTCCGATGAAATACAAAGCAGCGTATCAATCGGGGAATTCACCAGCTTTGACAGCCAAGCCGTTACCCGTTTAATGAGCCTTTGGTGCAATAGAATTGATAAACTGATAGAGATTGATAAAGAGGTGAATGAGGGAGTGCCAAGTTGGAAATCTCATTTTGCTATCAAGTGGAGGGGTTTTACCTACACCGAATATTACGCCCTCTTTAATATTCATATTCCACCTGATGATTACTCCTTTTACCCTGTCTTTAATCAACTCAATAAAGATAAAGGGGGAGTCGTTACAGAAAAACAACGTGCCGATTTACAATCTAATCTTACCTATAATGAGGAAAGCTATATTGAGGCTTTACGCCAAGCTGGTATTGAGCAACTTTTGAAAACTTTTTTTAGTCAGTTAGCCAAGCTGTCTGCCCTACTTCCATTGAGGAAGTTGAAAATGCACACTTATTTGTGTGCAAGTACTGGTTCTGGAAAATCTGAATTGATGCGTGTTTTGTTTCACCGAATGGTGAGGAAATATCCTAAGTTCAGTTTCATTCTTATAGACCCACATGGGAGCTTGGCTGAAAGCGTGAAGCGTTTGAAATCTGTTAGTAGCGATGCGGATAGAGTCGTATATATTGAACCATTTTTGAAAGAGGGTTTTACACCAACTTTCAATCCTTTCTTTATCAAAGACACTTCTGTAAAAAATATAACATTTACCGCAGAGCAAATAATATCAGCCATTGAAGAAACACTATCTCGTGAAGGCGGAAGGCTAACGGAAGTACAAGTAAATATGCTAGAAAAATGTGTTTACTTTTTGTTGTATAGAGAGCGTTCTACTATTCTTGATTTGGTAAAACTTTTGAGAGCAGAAGAAAATATTTTTGCACAGGCACAACAACACGAACCGACCTTTTTTAACGAAGAATTTACCAAACCAAGCAATAGAACCAGGAAGGCATTATTGGATAGAGTTGATAGGCTTCTAAACTCTCCTATCTTACGTAATCTATTAGGTGGAGAATCTACGTTTGACCTAGAATATATTATCAATAGCGGAAAGATTCTAATTGTAAATTTAGGGGATGCAGGAGAAATGACACAAATCGCATTTGGTAAATTTCTAGTCGCTTCAATTAAATCTATCATTCGTAAAAGAAAGAAAAATCATGGGCTTCCTACCTTCTTATTTGTGGATGAAGTGCAATCTATGATAAGCGGTTCTTTTGACTATATGCTATCGCAGCTTAGAGGGTTTGGATTACACCTAGTAATGGCGAATCAATATTTGAATCAATTAGGCGATCAAGCCGAAACCGTAAAACAAAATACAGCTATCAAAATTGTTGCATCCGATGATTACGAGGATATGAAAAAAGTTTTAAAGACTCCAAAGGATGTATATTTGAAAGATTATGAATTCTTTTTGAAAGTGAGAGGTTATCCAATTCACGTTTTCAAATCACCTGACGTAATTATCAAAAACAAATCAAAGTACGAGATTACCAAAGAGCAAGAAAACACACTAGATGATTTACAGATTGAGCGTTATTACAGAGCGTATAATCAAGAAGAATTTACCTTACGAAAGTCAACACCCACAACACCAAATGACGAACCCCAAGAAACCAAATTTTCTTCTAATTCTCCACGCCCTCCTTTCGATTTACACATAAACGAGTAAGCCATGATTTTAAACCGATATAGCGACAAGCATATTAAAATTCTCAAAGCTATTGGGAGATATAAATTTTTGACCTACAAACAAATGATTAGATTGGGTATAGATTCACATACACCTAATCTTTCAAGACTGGTAAAAGATTTAAGAGAAACAAGGCTTGCCTTAGTCAAAAAAATACCTCACCGTACGGGAACCCCTGCCAAGTTCTACCTTACCTCAAAAGCGAAAAAGGTACTAATGGAATTATACAACTTAGATGAAGGTGTTGTACAATTTCCCAAAGGGGTAATTCATACAGACACCCAAGACCAAAAGCACCGCACTAGCATTATTGATATTCAAATAGAACTTGACCTAGCTTGCCAAGAAAAAGAAATAGAACTGATACTCTGCGATAGATATTTTGACACCACAGGAAACAATCGCATTGATAAAAACTTAGCATCTAAAACAGCTATTATTTATGAAGGGAAAAAGACGCTCAAAGCTGATCTAACCTTTATGCTTCTAATTGAAAAACAAAAAGAGTTGTATTTGTTAGAACTTGAAAATGGAAAGGATTCTAAGAAAGCAGTAGAGAAGTGTATTAACTATGGTAAAGCTATATTAAAAGGTACAGTCAATGAAAAATATAACTATAAGAAGGGGTTTCGTACATTATGGGTTTTTGAATATCAGAGTACATTGGATGCCACATTGAGAAGGTTAGAAGGGAATGATTTTTTTGGGAATATGAGGGAGTATTTTTTGTTCAAGTCGTTAGAGGATATTGTGAGTAATGGTTTTTTCGGTGGTTGGGGCAACCTCTCTGGGAGTGATAGGAAATTATATTATGTGATATAGGTTAGTTGAATAAAGAAAGGTACTATAAGCAACTATGTATCAAGTAGTTATTCTATAAGGTCAGTTAGTAGTGAGATTATAGGGTAGATTATATAGAAACATCGTTGGTATTACTTAATTTATGGTGTATGATACATTTGCCTTTTCTTTAAAAAAAACTACAATGTAGTTGTTTTACACTTCTTTTGATATGAAGAAAATTTTTACTTGGAGGTCAGAAAAAAATAAATGGCTAGAAGATAATAGATGATTCTCATTTGAGGAAATCGTAGTAACACTACAAGAGGAGAATAACATCATTGATATTATCCCTAGTCCTAACAAAAACCAATACCCAAACCAAGAAGCGTATATAATAAAATTCAAATGATATGTGTATGTCGTCCCTTTCAATAAGGAAGGCGACACCATTCAACTTAAAACGGCTTACCCTAGTAGAAGAATGAACAAATTTTATTCCCAATCTTAAAAAGATGAGCAATACTCCATATAACCTAACAGAAGAAGAACTAGCGTTTGAAAACGCATTAATTGAGAGCGATATAAAAAGCGTTGAGAATGTTGAGGAAAGAAAAAAAGAAGCTGTGCAGTATGCAGAAAATACCCTTAAAAAAAGACAACTAACAATAAGACCATACGCATCTGATATTGAAGCAATCAAGTCTCAATCTTTACAACTCTGAATACCTTACCAGAATTTGATTACCTCTTTGATTCATCAATTCGCTACGGGTCGTATTAGCATTTGATTTAGACAGGAAGGAAATATAGATTAGTTAGTTCTACACTAGAAAAGATAAAAAAAGAAAGGTGAATTTTTGTTTTTGTTTCGTTAGATCAGAAGCAAGAAAAAAATAACTTTGGTAAAAGAGGTATCAGATAAAATTGGAAAGCAAGAACACGGCTTATACTTCTTATGTTGCTCTATTTTCTAAAATTTAATTGCTGTCAGTTTAGGTGGCATTGCGAGCTAAACATCGAGCAAAGAAAACCAAGAGAATAAAAGCTACAATAAAAAGAATAATGCAATATTTCTGCATTTCTAAATAATTATGAAGATAACATTTTTCACAGTAAGAATTTTTTTTTGATTGTGCCATGAGTGTAACGTAAAGAGTAAAAATATCACCCTTCTCCTAACAGAATGAAGTGCAATTACTTCGATCTGCATTTTAAAGTTACAACAATTACGGGAAACAAAGAAAAAAAATACTGTATCTTTGGTTTGTTAATTCTATTTCAAAAGAAGCAACAGAAAGCCAAAATGTTGGCTATTATAGGTTTTTAAAATTTATCTGAAATCTGCACTATATCTACACCAAAGAAAATAAGCGATTCACAACATCATTGTAAATCGCTTATTTAAAGCTATTTATGAGCTTTTTAAGAAATTAACGGGGTACGCCCCGTTGGC
>CAZXYA010000500.1:0-7006 GCA_964644655.1 uncultured Saprospiraceae bacterium | reverse complement strand
AAATACCTGCCTGCCGGCAGGCAGGCTCATTATGCGAAGGCATAACTCCGTTTTTAGTGCCTTGAATAAGAACAAAATAAATCTATCATTTTGGGTACCTTATTTATTACCTGCTCCCTTACAAACCATTTACAATGAAATAATCTTTTTTATAAGACAAAATCTCCCCCCCGCTCCACCATTTCTTGGTATTTTTCGGGATTAAAGCGATACAAAAAAGCGCCTTTTCTAGAATTAGTTTTATCCTTTTCTTCCAGTTTTTCTAATATTTTCATGGATAATATTTTCTTTCGAAAATTTCGGCGATCTAATGGTCTTTGATAGATAACTTCATAAAGGAGACGCAGTTGAGGAATGGTAAATTTTTCTGGCAATAATTCAAAACCAATGGGTCTATATCTTGTTTTTCGACGAAGTTTCTCTAGGGCATCTTGCACCATTTGTTGGTGGTCTAAAATTAATTTAGGCAATTGGTCAAATTCAAACCATTGCGCTTTAAATGCTTGATCTATCTGCTTATTTTCTTCTGCTAATCTCATTAAAGCATAATGTGCAATAGAAATAACTCGAGCCCCAGGATCTCTATTGACTTTACCATAACTTCCCAATTCTTCCATAAAAACATTCGTCAATCCCGTATGTATTTTTAACACGCGTTCAGCAGCAGTTAATACACTTTCTTCCCGTTTGACAAAACTACCAATCAAAGACCATTCTGCTTGAAATGGGGCAACCTTTCGTTGGAATAATAAAAGTTTTAGGGAATCTTGATCAAAACCAAAAATAATGCAATCTACCGCTAAAAGCAATGGATCCGCATCTGTATAATAAATAGAGACTTTATCTTTTTTCACTAAAATAATCTATAGATTTTGATTTTGATTTCCCAAAGATAAGCGTTATTTTTACGCTACACTAAGAAATAAGCGTAAAAGATACACTTTATAACACAAGTGATTTAATGCGTTAATTTAATCCGATTTTTAATTTGACTTTGACACTCTAAATTTTTGCTTCATTTTTTAGCAATTTGCCCTAAATCTAGGTGGTGGGCTGCCTGTTAAAAATTGCATGAAATGAAGGGATGCAATCCCTGAACCACCCGTGGGTGGGAGAGCTTATAATTCCGAACCGATTGCGGATGGGTTGTCATTATTTTCAACTTGATTTCTATTGTTCTTAGAGTACCAAAGTAGAATTAGTTTTATACAATATTTTATATTACGCAGCAATTTCTAATCAAGGAGATTGCTGCTTTTTCGTAAATTCAGAACATAAGTACTCATATTATCATGGCTTTAGCAATAAAAACACAATCGCCGGGAAGGATTAACATTATCGGAGAACATACTGATTATAATGATGGGTTTGTTTTGCCTGCTGCCATTGACAAGGCAACCGTTGTGCATCTAAAAAAAAATGATACTGACAGCAATTGTAGTATCATCGCTTTAAATATTGGAGAAGTACATTATTTTGATTTAACTAACTTTCAGCCAATAGAAAATGGTTGGCAGAATTATATGACGGGGGTAGTACATGAATTACAAAAAATAGGGGCAAAATTTACTGGATTTGATTGTGAATTTGGCGGAAATGTACCAATTGGTAGTGGCATGAGTTCTTCTGCTTCGTTGGAATGTAGTTTAGCTTTTGCCTTAAATGAGTTATTTGAGTTAGGTTTTGATAAATGGCAATTGATTAAGGCAGCACAAATGGCAGAGCATAATTTTGTCGGTATCAAATGTGGTATCATGGACCAGTTTGCGAGTATGATGGGCAAAAAAAACCAAGTCATGTTATTGGATTGCCGTTCTTTGGAATACGAATATTTTCCGCTTGATTTAGGCGAATACCAATTGCTTTTATTGAATACTAATGTTTCCCATTCGCTAGGTGACTCGGAGTATAATAATCGACGAGCAGCATGTGAAAAAGGAGTAACAATCATTAAGAAAGTACACCCTGAAATCAAAAATTTAAGGGATGTTTCCTTAAGCATGTTGAGTGAGTTTTTAGGAAAGATGCCGACAACAATCTTTAAGCGATGTTATCATGTAGTGGCAGAAAATCAGCGTGTATTGGAAGCAACCGAAGCGATGAAGCAAGGTAATCATCAATTATTAGGAGAATTAGTTTACCAATCTCATTTTAGTTTACAAAATGACTATGAAGTGAGTTGTCCAGAATTGGATTTTTTAGTACAACTAACTTTAAATAAAGCCTATATTTTAGGTAGTAGAATGATGGGCGGTGGCTTTGGTGGCTGTACGATTTCCATCATTAAAAAAGACATGGTTGGTATTTTTAAAACCCATGCCGCCAAAGCTTATAAAGAACGATTTAATAAAGAGTTGACCCCTTATACGATTTCTATCGAAGATGGGGCAAAAGTAATTTAATGGGCAGATGACAGCTTAGATTCACCAGACATCTAAAAGTATAGGTGTTTGGTTTTCTTGGTATCTTTTTAATCAATATTTATTTTCTGAGTCTGTATGGCATTATGAGTAAGCTTTAATAGATTTTTCTGTCTCTAGAGCGCAAAAAATAACCCCCAAGTGACGATTGTTCATCCTTGAGGGCTAACACAGTTTGTGTTGTAATGTTAAAATAATTATAAATTAACCTGCGCTTATTTTAAAATTTAAGGACGCTAAGAAATTGTTTAAAGAGACTTGACTATCAACACTTCATTGCTTTGCTATAGGCGGTGCAAATAAGCTGGAGATAGATTGCTTTTTAAGGTCTTCTCAAACAATAGGTCATTTTAAAATTTCAATTACTTATTTTATGGCCTCCAGTATATCTAAATTGGGTGGGTAAAAGTTAAAACATGTAGTTAATTTTCCTCATAGCTCTACCAGGTAGAAATTGGTATACTTCTATTCTTGAAAAGTTGGCGAGCAAATATTTAGATATATCTCAAATATAAGGTTTTTTTAAGGTACTTTCCTATTTTTTCTTTATGAATTTTTAACAGATATGATGCCTTTATTTAATTTTTAATACATTGATTATGAAAAAATACGAAAGTAATCAAATTGTTATGAACAAATAATTACTGGCTATTACAAGTGTTCTACTAAGTATCAAAACATAATTATTAGACTTATACAAAAAATAAAATTTAAATTAAATTCACTTCACAGGCTTAATTTCAGCCAATACTTTCTGAACTCTTTCATCTAGTGTCTCAAAATCGGTGTATCCTTTAGCAATCAGGTAAAATTGCGTTTTTGCTGTTTGTACTAGTAATTGAGGATAACCAGTAACCTGTAATTGTTTGGCTAAGGCAAATTCATAACGTGCTGCTTCTAGGAATTCCGTTTGTTGCATTTGCTCAAGAAAAAGCGGTCCATCTAAACCAAAATCTTTGGCTAATCCTAGGTATAATGCCTCCTCATTTACTTCTAAAGCGGTAATAAATAATTGATGTTGCAATGCATGTGCGTACTCAATTGCTCGTTGAGGTAAGTAACTTTTAAAAACGGCTAGGGCATTTGCTGGAATTTCGGAATTCCGAATGGAATCTCCTTGTTTGACATTAGCTAAATAAGCATCACTAAATTGAGTACCTGTAAACGAAGTGATTCGTTCGTATATCTCCAATATATTTGGCGGTGCAGCATCTTTAATAGTACCTATTCGGTCACCAATTATCATTCCACCACTCAACACTTCAAAATCAAATTGAGTTTGATATTTTTTTTGGATGTCCACAATTACTTTACTAAAAGCAAAACACCAAGAACAATGTGCATCATATACGTATATAAGTTTTAATTTTTCCATGCGTTTAAAACAAGATAACGCAGATTTTAGTTTTTGAGGTCTTCTAAATTTCTTCCCTACCCGATTAAAATAGAAAGAAAAAAGATTTGAAATAATGCTTTTTGTGACAGGCTTTTCTACTTTTTTTTCGTGATTACTACCATATTTACGCAAAAAAACTACCCTAAATATGGTAATTAATAAAAATAATTGAACAACTATTAGGAAAAAATACCAGTTGTATAGTATCTTGCTCTCGAATTAATTACTCTTTTTTGGGGGGATAAAAAATTATCCTCTCTTTTTTTATTTCAAAAACGTGCAAACATTGTTTTTAATAAAATATTTTGCCTCCTTTGCTTCACACCCTAAGCCCTATTAAACAGTCACCTAAACTTTTGAATCACAGCAATGAGTATGATTTTATAAAATTTTCTACTATTAACAATTAATCTTTTGCTAAATGATTTTGATAAGTGGAAAGGAAACCCTAAATTTCCTACATGGCAGCCAAAGAATTAGAAATAATACTTGCTAGACAGCTTGCCGATTCGCTGTCTGTCCCCATTTTTATTACAGATACGGATGGTACCTTATTATTTTTTAATGAACCTGCAGAGCAAATTTTAAAAAGAAAGTTTGGAGAAACAGGAGCCATGACTACTGATAAATGGTCTAGTCTTTTTGAGCCACAAGATGCCAATGGAAAGCGGATTCCACGGATGGATTTACCTTTGGTCAAAACATTAATCTATTGTCAACCAGCTCAAAGTGAATTTTGGATAACCAATCTGGAAAATGAACGTTACTATTTATCAGCCACTAGTTTTCCGCTAATCGGTCGTTCTAATCGGTTTGTAGGGGCTGTTGTCATTTTTTGGGAAAAAGAATCACCATGAATGTGAAATTATGGGGCACTAGAGGATCTGTTCCTTCACCAGGGCCAGAAACTCAAATTTATGGAGGGAATACCTCTTGCATTACTGTTTCCACAGAGGATGCTTTAGTGGTCTTAGATGCTGGTTCTGGTATACGCCGATTGGGGAATGATCCGATAATTAAAAAACATCCAGTCATTCATATCTTATTGACTCATTTACATATGGATCACATTTTAGGCTTGGGTTTTTTTGGACCATTATACAATCCTAATCAAGTAGTACATATTTGGGGCCCCGCCAGTTTTAACCATCACCTAATAGACCGACTCAATCGTTATTTGTCTCCTCCTCTATTTCCTGTTAATATTCGAGAATTACCAGCTAAGGTACATTTTCATGAAGTAACCCATGGTTTTTTTGAAATTGGTGGGTTAACAATTTATGCCAACTATGTTTGTCATCCTGGACCCACCCTAGGCTATCGGCTAGAATATGGCAATGCGGTGTTCACCTATATTCCAGATCATGAGCCAGCACTTGGATTACGCAATTTTTCAGCAGATCCAGAATGGACTTCTGGCTATAATTTGGCTAAAGATGCTGATTTATTGGTACATGATGCCCAATTTTCAGATGAAGAATACGAACCTTGTATTGGCTGGGGACATAGTACTATCACACATGCCATTCAATTTGCAGCTTTGGCTAAGGTCAAAAAATTATTGTTTTTTCATCATGACCCTAATCATAATGATGCCCAGTTAGAAGCATTGACTCGGCAATATTTAACTGATTTTCCTTTTAATGCAGAAATTGGTCGAGAAGGTGCCGAATTTAATTTGGGATAGCTAATTAATAATCAATTTCAAGTGCGGTCATTGTTTCTACATCGAGAGCCCCAATCAGTAAATTATTAGTCTTTTGAAATTTGACTAATGCCGCTTTAGTTTGTGTTCCGATAGTATTATCTATTGGACCAGGATTATATCCTCGGTCTCTAAGAGCGATTTGAATCTGACGATTTAAGTCAGCAGTAACTTTATAGTTACAAATAACTTCTTTCCATTCAGTAAAACCTCCTTTACTTATAGTATTCTTTTTTGAAAAAGATTGCCATTTATAATCTTTAGTCAGACTAGTATCTGTGACGATTAATAACTCAACAACTTCTCTAGGTACTTCTACTAGACACCAAACCATACAATCGTTTGGATCTGCTGACAAACAATTTTTGTCCGCCTTTCTTTTAACCCATTTAGTGGAAGCCTCTGACAATATAATTTCTTGCTTTTCAATAAAAAACGGACTATCATCTACTCCTATATAAATAGGTACTTGTATGGTTGCTTCTTCTATTGTCTCTCCAACTAGACATTTAGCATAGCATTTTCCTGATTCCTTAACAAGAGGATCGGAGTTAGATGGTCCATAATAAGTTTGATTTTGATAATCGGTTGGTTCGTAATAAGTTTGAGAAGTGGAGGCACAACTAATCAAAATAAAATAAGAAATAATTGTGTAAATAAGGATTTGGATAAATGTTTTCATTTTTTGTATTTAATGGTAGAAAAAGAAATAATGATTTAAAAGTAATCACTTTTTTACTAAAAACAAAAATAGCTAGGCAGTAATTGAATAGCTAAATTAGCATTTATAGCGGCTTATATTTTCTATTAATCGAATATTTTGACTCTTTTTAACATATTTTTAGCTCCCTTCATCGACAAATAGTACCTGTTTATAGAAAATATAGTGCATAACCTTTTATTAGGTATTGCATAGTATTACTACATTGCCTTATATTTGTAGTATGAATATCGAAAATACAAAAGCACAAATGAGAAAAGGAATCTTAGAATTATGTGTTCTTTCTATTATTGCTGAGAAAGAAGCTTATCCCTCTGATATTATAACACATCTCAAAAATTCTAAACCCCAGTTAATTGTAAAAGAGGGTACGATGTATCCTTTATTAACTCGTTTAAAGAATTCTGGTATTTTGAGTTACTCTTGGCGAGAATCTGAAAAAGGTCAAAAAGGACCACCCAGAAAATATTATACCTTAACGGAACAAGGACGAGTGTTTCTTGATGAACTATTAGAAACGTGGAATGATTTAGTGGCTACCGTAAATGCGACGACTATGTTTGCTAGTAGAAAAAAAACAACCCGTAAAAAAATAGTCAAAAAAGAATAGTTATTTAAATTTAGCATCATAATGGATCGTGTATTATTCACGACATCCCTTAAGGAATCAATTAAAATTAAAATGCAAATTAAAATTAAAAAAAGTACTGACAATCAGTAGTTTATAATTTCAAACTTGTAAATTTATTTTTTCAACATTCCTA
>CAZXYA010000499.1:0-7009 GCA_964644655.1 uncultured Saprospiraceae bacterium | reverse complement strand
GTGGGGGATGCGGAGTTTCAGGAGAAGTGTATTGGGAAGATGGGGGAGATTAGTGGGGGGGAGGGGAAGACTATTTTACTTGTCAGTCATGATTTAATTAAAATTAAACAATTATGTCATAATGCTGTAATTCTTAACAATGGAATTATAGTAGAAAATGGTGAGGTACGTAATATAATCAATAATTATATTAAATTAAATAATAATTATAAAATCGATACTTTTTCTGGTAAGCTTAACCATACTTTCAATTATAAAATTGCATCAATTCAGATACTGAATGCATTCAATAAAATATCTAAAAGTATTTCTTATGGAGAAAAATGGGGGGTATCAATAAAATTAGAGTCAAAAGAAATATTCTATAACACTTTATTAATTATAGGCATAGACAATATTCAAGGTCATAGAATAACTACTATTAAAAGTAGTGATGATGAAAAGAAGTTTTCAATAAAATATGGCATAAATAATATTCGACTTTCAATTATTAACTTATTATTAGTTCCAGGATACTACAAACTTAGTGTTTGGTGGATTAAAAAAGTAGGTGTTCAATTGGATAAAGTTGAAAATTTATCAATCAATGTTATAAATAATAATCAGCTGTGCAAATATTCTGCTAAATGGGGAAATATAAAAGTAAATTCAATTTGGGAAAAAATTGATTCTAGTAGTGACAAAATAATCTGATTGGTATGCTAACTTAGCATTAGTAAATTTTAAAAATTAAATTATGAAAAAAATAATCTTATTCATTTGTTGTTTACACTCAATAACTTTTCTTGTATATGGTCAGACTAATATTACTAATAGTGCTGGTGGAGAAATAGAACTTTCTGTTGAAGGTACTCCAGGTGGTGCTGATGCTTTAGTTGTACAGGGCAATTCGGGAACAGATGTTAGGACAATATTACAAATCGCTCCAAAAGGAACTAATGAAATAGCATTTTTAAATGTTTTAAATTCAAGTGATCCAACTAATACAGGACAGGCAAGAATAGGTATTAGGGGTAATTATGGTATTTTAAGTGCTGCTAATAGAGGAACCCCAAGTAACCCTCTTTCCAATTTTGCAATAGAGCTTGACCCTCTTAATACTGAAACTGGGGAAGGATTTGTCATATCCAGTGGAGATTTTTTAGTAACTGGAACTCCTACTATTCTTGCAAAAGTCGATGCAGCAGGATTATCTACTATTGAAGCAAAAGTTCAAGCAAGTGTTGCTGCTCCCGATTATGTTTTCAAAAGCGATTATAATTTGAGAACTCTAGAAGAAGTCCAAAGTTTTATAAATAAAAACGGACACCTTCCAGAAATTCCTTCTGCTGCAGACTTTGAAAAAAATGGAATAGTTTTAGGTAAAATGAGTTTTGATTTACTAAAAAAAGTGGAAGAATTAACTCTGTATATGATTGAGTTAAAAAAAGAAAATAAAAAATTAAATGAGCGAATTTCTACATTAGAATCAAAGTAAATTCATCATATTTATAAATCAAAAATTATTATTATAAACTAAAAACGAAAGTATTTAAATAAATACTTTCGTTTTTAATTTTATTGGTTCTTTAAATCAAAAGCAAGAAAATAATCTTTCGAAATTATTTTTTTTGTAAAAACATCATGTAAAACGAATACGTAATGTATTCGTACAAGTACACGCAACATAATGTTTTTCTATTCACAAGGTTTAATGCAGTTTAAAAAAAACATAATTCTTATTTCTTATGCTAATAAAAGCTTTTACAAAAGTCAAAAACAATTAGTAAAATCAGCTATAAAATTTGGTATAGAGAAATCTTATTCTTTTAATGAACATTGGTTAAAAAAAAATGAAAACTATTTCTATTCCAAAAATAAAAATCATTTTAAACACAAAAAAGGAGCTGGATATTGGGTTTGGAAGCCTTTTATAATTAAGAAATCTCTTGAACAATTAAAGAATAATGAAACGCTAATTTATCTTGATTCAGGCATAAGAATAATCAAATCACTAAATATTCTTTTTGATATTTGTGAAAAAACAGAAAGAAAAATTTTAGTTTTTGGAACTTATGCTTATAAAAATATAAACTGGGTTAAACGGGATGTATTTATAAATCTTGGATGTGATTTAAAATCTCATCACAATAATATTTTAACCTCTGGTGGAATATTAATATTGAAAAAAAATAATTTTACATTAAAATTCATCAATGAATGGCTTAAATATAGCCAAGTTTTAAATCTAATAGATGACAGCGATTCAAGAATAAAGCATGAACATAATATTGACTTTAAGGAACATAGACATGATCAATCAATATTATCAGTTCTTGCTTCTAAATATGAATTAGAAATATTTAGAAGCCCTTTTCAAACCGCAAATAATTGGAAATTGCATAATTTTAGAAATAAAGGAGAATTTCTAATTAATCAGCCATGGATTAATTCTTCATTTAGAAATAAATATGCAAGCAATGAATACCTTGCACATAATTCTCCTTATCCTACATTATTAGAAGTTCATAGAACTAAAAATAAAACTAGTATTTCTACCTATATTAAACATAAAGTTTGGGAAATTAAATCAGAAAAAAAAATTCAATCTTGGATAAATCCTTAATGATTAACATATTTGGAACAGGTCGTTCAGGCACTAAAGCAATTCAACTGTTCATAGCTTATATTTTAGCAAAAAAATTCAAGACGATTAAACTAAACTATGAATCTTATTTATACTGTAATAGGGAATTAAATATATCTTATGAAGGCATAAATCACCATATAAATACTCCTTTTTTTTCTAAAGAAATCAGTGATTTTACTAAAAAACATAATGCATATTTAAAAAAATTAGAGAAAAATTCTAAAGTTATAGTTAATAAATTTATTAGAGCATCTGGAAGAATATACCCTATAAATCAAATCACTAAACCAAATTACAATTTATCTGTAATCAGAGATTTAGATTCCACCTTGAGATCTATACAAAATAAAAACTGGAATTTTTATTCAATCGCCCCTCCTTATATAAAAAATAAAACATTTAACTATTATCATACAATGGTTGATGATGCATACAAAAACGGATTCATAAATAAATTAGAAGCAAAACTTGGCAATTCACTTAACTCATCAATTGAACGAAATACTTTTTGTTGGTATTTATTTAATATTTCCATTCTACAAACAAAAATAGACAATTTATATATATTTGATTTCAATAAAATTCATGATCTTGACAACTGGACTTCCAAATTCTTAGGGAATGAAAAATTTAGTATAGCTAAATTTAAAGGAAAAGATTTATTAGAGAATAAATATTTCAATTCAACTAAATCAACTAGTAAGCTTGAATATTATTCCCAAGAATTCAATGAATACTTATTTAATTTAGGATTAAGAAATATTTATTTATCAAGAAATATAGGAGATATAGTAAAAATAAAAAACCATCCAGTAAATGAAATAAAAAACCAAACACAAGAAATAAATAAGAATATATATTATCATTTCACTCAACAAGAATGGGTAAAAGATTTAAGTGTTAAAGTAAATGAAAAGCTTCAAAGTAGAAAATATAGATAAACAAAAATACTAAATCATTAAAGTATAGTGCAAAAGAACAATGTAACTAATATATATATACATATTCCTAAAACTGCTGGAACTACAGTTAAAGAAATTATAACAAAAAATTATATATCAACAGATATAGCTTGGATATATCATCCAACTCCAATCAAAGCTAAAGAATCTTTCTTACTTGAAAAAGATAAAAATTACTCAATAATTATGGGGCATTTTGATTATGGCCTCCATGAAAATTTAAAGAATCAATATAAATATTACACTATACTTAGGAATCCTATAGATAGAGTAATTTCTCATTATGCTTTTGTTCTAAATCAAAAAAATCATTATCTTCATAATATCGTACATAAAAATAAAATGTCCTTGAACGATTTTGTATCTGCTAAATTAACGACTGAACTCAATAATGGTCAAGTTCGAATGCTAGTTGGAGCGGGTGGTTACCATAAAAATAAATTTAGCAAATATGATATTCCTTACGGACAATGTGATTTTTGGATGTTAGAAGAAGCAAAAAAAAATATTAAAAATAATTTTTCTTTTATTGGGATTCAAGAAAAATTTGAGCAGTCTTTAGTAATTATGTCTAAAAAAATGGTTTTAAACAAGAATATACCATACATAAAGGTCAATCAAAATAGAAATAAACGTAAACTATTACGAGGTCAAGTAGATAAGAACACAATTGAAACAATCACAAAATATAATGAATTAGATATTGAATTGTATAACTTTGTTTCTTACAATTTTGAAAAATTATGGAAATCTACTAATATTTATAATAGACTAGATTTTTTTCAATTAAAATTATCTAGCTATATAAATTCAATCTCTTCTTTTATTGGTAAAGAATAAATTTTCTTTTTCAAACAATCTGATGATTTCTATAATACTCCCCACATTCAATTCCATTCAATTCCTTCCAGAAAGAGTAGAAACGGTACTAAATCAAACTAAAACAAATTGGCAATGCATAGTAATTGATGGGTATTCCTCAGATGGAACATGGGAATATTTAAAAAAAATAGCAAAAAAAGATAAAAGATTTGAATTATATCAATACCCTCCCATAGGCGTTTATGATGCTTGGAATAAAGGCATTAAATTAGTTCGTGGAGATTATATTTATATTGCCACTAGTGATGATACAATGGAACTAAACTGCATAGAAAAAATGTACGAAGCGCTATTGCAACATCCAAAATGCGAAGTAGCCCATTGTTGTCTAACCATCATTGACAAAAATAGTTTGCCAGTGCCTACTCAATGGAGGAATTGGGCTAAAGTCAAATTTCATGGTGATAAGATAACGCAAAGATATGTCAGAGAAGCACCATTCGACGGATATGTACATGCAGGTTGGAGTACGGTTTATGCTTCTCTTACCCAGTTATTAATTAAAAAAAGTGTATTCGATAAAATTGGTTTATTCCGCACTGATTTTGGAAATATAGCTGATTATGAGTGGGGCGTAAGAGTAGGCTTCTCTTGTAATATTATTCATATCCCCGAATTCTTGGCAACTTGGAGAAGACATGAAAATCAAGTCACTGCTGATGAGTCATATTTTTTATCAGCCGACTTTTATAAAGCATTAGTAAAAATGTCTAATGCAGCTTTAGATGAATTAAAAGAAAAAGGTTATCGAGTCCCCTCAAGGATAGATTTTAACAATAACTATTACTTGTACTTACTTCGTCATTCATTAGCTAATTTTTCTATTTTTTCCTCTATCAAATACTTTGTTCTAGTTGCGATAAACAGACCTGTAGATGCCTTAAGAAGTGTTTACCGAGCTATTAGAAAAGTCCCCGTCTTCTTATCTTATGATACTTGTAAAAGAGGAGTTGATTTATTAATAAATAAATACGGCGTAAATAAGTAACATGTCAAATAGGATTCATCTTAGACAACGTTTTGAACACATGGGTAATCATAGTGGTTATGATTGTCTATACCAATATTTAGATAACGCTACAAATTCTTTTATTTTATCCGAGAAAGGGAAAGGATTAAACTTATTACAGAGAATTAAAAATCGCCTACAAAAAAAAGAATTTATCGGTAGTACAGAATGCTATAATCAACAAAGTGAACAAGATGAAAAAAAATTAATAAAAGCAATTTTTAAAAAGAAACCAACTCTTGTTCATATTAACTATATAGAAGATCATTATTGGTTATTATCGCAAAAAAAAATTAAAAAAGAGATAGGTGATACTAAAGTAGTAGGTACAATTCATCAACCACCAAGTTGGTGGAAAATCAATGGAAAAATCGAACTATTAAGTCAGTTAGATGCTCTAGTGGTATTAGATAAAGTATCGAAATCTTTCTTTGAACCTTATTTACCCAATAAAGTATTTTTTATTCCTCATGGCATAGATACTGATTTTTTTAAACCTATCGAGAATAAAAGTTTTTCCCCTAAAAGATGTGTTTTTTCTGGCCATCATTTGCGAGATATTCCTTTATTAATGCGCGTTATAAAAGCGATTACTTATCAAAGAAAAGACATTTTCTTTGATATTGTATTTCCCAATGTAAAACAATATCCTTATCAAAAAGAATTATTTCATATAGCTAGCAATGCTAACGTCAAATGGCACAGTGAAATTTCAGATAAGGCATTAAAAAAATTATATCAACAAGCATCTTTGCTATTATTACCATTAATTGATTGTACAGCTAATAATGCGTTATTAGAAGGAATGGCTTGTGGACTTCCTGTAATCACTACTGATATTGAAGGTATTAAATCCTATACAAATGAGTCTTTTACTCGCTACAGTCCAAGTTTCGATGGCGTAGCAATGGAAAAATCTATAGAATCCGTGATAGATGATAAGGAATTATTACAAGAAATGTCTCAAAATGCCAGACAATATGCAATAGATAACTTTTCGTGGACAGTAGTCGCTAATAGTATGAAGCAGTTATATCAGCAATTAGAAACAAACCATTAATTGCTTCCTATCATTGATTAGTAATAAACAGCCGCTAGTAACTATCTTAATGCCCGTCTTCAATGCAGAAAGGTATTTAAAAGAAGCCATTGACAGCATACTAAGTCAAAGCTATGCAAAATTTGAATTCCTAATCATAAATGACGGTTCTACAGATAATAGTGAAGCAGTTATTTCCTCTTATTCGGACAGCAGGATAAGGTACTTTAAAAATGAAGTAAATCTAGGTATAATAGCCACCTTAAATAAGGGAATAACATTAGTTAAGGGTAAGTACATAGCTAGAATGGATGCAGACGATATTGCGCTGCCAGATAGATTAAAACTCCAAATAAATTTGATGGAGCAAGAGCCATCAATTGGTGTTTGTGGAACTTGGACACAACATTTTCAGGGGACCAGAAAACTAGCCGAATGGAAAGGTTACAATTCTCACGAAGCCATAAAAGGGTCATTATTAATTGGAA
>CAZXYA010000498.1:0-7013 GCA_964644655.1 uncultured Saprospiraceae bacterium | reverse complement strand
GTATGAATGATTATCAGCGCAAAAATACATTTATATTTCTAAATTCAATAGTATCTTTGCAAAAAATTCTATAAAAAGATGGATGCAAAAAGAATACCATATTTTTGGTAGTTACTCAAAATGGCATCTTTTTTTACTTTTTTGGTTAAAAAGTATCCTTTTTAATAAAAAAAAAGCTTGATAAGACTAAATAACAGACATATTGTCAGTTGTCATCATAAAACCATAAGAAACTTATTTGTCATTATTTTAGTTAATTATGCTAAAATTAGCCAAAAAATAAATGTTTTTACTTCTAGTTAAGTATAAACGCTACTTTTTTCTTAAAGAATTGTAACGTTTTCCCTTTTAGGATTTTCTTAAATAGGTAATCCTTCGTTCTTTTGTATTCATTTTAGTTTAGAAAAATACCAATAGCAAAATTTATGTTACAAGTAAACTTTATTAGAGCCAATAAGGAGCGTGTTTTAGCAGGTTTGCAAACCAGAAATTTTAAATCAGAAAAATTAGCCATCATTGATGAAGTGTTAGCCTTAGATGATCGTAGAAAAAGTACCCAAACAGCATTGGATGCGATTTTGGCGAATAATAATAAATTATCCAAAGAAATTGGTGGTTTATATCGACAAGGAAAACGGGACGAGGCAGAAGGATTAAAAGCACAAGTTGAAAGCCAAAAAGGAAAAGCCAAAGAGCTGGAGGAAGTCATGCGCCAAATCAAAACAGATTTGACTAATGGCCTTTTAGAAATTCCTAATGTACCACACCCCAATGTGCCTCCAGGAAATTCCGATGAAGATAATGAAGTATTCCAAGACTGGAAAGCCGACTTACCTGATTTAGGAGAAACAGCTTTACCTCATTGGGATTTGGGCAAAAAATATAAATTGTTCGATTTTGAATTAGGGGTAAAGATTACAGGTGCTGGTTTTCCTTTATTCAGAGGAAAAGGGGCCCGTTTGCAAAGAGGCTTAATTAATTTCTTTTTAGATGAGGCTTATAAAGCTGGATATGAAGAAATTTTACCTCCTTTATTGGTCAATGAAGATTCTGCTAGAGCAACAGGGCAACTACCAGATAAGGAAGGACAGATGTATCATGCCACAAAAGATAACCTTTATTTGATCCCAACTGCCGAAGTACCTGTGACTAATGTGTATCGAGACGTCATAATAAACGAAAAGGATTTTCCAATTAAAATGACGGGACATACACCTTGCTTCAGAAGAGAAGCAGGATCTTATGGAAAAGAGGTAAAAGGGCTAAATAGAGTGCATCAATTTGATAAGGTAGAAATTGTGCAGATTGTTCATCCTGAAAAATCTTACGAGGTATTAAAGGAGATGGTCAAACATGTAGAAAGTTTATTAATAAAGTTAGGGCTTCCTTATAGAATACTAACTTTATGCGGAGGAGATCTAGGATTTACTTCTGCTTTGACTTATGATTTTGAAGTTTACTCTGCAGCACAAAAAAGATGGTTAGAAGTAAGTTCTGTATCTAATTTTGAAACCTTCCAGAGTAATCGACTCAAAGTTCGATTTAAAGGAACGGATAAAAAGACCCAATTAGCACATACCTTAAATGGAAGTGCTTTGGCTCTAGCTAGAATTGTAGCTGCATTATTGGAAAACAATCAAACGGAAACGGGGATTAAGTTACCAAAAGTCTTACATCAGTATGTAGGCATGGAAGTGATTGATTAGTATTTATCTTTAATTCCGTCAGCTTAGTCGATTTTTTAGAACTTCTACATTCAACTCAATGTTGACTTACTAGAAGTCGGTTGATAAAACTTATTTTTTAACAAAAAAACTAAAACATTGATACTTTACGGATTAATAGGCATTAGTATGGTATTTGGCTTGATTGGCAAATTTGTTAGTGGTAAACTGCAAAGGAAATTTGCTCAATATGCGCAGATGCCCACTAGTTCTGGTATGAGTGGTAAAGAAGTAGCCGCTGAAATGCTACGATACTATAATATAAACGATGTGCAAATAACGGAAGGAAGAGGACGTTTGACGGATCATTATAATCCAAAAACAAGAGTAGTAAGCTTGAGTCCTGATGTTTATCGAGGTCGCACGGTATCGGCAGCGGCTGTTGCGGCACACGAGGTCGGCCATGCAGTACAACATGCAGAATCTTATGCCATGTTACAATTTAGGTCTGCTATCGTGCCAATAGTACAATTTTCTTCTCGAATTCAACAATTTATTTTTGGGGCAGGCCTTATGTTTGCTGCGGCATTAGAAAGTCCTTTTGTACTTTTGGGCGCAGTAGTTATTTTTGCCATAACGGCGCTTTTTAGTGTCGTTACTTTACCCGTTGAATTTGATGCTAGTAATCGGGCTTTAGCTTGGTTAGAAAATGCGGGAATTACTAGAGGCCGGGAACATGACGGGGCAAAAGATGCACTAAAATGGGCAGCTATGACTTATGTTGTTGGCGCTTTGGCAGCAATAGCTCAATTGCTTTATATCTTAATGATATTTTTGAATAATAAAAATAAAAATAGAAATTGAAATTGATATAATTAATATTGTCATAACCAACCGTTAGCATTATTTAGAAAAGGGCTTTAAAGGGCGTGTAAAACTGGGTTTTAAAAATCTAATTTTGTACACTCTTTGAAGCCTTTTTTGTTTTATTTTATCGTATTCACCTTTCATTAGCCTACTTAACTATTCTTTTGCCCATCAAAAAAATAGAATAATTTATCTTTATGGAATAATATGCTAAATTCCAATTTTCATGCTCAACCACCTTTCCATAGCCATCAAAAGTGCCCTCCGAAATTTTCGTAAAAACTGGCAGTACGGTAGTTTAAATATTTTGGGATTAGCCATTGCCTTTGCTACCTTAATCTTAGTAATTGTTTATCTACATCAGGAGACGACCTATGAAGCGTTCCATGAAAAGGCAGATAGAATTTACAGACCAACTTATAATTTTACTGCACAAAATGGATTTAATGCTCACTTTGCTAGAATACCAGTCAATTATATCAATGAATTGCCTAATGAAATTCCTGAAATTGAAAAATTAATTCGCTTCCAAAATAAGGAGCAAAAATATATCCGTATTGGGGATCAAAGGTTTAAACCTAAACATGCCTATATTACAGATGCTGATGTTTTTGAGGTATTTACTTTACCTCTTATCGCAGGAAATCCAAAAACCGCCTTGACTAAACCTAATACTATTGTACTGACAGAAAGCATTGCCAAAAAATATTTTGCTACTTTAGATGTCATTGGAAAGGAATTAATGGTGACAAGCGACAATGCGGAAGAAGAAACAGCTTATCGGATAACAGGTGTGCTAAAAGACGTTCCGAATAATACGCATTTACCTATAGAAATATTATTTTCTTTTCCCAACGAAGCCGCTCGTTCTGGTTGGGCTTATGTTTATACTTTATTAGCAGCAGGGACAAGGATAGCAGACATCAATGCCAAAATGCCTGATTTTCTCAGTAATTTTATTAGCCCAGAAAGTAACTCTACTATCGTTTACGATTTCCAATCTTTAAAAGAAATTCACCTACAATCAAACCTAGCAAGAGAAATTAAACCCAATGGTGAAGCCTCATATATCAAAATATTTTTCTGGGTAGGGCTTTTCGTATGGCTCATTGCCTTAATCAATTTTGCTAATTTAAGTGCTGCTTTAGCAATGAGTCGAGGTAAGGAAATAGGAGTACGAAAAGTTTTAGGAGCGACTCCAAGTAATTTAATGCTTTTCTCTTTTACAGAGACTATCATTTATAGTTTAATAGCTTTAGTTATTGGAGGAGGCTTGGCTTTATTAGCTTTTCCATTTTTTAGCCAATTAACTAGTATTTCCATTTTACCACCTACCAATTATTTTGCATTTGGCTTAGTCAGTATTGCATTGCTAAGTGGTTTATTGGCAGGCATTCTTCCTGCATTAGTCGCAACTTCTATAAAAATCCTACAAATCATTAAACAGGGAAATAGTTGGTCAATGAAAAAAAAGACCAATAAAATCAATGTTAAACGCATTATGATTACCGTCCAGTTTAGTGCTACTATTATTTTACTTGGAAGTGCAATGATGGCCTATCAACAGTTTAGTTATATCAATGCTAAAAATTTAGGGTTAAAAACTGAGCAAATTATTGGCATCCCAGAAGTACCTGGGCAAGTAACCAATAATTACCTCACTTTCAAAAATCGTTTAAAAGAAATTCCGGGTATCAGGGAAGTAACTGCTTGTATGCAAATGCCTTCAAGTGAAATTAGAGATGTAGGCCCTGTACAAATTCAAGGGCATAATAGCGATACAGACCAAGCCCCAATGATGGACATGCAAATCATAGATCCTGATTTCATTGAAATGATGGCAATAGAACTATTGGCAGGAGAAAATTTCACGGCTCATGAAATTTTAGGAAAACCACCTGTTTATACTGATGAACTAACCCCACAAAGTTATTTAAATGAAAAACCTAGAAAATATTTAATCAATGAAACGGCAATGAAACAACTTGGTTGGCATACGCCTGCGGAGGCAATTGGCCAACAAATTAACTGGTCTATTGGGAATTTTCAATTGGCTTATGGTCCAATTACAGGCATTATTAAAGATTATCACCAAGAGTCTTTACGGAATAAGGTAGATCCTTTGGTATTGACTGTAGAACCCATCTGGATGTCTAATATTTTAATTAAGGTAGAAACCGCAGATTTGGAAAAAACGATAGCTGGTATTGAGCAAGTTTGGTCCGATTTGTTTCCTTACGCCTTCGAGTATTCCTTTTTGGATGAATTATTCAATAAATTATATCAACAAGATCGGGTACAGCTAAAGCTATTAAGTATCTTATCTTTTTTAGCCATCTTAATTTCCTTTATGGGATTGGTTAGTTTAGTTGCTTATGCCCTAAAAACACGTGCCAAGGAATTGGCTATTCGAAGAGTTATTGGTGCAGATTTAACAAATCTGATGATGTTAATTGGAAAAGAATATTTATGGATTTTATTACTAGCCGCTTTTATCGGCGTTCCGGTTAGTTACCAATGGATCTCAGGATGGTTACAGAACTTTGCTTACCATATTGAGATTTCACCAATGGTTTATTTCATTGCCATTATTTCCCTTTTTATGTTGTTGATTGGAACAATTTATTTGCAGACTTTTAAGGCTACAATAGAAAACCCTATTCAAGCTTTGCGAGAAGAATGAATTAAATCCACTCTTAACCAAAAAAACCAATTAATAAATATAGGACTGCCGTAATACTCCCACAAACAAGGGCATAAGGAAATTGGGTTTTAACATGATCTATATGGTCACTCGCCGCCGCCATAGATGAAAGTATAGTCGTATCTGAAATGGGCGAACAATGATCGCCAAATACGCCACCACCTAAAGCTGCAGCAATGGCTAAATGCACATTGGCGCCCATAGTTTGAGACATGGGGACGGCAATTGCAATCATAATGGCAAAAGTACCCCAAGAAGTACCTGTAGAAAACGCAATAAAGCAGCTCACGATAAAAACAATGAAAGGAACTAATTCAGGAGACAACCAACTTTTAGCGACTTCTGCTACATAAATACCCGTTTCTAATTGCTTACAAACAGCCCCTATCGCAAATGCCATTAACATTAAAAGTGCCAATGGCATCATACCCGAAATACCTTTTAAAGTCAAATCAACCATTTCTTTTAAATTCATAATTCCTTGTATTTTAAAGGAAATCATCGAATACAAGAGAGAAATAATTAAAGAAGTCAATACAGAAGTAGAACCAGAACCCTGCCCAACTGCAAAGAAAAATTTATCAAAAAAACCAGCATTAGGTCGGTTTTCGACCGCCGCTTCCCAACCTGTATACCCCAACATAACGGGCATCATTAAAACCATAATGGCAATTGGCAAGACCATATTATGTGCCCTTGGGATAATGCCATGCTTGGTTGTTACTTCGGTTAATTCATCAGAAACCATTGGCTGTGCATCATCTGCTAATAACTTTCCTTCTTCTTTGGCTCTGCGTTCTGCGGCTGCCATAGGGCCAAAATCTTTTTTAGTAAAAATGACGACTAAAACCATTACTAAGGCTAAAATCGGATAGAAATTATATAAAACAGCATTTGCGAGTGTAGCAAATGGGTTTTCAAAACCTTGCGCCAATAGTAGCCCCATAATAAAAGCGCCCCAAGCATTGAAGGGAATGAGAATGGAAGAAGGAGAAGAACTTGAATCGGCAATATAGGCTAATTTTTCTCTAGGTATTTTTAATTTATCAAATATAGGACGATATAAAGCCCCCACCGTCAACACAGAAATATTGGATTCTACAAAGATTAACAACCCGGTTAACCAAGCTAAAAACTGAACAATCACTCGATTATTTCCTGCTTTTTTCTGCTCTTGCTTTTCTAAAAGTTTGCTTATTTTAATAATGAAACCTTCTACTCCACCTGATTTTTGGATAAAAATAATTAAGGCCCCTACCAATGCGGAAAACATAATCGTTCTTGTGTTTCCAGCATCTTTAAATACATCTACTAATGCTTGGATCGTGTCAAAACTTCCTGTCAATAAATTAAAATCATTGATAATCACCCAACCTAACCAGATACCAAATAATAAGGAGACAAAAACTTGTTTTGTTCTGATGGCTAGAAAAATTGCTAAGACAGGAGGGAGTAAGGATAGAAAGCCGTATTCAGTCATGAATTAATTTTGAATGATTGAAAGGTGAATTCAACTCTGCTCTACTAAAATTATTTTAGTGTTTTCGCCGCTTCGCGGCGAAAACAGGAGGGGTTTTGAGGGTGAAACTGTTTTTTTCGAGCTTTAGGCTCGAAAAAAACAGTTTCACCCTCAAGCTCCCTCTCCGTCCGAGCTGCGAAGCAGCGTAGGGCGGTAATGTTCATTTTTAGTAGGATAGAGTAAGTTAATTCATCGAAGTTAATTTTAAATGGAAAGACAAGGTAAGGAAAATAGTTGGAACGGTTATCAGTTGCGAGTT
>CAZXYA010000497.1:0-7016 GCA_964644655.1 uncultured Saprospiraceae bacterium | reverse complement strand
TCCCCCTTTAAATCCCCTTTTTACAAATTTTGTCGGTCGACCCGACAAAATTTGTGGTGCAAGGCTTCGCAAAAAACATAGGATTGAGAACTTACCAAAAAATTCAATAAGTAGCTCAAAATCTTATTTTTACACTTTAATCATTTTTGTTGTTCAGTAGAATACGCCCTACATTATCTATTGAATTTCACCATGTATCTAGCAAACAGCATCAACCATTTTATCCTCTTTTTATGAAAAAATACATTGCCGAACTAATTGGTACTTATGCCCTCGTTTTTTGTGGAACAGGCGCTATTATGATTAACGAAATTTCTGGTGGAGCGATTGGTCATTTAGGCATCGCCTTAACATTTGGTTGTATTGTAATCGCTATGATTTATGCTATTGGCGAAATTTCAGGAGCGCATATTAACCCAGCCGTAACGATTGCCTTTTGGAGTGCGGGAACATTTGACGCAAAAGAAATTCTTCCTTATATTTTTGCCCAATTAATTGGTGCTATTTTAGCAAGTGCCACACTCTATTTTTTATTTCCTACCGCTAATACTATGGGCGAAACCCTACCCTATGGCACTATTCTCCAATCTTTTATCTTAGAAATTATTCTAACCTTCTTTTTGATGTTTGTGATTATTAATGTGGCAACTGGTTCTAAAGAAACGGGAATGATGGCAGGCCTTGCTATTGGGCTAACTGTTTTATTAGAGGCCGCTTTTGCAGGACCGATTTGTGGCGCTTCCATGAACCCTGCTCGATCTATTGCGCCCGCAATTTTCGCAGGTAATTTAACGCATTTATGGGCTTATATTTTAGGGCCAACTATCGGTGCTTTACTGGCTATTGGTGCGTGGAAAATGATAAGGCCTAAAAAAGAAAACCAGTCGGGATGACTGGTTCATGGGTTGGATTGTGTTGTGTTTGTTCTAAGTTCGTGTGTTTGCTTGTTCTTAAATTAAAAGGGAGTGTTTAATATATCGAGTCTTGATTGTTGTGTAAAGAAGCTCGGCACTTAGGCCGAGCATTTCGTTCATAGGATTATAAATAACGGTGTTTGTTCTTAAAAAAATGTGTTTGTTTTAGGATATAAAGTTCCTATTGTTCTTGAATGTTAACTGTTCAAATTGTTGTTTTGAAAAGACCGAGCCGTGATTTTGCTCGGTCTTTTCATTCATGGGATTATGGATTGTTGGTCCATTTTCAATAATGTCAGGATATGTTCATGGTGAAGGTTGGTATATTGGATTAAGTTGTTCATGGATTGTTCCAACCTTCAATGTTTAATGTTCAATGTCAAAGTAGAAAATGTTGATTTTAATGTGGGATTTAAATCGCTATTTTCTGTTAGTAACGATAAAAAAATAAGGTGGACATCCTTGGGTAGTATATTTTGAAGCTAGATGAGGCAAAAAGCGCAGACATAGCCTTAGCTATGGCGAGTATTTTTAACGAAATATAGCTTTAAAAGATACAGCCAAGTTGTTCAAGTTATTCTTTTACCGTTACTTGATAGGGATTGTTCAAGTCCCTGGGATTATAATTTGTTGTTTTTTATGGGATTGTAAGCCTCGAAACGTTTTCCGATTAATTACACTACAAAGATATGGGCGAAGAAAGGTTTAAAAAATTACAAATAAGCTTATTTTTCAATATTTAATAATTGATTATTGACCCTTAATCATTCACAATAACATCATAAATGTCTATTTATCATACATTTATAATAAACTATTAATTCTCATTTTTTCAATAAAAAAGAACTTGAAATCTATCAAAAAAAGCTAAATTTATCTTCATTTTCTTTTTTAAATTTTAAAAAGGTCTATTCTGAGTGCAAATGAGTATAATTATTAAAGAAATAAGTTCCGAAGAAACGTGGCCAATTCGACATAAAGCGATGTGGCCGAATGAATCTTTTGATTATATAAAATTACCAGCGGATGAAAAAGGACTTCATTTAGGTTTATGGGTAAAGGATACCCTTGTTTCTGTTGTTTCTATATTTATAGAAAATGAAGTTGGTCAATTTAGAAAATTTGCAACTTTAGTGGAGGAACAAGGAAAAGGGTATGGAAGTCAATTATTGCATTACTTAATGGAAGTAGCTAAAAAAAGACAAGTCAAAAGAATCTGGTGCAATGCTCGTATCACAAAAACCGATTATTATGCTAAATTTGGCATGGAAATAACAACAACAAAATTTGTTAAGAACGGAATGGACTATGTAGTAATGGAACGTTGGTTAACAAAAAACTCAACAAAATGACATTAAAAACCTTACTCAAACTTCAATTAGGCTATTACATCTTAGGGATGCTTTTCAATTTAGGCAGTCTCTACAGCGTTTCTAATGGGCATCAGCAATGGACTCCAAATGCACCTATCCCTGCCGCTATGTTTATGACCCTTTATGCGACTTTCTTAATCCCAGGCTTTCTCAAAAAAGTAACTTTCTATCGAGTTTTAATGGGTATTGCAGTCCTTTTGATGGGCTATGGTGGGGTTGTTAAACATATTGGATTGATGCAAGATTCCCCTGAATTATATTGCTGTACTGCCGCTATGATTATTGGCCCAGGCATCAATGTCTTTGGATTACTTTTAAATTTGATAGCGGCTTTCGGTCGATTTAAAAGGGATTAAGGATAGCTAATTTATTACAAAAAATGAAAATAACAGGCTATTACACATAGATAGTATCGAGATTTATATATCTTAGAGCATTATTATTGTAGTCAAAAGGTAACTATTCAGCATAATTAATAGTCTTCTTTAACTTTACCATTTAAGAAATAACTAAAGCAAAAACAAACTAAATGAACTTAAATAACTAAATGGTAGAAAAAATTGGTTGACTATATTTTAGTGGCGAATGGTTACATTCAAAGTTAAATTTCATTACTATGTTCTTTTCCAAAATCAAAGACCTCACCCGTTTTGTAAGCCCTAAAAAAGATTTAATTGATATAACTGCTTTGCAAAATAAGCTCAATGATGGTTTATTAGGCACAATGGAAACAACCTTTCAGACTTGTATGGCAGATAAAGGAAACAGTCAATACACTCCGTCAGATATTGATGAAATAGTAGCAGGCTATGCCAAACAAAATATGCTATTAGCCGCCGCCTCTTCCGTAGTGCCAGGTCCTTTAGGTATTTTAGGTGCTGTACCCGAATTATTGCTAAATTTCAAGAATCAATTTGGGATGATTTACGATTTGAGTTGTGCCAATGACAAGGAAAATTTTCTCAATAAAGATTTATTACTAGATATTCCAATTGCTGCCTTTGGTGGAAATACGAAGCTAATGGCGATGCAAGATAGTACAAAAGATTTGATGGACTCTCCTATGCAGGTATTGCAAGAAAAAGTACAAACTTTGGGTAAAGGAGTGATAGAAAGAACCTTAAAAAAATCTATTGTTCAATTTATTCCTGTCGGTGGACCTATTATTATGGGCATTTGGGCAAAGGCAACTACCAAAAAAATTGCCACGACTTCCAAATCTTTTTTCGATGACAAGGCACTTTACGTAGAACATTATAAACCAGAAGAAACACCAGAAATTGCTGCGGAATTACAAGTGCAAAAAATCAAAGGTTTAGCCAATCTAATAGAATGTAATAACGAAATTAATGAGGACCAAATCGCCTTTATTGGCCCAATTATTCAAAATGCGGACATTCCAAAGTCGCAAAAGAATCATTTATTAGAAGAATCTTTACGGACAGGCTCTAATTTTCAACTAGATTATGACTTATTAAAAGAATATGAAGAGGATGAGGCGTTGATTATGGAAATGACAATCTTGGCGAAACGTAGCGGTTCGGTGGATCATCTGGAAAAGCAATATATTTTGCAGGTGGCGGAAGAGATGAAACTAGAGAAGGATTTTGTGGTCGATTTATTGGAGTAATAGAAAATTAAGCCAAGGCATATCCCTCAAATTCCCTAAAAAGGCAAATCCCCATCATCCTCCCAATTATAACTTTGTTGTTCATACAACCCACGATTCAAAGGGTCTGGCACATACCCAGAGTCTTGGTCACGGTCGCCCATCTCATAAGCTTGCTCGTCTTCTTTATATGCTCTCAAAATTTCCAGAGATACAGGGCTGGCAGAAAGATAGGGTTCTAGTACTTCAGGCAATGCCATTTTTCCTGCTTTTTCATCTTCTGGCCAATGGCTTTCTTTACCCGTATCACACCAAGGGCGTTGGAAACAATCGGGGCAATAGCCACTACAGCCATCCAAAACCCAGCCACCTTCTTCATCCAAATCAAATTCCTCTGCTAAGGTGTCCCATAAATATTGATACATGACTTTGGCAGGGATACCATTGCGCAAATCAAACCCGTAGCCAATATTGCCCAACGCTTCTCCTAAAGCCGTTAAGGCCTTCTTTGCCGTAATTTCGGTGAGTTCGCTTGGTGGAATAAATTGAAAATCCTTGGGTAATTGCGCACGTAAGGTTTTTTTAACGGGTTCGCCTTTTAACCATAATTTAAATCGATACCAATCACTTTCGGGAGAAATACCTGGAAAGATGGGCGGAAAAGGTTTGCCTATTAATTCCATTACTTCTCGACTCTGGCATTCTTGATATTTTTCCACAAAAGCCAATAAACTAGTCAATCGACGGTTTTCTATAGCCAAGTGATAAGGCATAAACTCCATGATGGGAGTTAGGTCTAGACTTAGTTGGCGAAAGGCTTTTTTTAGACGTATATTCTCTCTAAATACGTCGAGGTCTGCTTGATTCATTGTAGAGATTTTCGACCAATTTAAGGCTTACTTCTCATATATGGAATAGTTGGCAATCTATAAATGTTTCGTGTATATGTGAAAAGGATTATAAGAAGAGGCTTAAAAACTTCATTTAAATTTGTCTTTGTGCTCTGTTAAATAAGAAATGAAGGGTTAGCGAATTGAAACGCTTGGAGGTAGGCTGTTCAGAATTACAGAGATATAGGAAGCCACCCATCCGCAAGCGGTTCACAAACGATGTTTGTTCATCCATGTTTTTCTAGGGCAAAAAATCATACCTGCCTGCCGGCAGGCAGGAATCATAAATCTGTCCCGTAAAAACTACATGGATTTATGATGTATGATTTTTTTGCTCATTCAAAAACTAGGAGAACTTTACCCCAAATTGTCTAATATGACTAAATCTAAACTGGCTGAAATGGGTCCCCTGCACCCAAAAACGTTATTTTCACCCCTGCTACCTTCGGCTTTAACCAATCTACCAACCAGCGCATTCCAGGTTCTTCACTACGTGCATGCCCTAGAATAATCAGTCCTTTTTTCATGCCTGCATGCGCTGCATCTCGGACATATTCTACCGCTTCCCATTCCGCAGATTCACCCACGATTAAAGCTTCTATATTTTCTTTTCCTAAAAATGGAATATGCGCTCGACCACCCCAAGCACCAGGCAAAATGCCGATATTTTCACAAATCAAATTAGGGTTGCCGATATAAAAAGTACGGCTTAGGTTAAATTGCTTTTTCAAAAAAGCGGCTAAATCTTTGAGTTTTATTTTAGGAATCACACAGGTATTTTCTCTGCTAGTATCCAAATATGCTTGCCAACCAACTTCTTGTAGAAAACCATGTAAAATTCCATCTGGTCGGTAAGTATGCCAATAGTCATGAAAACGCCAAACGGTAATACCATGCTTTTCTAATAATGCTTTTTTATGTTGATAAACAGGGTCATTTTCTAACCAATCTGTTTCATCCAAATGATTATAAAAAGTAGGTTCATGGGTAATGATAAAATTAGCGCCCAACCAAGCAGCTTGTTCTATCACTTCGACCGTTGCCATAAAAGTGGAAATAATACCCGTTACTTTTTGCGAGGCATCCCCAATTTTAATAGTATCCACCGTTTTTTCTTTTTTACCGCCAGGAATTTCTTTTATCATTAAATTGATGACTTCTTGAATGGTCCACTCCTTGGTAATGGATTTATTTTCGAGTGTATTTTGAGTCACCGTACAAGCGGCTAAAGGAATCCCCGTTAGAGAAACTGCCGCTATGGAAGTACTCGTTTGTTTTAGAAAATTCCTTCTGGGTAAGTTTTGCTTTTTCATATTTTTGTTGCTGATTTAAGAATGTTAACTAAAAATTGATAAAATCCGTTGGCAACTAATTTGTTAGGATTACTTTTTTGCCCAACGGATTAATTTCCCTACGGATTTAGAGGTAAAAAATCTGCAATCATTTTACTCTTTCCCCTCTTTTAAACACATACTTTACCGTATTAATATGGGTAATATCAACCAATGGATTTTTGTCTAAAATGACTAAATCTGCTTGTTTACCTATTTCGATACTTCCTATCTTTTTGTCCATGTCTATCATTGCTGCATTAACCAAAGTTGTGGCTTTTAGTACTTCCATTGGCGTCATCCCAACTTGATTGACTAAAACTTCCATTTCTTTAAAAAGTGGGGCTATTTTGGGGAAATCGTTGACACTTATATCTGTTCCCACACCAATTTTCACTCCATTTTGATAGGCTAAACGGGTTAAAGCTAGACCTTGTAAAAAAATGGTAGAATCAAATCGTTCATGCTGATAAATGGCTAAGGTTGCATCTAAGATTGTCCCATTTGTTTGCATGTCCCTGGTCAATTTTTCAAAAGTAGGATTCTTTATATCAAAATCTGCTTGTTTGGCATAGCGTCCTTTGGCAGAATTTGGTAAATAGTCAACGCCTGCCCATGCTAATAAGGTAGCATGAGACAACACATCAACGCCTGCATCGACAATCGCTTGTGGTTTGGCAGGAAAGACCGTGGCATGACTCCAAACTTTTAAATTTTGTTGATGTGCCTCTGTGACTATTTTTTCGATGATTGGGGCAGCTAAGTCTGCATACACTTTAATGCCTGTAGCGCCAGTTCCTTTAGCTTCAGCAATTGCCAATTTCATATCGGTTTGCAAATCTACGCCTTTCATCCAGGCACAATTGCCTGGGGTAGCACCTTTGGCAGACGCATGGGTT
>CAZXYA010000496.1:0-7041 GCA_964644655.1 uncultured Saprospiraceae bacterium | reverse complement strand
CTAGAAGTCGGGAAAGTATCGCCAAATTATTGGACGAATTGCCAGCTTTGAGCAAACAATTGGTTACTAATGACAAACGATTCTCCTTCTTTTACCTCCAATTAATCCCAGCCAATCAAATTGAAAATAGAAGTCAAATTATAGCAGAAGTCCGAAGCATCGTCGAAACCACGATTGGGAAAAGTCATATTTCTGGTGCGCCCATTTTAGGGGAAGCATTTAATAAAACCATTTACGAAGAAAGCATTTTTTTTGCGGTATTTTCGGTGGCGATTATTTTGGGTTTACTTTTATTTTTATTGCCCCATTGGCATTATTTACCGATAGCATTATTGTCCATTATTTTACCTGTAAGTATTACATTTGGGCTAATGACGAGCATGGGATATTCCTTGAATTTAATTTCCATGTTGATTCCTACTATTTTAATGATTTATAGTGTTAGTGACTTAATACACATTATAAATATTTACCATTTGCATCGAAAAGAAAACCCCACCCAAACTAAAATAGCGCAAATTAAAACCGCCTTACAGAAAAGCCTTAAACCCTGTTTCTACACAACTTTGACCACCATTATCGGTTATTTAGCATTGGTGTTGTCTCCTTTACCCGCTTTTAAGATAATGGGCTTATTTACCTTTATTGGTTTGATGATTGCCTTTTGTTTGGTGTATGTAGTAGCAGCTATTGGTTTTACTTTTTTGGATGCCAAATCCTTGAATGCTAGGGTCAAAAAAATAAATATTTCGAAGCTTACGCAAACAATTAATTATTGGACAAGTCACCATAATGCAATTGTTTTAGGCATTGGAGGATTGGTTTTTGTGTTTGGTATCTACAGTCTTTTTTCGCTGGAAGTCAGTACCAATTCACTAGATTTATTGGGTAAGGGAAAAGTCAAAGATGATTTAGAAATGATTGAAGAGGCCTTATCTGGAAGTATCAGATTACAGTTAAATATTTCTACGACTCAAGAAACGGCGATTTTAACCAAAGAAACACTCAATAAATTAAAAGAATTCCAAGAAAAACTAGACAATAATCCTTTGCTGGCGCATCCTATTTCTATTGTCAATTTTCAATCCTTCTTAGAAAATAGGATGTCTGGTCTTTCAACATTTAATTCAGTCAATTTTGAAAAAGTTTTTAAACAAAACCAACAATCATCGAATGCCTATTTCTCGCTAATAGGTAAAGATTTATCGTATGTAGCTATCAATATTAGCATTAAAGAATTGCCAACTAAAGATTTAAAACCACTTTTAGCAAGTATAAAAACAGATTTTAAAACTACTTTTCCAGCAGCCAATTATCGCTTAAAAATTCATGGCTTTTCAGAAATTTTTACCCAATTAAACACCTTTATTTTACAGACTCAATTTCGCTCCTTTGGAGCTGCATTTTTTCTATCCTTTTGCATTTTGTTTTATTTTATTGGTCAATTCAAAATGAGTTTTTTAGCCCTTATTCCAAATTTATTACCCTTATTTTCTGCATTTATCATTATGTATCTTTTCGACATTCATTTAGAATCCGCTAATGCCATGCTTGCCCCTATCATGTTAGGCGT
Source organism: uncultured Saprospiraceae bacterium (assembly GCA_964644655.1). Classification (GTDB taxonomy): domain Bacteria; phylum Bacteroidota; class Bacteroidia; order Chitinophagales; family Saprospiraceae; genus JAFMDF01. The sequence continues at coordinate 5,468 of CAZXYA010000496.1, read as the reverse complement.
GGCGATGGATGATACGATTCATTTAATTAATAAATTTAAATTTTACCAAAGTCAAGGTTTATCTACTACGGAAAGTATAGATAAAGCATTGGACTATACGGGAGGGGCGCTTTTTTCGACCACTATTTCTTTAGTCTGTGGATTTCTGATTGTCGGTTTAAGTGGCGTCGCTTCTGTGAGTACCTTTGGTTTATTATGTGCGTTTACTATTCTGGCTGCTTTGCTGGCGGACGTTTGTTTTCTACCTGCCTTGCTAAAACGATTTTAATATTCCTCTTCCGCTGTTAAAATGGTTCCCTCTAAAATCATGGTGATTTTGAAAATCACCATGATTTATAATAATTAAGCTGAATTTCTAGCAGTACTACCTGCTGCTACATCCAATGCCACACCTGTAATAAAGTTGGCTTGAGGGCTACATAAAAAGGTGACAGCATTGGCAATCTCCATTGGGTCTAATAAGCCAACTGGTAAAAGATGGCTGCCTTTCATTCTTTGATTTAAACCCTCTGAAGTTGGATTATCGGGTGACCATAATTTATGGACAAATTCATTTTGCAACATCGGAGTATCAATAGCAGTAGGACAAACGGCATTACAAGTTATATTGCTATTTCCTACTTCTCCTGCCACAGATTTAGTCAACCCAATAACCCCCCATTTTGATGCATTATAAGCAGACATACCTGGGCTTCCACCACGTCCAGAAACAGAGGCTATCACTACTATTCTACCCTTTTCTTGTTTCCGCAAAGTAGGAATAGTTGCTTTTAAGGTTCGAGCAACGCCTACTAAATTAACCGCAATCACATCTTCCCAAGCATCGTCCTCCATTTGTTCCATATAGCCCATATTTGCAATGCCTGCATTGGCGACCACTATATCCAATCTGCCGAAGTCAGTCATAATTTGGTCTACAACTTTCTTCAACGCTGCACTTTTGCGTACATCCGCTTTCATCGAAAGGCATTTTACACCTGCTAATTCAACCAATCGTTTCGTTTCTGCTAAATCTGCTGGCACCGCCATTGGATAAAGAATACTTGGGATTTGGTCAGCTATATCACAAATAACGATATTCGCGCCTTCTTTAGCTAAGGATAAAGCTATTGCTCGACCTATGCCTCTTGCACCTCCCGTGATTAAGGCTACTTTTCCTGCTTGATTTTTTATTGACAGTTTGTTCAATTGGAGTGGTGGTAGCAATATTCGCTATACCTACTCCTGCAACTGCTAGACTACTATTTTTAACCATTTGACGACGAGTCAATTTGGTACTTGATTGTTCGGTATTTTTCATGTCTAAAGATGATTAAAATTAATTGAAGGTAGGTTTTTATAACTTCTTCTACATCCGACTTGGTAACTCAATCAATAATGATATTGTTGTTGAAAGATAAAAAGATAATCGCTAGAAACAAAAAAATGCTATATACTAAAAAATAATTTTCCAGCTTTTTTGCAAAACGCTAAAACAGCGAACCTGCTTGAAAAATCTATTAATTACAAGCATTTATCGAACAAAGTCGATTTAGTCGATAGAAACGGCTAATATTGTGGGTATAGAAAATAGATAAGGAATCAATTAAAAATAAAATTGATAATTATCCGTTGGGCGTGTTTTTCCCCAACAGATTAGGTTTCCCAACGGATTTTAGATATGTTATTAAAATAAATAATGTCAATTTTTAATCTAACACTCTAAAATTAAAAAACGTTTTGACAATCAGTAGTTTATAATTTCAAATTTGTAAACTTATTTTTATCATTTTCCTAACCAAATAAAAAAGTAATAATAATCTGTGGTAGAAATAACGCGGATTGTGAAGGAACACAGCCTGCTCCGATTTTTTATCGGAGGATAAAGGGTTTTCTTATAAAAAATTATAATCCTCAAAATGCCACGTAGTATAACAAATATTGCCATATCGAATGGCAATATTTGTAAAAAGAGGATTTAAAGGATGAGCAAAAAGTAGATTTTCTTTGAAAATCTACTTTTTGCTCATCCTTTAAAAACCCTTTTTGATTTCTTTGGGCTCGACGCCCAAAGAAATCAAGCTACCGAGGGCTATTTCTATTTTTATAAGAAAACCCTTTCGGAGGATATTAGATTACTTATCCAATTTTTAAAAATTATCAATAAATTAAAAAAAGAAAAATACGATTCGCTTTCGCCTAAAGGAAGCCTATAACACTAGTACCAAATAAAACATTCTTAAACCTAAAAGCCAACTTGGCTTTGAAAAACGTAAAACAAATGAAAGAAACAAAATTAAATTCAGGAAGTCCACCAAGACTAATTTCCCAATTAGTAAGTGATGCTAAAAATGATTTTTTAACAACGCATGCAAGCTTAGAAAAACAAGCCTTAACCTTAGGAGAAAAAGACGGTTTTTTAGGCATTCCTTCTTCAGAAGATACGCAAGTGAGTCCCAATGAAAATTTACTTAGAAATGAGTACCGAAAATTATTGGCAGAATGCCGTAAAAAAGGAAAACCTTATTTAGATGCCCCACATTTAGCGGCTAAAGTATATGCCCAAAAATTAACTGATTTAGCCGAAAATGGAGAAGCGGCTTATACCAAAGAATTAGAAGCTTTAAACCAAAAGCGAACTGCTGAAATCAATGAAATTGACCGAACTTTTCAAGATAGAGAACATGATTTGGCGGAAAAAGTACATACTGCAGAAAGAGAATATCGGGAGGTTCGACAAGATTTGCAGGCTATTCAAAGTAAAATAGGGCGAAATCATCCGTTGATTCATTTTAAAAGTGGCATTCTTTACTTTTTGTTATTACTAGGCATAGGATTGGCTGAAGTGCCTTTGAACTTGCAGATATTCCAAAAATTTGGAGAAGCCTTTTTTATCACCATGATTATGGCGAGTAGTTTGGCCATTGCCATTCCTGTCTTAGCGCACTTTACAGGTGTATTTGTTAAACAACGGAGGGAAAAGAAAGAATACACTTATTTTGCCGTCTTATGTATCGCTGTTTTTGCTATTTTCAATTTTGGGGTGTCCATTTTCCGTACCTCAGTTTTGGCAGAAGCAATGGGGCAGGCACCCAATGATTTGAATATTGTCATTTTTACTAGTTTGAACTTAATCCTCTTTATTATCGGTGTTTTAGCGGCTTATTTTCGACATGATGAAAGCTACGAATTGGAGCATATTTATGAAGATTATCAAAAAGCGAAAAAGGACTTTAATAAAGAAAATGATGCCCTTAATCAAGAAAAAGTAGCTTTGGCAGCCCAAAAGAATCAAGCTTTAAAAGTGGTACACGATGCTTTTGAAACAGGAAAGGAGGCATTAAATAACAAAAAGGCTACTTTGGTTACCCAACATAGCGAAAATGTGCAGCGATATGATGAATTATTAAATTCTTTTGCGGCACTAGAAGAAATCATTGATGCTTGCTATCATATCGCTATCAGTAAATATCGTTCTGCTAACCTTAGTCAGCGGAAGGACCGACGGTCTCCTGATAGCTGGAAAAATCAAGTACCTAGTTTGAATTTACATTTTGCAACGGTGGCAGAATTAGACCCCAATTAAGAGTAATTGCTAAATTGTTGTATTGTTAAATTGTTGTTGCCCCTCTGTAAAACAACAATATAGCAATACAACAATACAACACTATTTTAATCACTTTAAAAACCAATAAAACATGAAAAATCTACTAATTTTAATGAGCTTATTTTTAGTCACCCTTGGGTGTAATACATCCCCTCCAACTCAAACGGAGCTTTATATTTATTTAGATTTTACGGAAGGACAAGATTATAGTCAACAACTAAATCAAGATTTAGACAATTATGCGGAACTACTGCAAGTTGGCGAAAATGGAAGCCCTAATTTTGGGAAAGTAAAAGTTTTTCCTTTGTATGATTTAACTTCTGCTCGTAGTAAAACGGTGAAGTTAAAAGAGGGAAAATCTGAATTTGAAGCCAATAAATTTTTGCGCCAAAAAGAGGTAGATAAATTTAAAACTAAATTATCAACTGCTTTACTAGAAATCAATGAAACCTACACAGGTAAAGCCTTGAACCGTTCTCATTTAATTGAACCTATTTGTAAAGGGATGCAAAAATTGAATAAAAGTGCTGCTGATAGAAAAGTTGTATTGATTTATTCTGATATGCTGGAAAATAGTACCATTGCCAATTTTCATGGCAAAAGCAATAATTCCAAGGACTGGCATAAACGAATTGATGCTGCTTGTGACCCTGAAGATGTCTCTGATTTAGATATTTATGTGGTTTATCCAGTCGATAAAAAAAATGATGGAAAAATTACCAAAGCTGCTGAATTTTGGACCAATTATTTTGCTTCTAAAGGGGCAGATGATGGGACTTTTAGCTTTGATACGGAGATTGATTTGTAGGTTTTATAAGATTCAAGAATTAAGGAATTCGTTAGGAAATAAAATCCGTTAGGACTCATTTTTCCCAATGGATTTGTTTCCCAACGGATTCCTAAAGCAATCAGGTATTTTAGATGTAAGTAATCAGACAAATTTAAGTTAACAACTTTGCGCCAAAATATTAAACTCGGTAAAAAACTTTATGAACTATATGCGCTTTATGGTAGTAATTGAACTTTACTCGTCAAAAAGATAGCTCAAAAGTTGTTCGTTTATTTTTGTCATACTACTTCGTATCAAAATTAACAATATCAATTTCAAATTTTCAATTTTAAACCACCTTCGGCGGGAATTGAAGTTGATTTTGAGGTTGAGATTGAAATTTAAAAATTTATCGACAATTTGTTGGTGTTAAAATTCACGTAAGCGCCTAAAAATTGTTAATAGATTTTGTATTTAACAAATTCATCATTCATCATTTATAGTTCATCATTCGATTGTTAACCTTCATAATAAATCCGATAAATCACATCGGCAAAATCATCGGACAACAAAATCGAGCCATCTGGCAGTTGCTCTACATCTACAGGTCTTCCCCAAGCTTCGCCGTCTTCTAGCCAACCCGACGCAAAAGCAGATTTCCCTTCCGCCTTACCATTCGCATCCAAACGTACTAATGTCAACTGATACCCAATAGGATTGGCACGATTCCAAGAACCATGTTCAGCAATCAGTAATTGGTTGGTGTAGTTCTCTGGAAATTGATTCCCTGTATAAAAAATCAAGCCTAGGGGGGCAACATGCGGGCCTAGTTTTACGACAGGTGGGGTAAATTCGCTACAAGCATGCTTTTCGCCAAACTCTGGGTCGGCAATATCTCCTTGATGACAATACGGGTAGCCAAAGTGCATCCCATCTTTGGGGGCATGGTTCAACTCACAGGCAGGTTCGTCATTGCCCATCCAATCCCGTCCATTGTCTGTAAACCATAATTCTTTGGTAATAGGATGCCACGTAAATCCTACCGTATTTCGGATGCCTTTATGGACAATTTCTAATCCACTTCCATCTGGATTAATACGGGTAATGGTATTA
>CAZXYA010000495.1:0-7046 GCA_964644655.1 uncultured Saprospiraceae bacterium | reverse complement strand
CCCCTTGGTAGGATAATATGTTAAGATATGCGCCCTAGGGGCGACGACGAACGCGACGGCGGCGAGTAGGAATTAAAGAATTATATGTCGTAGAAATACTTAACATGAAGTACAAATGTAAAAGGAGATTTGTTAAGTTGCAAGAAAAGTATCTTTTTATTAATAGATTTTTAAAAATCCTTTTGCTAAGGTTGAAATTTTTGGGTAAAAATTGATAGATTATTGAAGTATTGATTATTAGTGCATTTTTTAAAACCACCCTAAAAAATACTTGCTTTAGTAAGCAGAATTCATAGGGAGTCAACTAATAATTAATCAACCAAATTATTGCTCTCCCTGTCGTTTATAATGATAATACAATTCAACTTGGGAACGAATACTCAAATCCATATCATTCTGCTTATATTCATTCTCATCTGCTTCATCAATAATTCTGGCTTTTACATTATCGGCTAATTGTATTCTTAACATTTCTAGAATTTCTGCCCTTACTTTTTCATTATAAATAGGAAAAGCCGTTTCAATTCTTCGGCGTAAGTTTCTAGACATCCAATCGGCAGAAGAGAGATAAATAGCATCTTCGCCGTCATTATGAAAGACAAAAATTCTAGCATGTTCTAAAAATCGGTCAACGATACTAATACAATTGATATTTTCACTCCAACCTTTTTTACCGGGTACTAAAGAACAGATACCTCGGATAATTAAATCTATTTTGACGCCAGCATTACTAGCTTCATATAATTTTTCTACCATTTCCTCATCTTGCAAACTATTCATTTTTAAGACGATTCTGGCTTTTTTTCCTGCTTTAGCATGTTTAATTTCTCGGTCAATCATGGCTGTTAAACTTTCCAATAAACCAAAATGTCCGACTAATAAATGTTTGTATTGTTGGTTGGTAACTTTTACGGTTTCTAAGTAGGAAAATAATCTAGATACTTCTAGAGTGATTCTTCTATCTGCCGTAAACAAGCCTAAATCGCTATATACTTTTGCTGTTCCTTCATGGAAATTTCCCGTACTCATATATGCATACAACTTGGTTTTTCCTCGTTCTTTTCTAATAATCAAGGCGGATTTAGAATGTACTTTTAATCCAGGGAAACTATAATGTACATCGACTCCTGCCTTTTCCAATATTTCTCCCCATTTTAAATTAGCTTCTTCATCAAATCGTGCTTTTAATTCAATAAAGGCGGTGACTTGTTTGCCCATTTTTACTGCCTTCATTAAGGCATTCATAATGCGAGATTTTCCAGCTACTCGATATTGAATGATTTTGATATGCGTTACATCGGGATCAGTTGCTGCTTTTTCAAAAAATAAAATCGTTGATTCGTAGGACTGATAAGGAACGTGGACGATGTGATCTCTGGATCGAATAGCGGCAAAATAATTTTTAGTTTGTTCGAGTGGCTTATAAGATAGGGGAGGGAAAGGAATATTTTTTAAAGTGGTTAAACCAAAATCTGGAAATTTAAAAAAGTCAAAATTATTATGATAGCGCCCTTCTACTAAAATACCTCGCTTTTCCAAATGAAAGGTATCCAACAAAAAGTCTCGTAAATTCTTAGGCATTTCTCGGTCAATTACCAATCTAGATGGAGGCCCCACATTTCTTTTGGTTAAGCTACTTTTAATTTTACTGACCAGATCACCTGAAAATTCATCTTCGATATATAAATCTGCATCTCTGGTGATTTTGATAGAATAGGTATCTTGTATTTCATAGCCGGGGAACAAAGATTGTACGCTATGTCGAACAATATCATCTAGCATAATAATATCTTTCCGACCGGGCGAAGAAGAGGGTAAGTGAATAAATCGAGGTAAATGATCAGAAGGAATTTTAATAACTGCATATCGTTCTTCCTTGACTTTGGGGTCTTTATCTTCCATTCGAATGGTCAAATAAAGGGCCGCATTATTTAAGAAGGGGCGAATTTTATGCTTTAATAATAATACAGGCTGCACGAAAGGCAATAAGTTCGCCTGAAAGTAATTGTCTACAAACTCTTGTTGCCGTTTATTTAAATCTAAACGGCGCAATAAATGAATTTTATATTTTTTTAATTCAGGAACAATTTGATTTTCAAAAATATCACTAAACTCTTCTTGTTGACTATTGACAATCTTTTTGATTTGGTTCAATAATTCTTTTGGGTCATATTCTAATTTTTTCTTGGTCTTTTTGTTTACCCGAATCAAACTCCGATGTTGCGCCACTCGAACTCGAAAATATTCATCCAAATTATTAGAATAAATCGCTAAAAATTTAATGCGCTCAAATAGTGGAGCGGCAGGATCTTTGGCCTCTTGTAGGACACGATAATTAAAAGATAACCAACTTATATCTCGATGTACGTAAGGGAAATTTTCCATTTCGGGTATTTTTAAATTGTAGGAGGACAAAGATAGGAAAGGTGGAGGAGTTATGGGGAGAAAATTATTTAATTTCCCTTATTTTTGAGGCGTGAAGAAAAAAACAACAAATCAAACTACCCCTAAAGTAACTGCTGGCGTCAAGTCTCCTACCACCCTTAACCCACATTTAAAAAATATTTTAGCTAAAAAAAGGAAACAACAAGGCGATGTGGCTTATTATGTTCAAGGTATTCGACAAGGCGATAAGGTTATTTTATCTCAAGCCATAACGATCGTAGAAAGTACTCGATCGGTCGATCAAAAAATAGCAGAAAAGATTATTGAGCAATGTTTGCCTTTTACCAATCAATCTATTCGTTTAGGAATTACAGGAACACCGGGCGTGGGCAAAAGTACTTTTATAGAAGCTTTTGGTAGTCACTTAGTTGAACAGGGAAAAAAAGTAGCGGTATTAGCGGTTGATCCTTCAAGTCAAATTAGTGGCGGTAGTATTTTAGGGGATAAGACTAGGATGGAGAAATTAGCGCATTTAGAAAATGTATTTGTACGACCTTCTCCTGCTAAATCGGCCTTAGGCGGAGTCGCCCGCAAAACAAGAGAAACGATGATTATTTGTGAAGCCGCAGGTTTTGATACGATTTTGGTGGAAACAGTAGGTGTTGGACAATCGGAAACTTTAGTGCACTCAATGGTTGACTTTTTTTTACTACTTTTATTACCAGGAAGTGGCGATGAGTTACAAGGTATAAAACGAGGCATTGTAGAAATGGCAGACTTGGTCTTAATTAATAAAGCAGATGGAGATCGGGTCAAATTAGCAAAAAAGACTAGAATTGACTACAAAAACGCATTACATCTTTTTCCTGCAAAAGAAAGTAACTGGACAGCAGCTGCGTTAACTTGTTCTGCTCTTTCTAATGAAGGTATTGACAAAATTTGGGCACAAGTTGAAAAATACATTAAGCTAACTACTGAAAATCAATACTTTCAGAATAATCGAAAAAAACAGGCAAAATATTGGTTAGAAGCTTCTATTAGTCAAGGTTTGCAAACTGCTTTCTATCAGAATGAAGCGATTCAAGGGGCACTATTCGAGATAGAAAAGGCTGTTTTGAATAATGAATTATCTCCTTTTCAAGGGGCAGAAAAATTATTAAATCTATTTTTAACTACTAAGTGACGACGCAGGAATAAATTGAACAATACTACTTGTTCTTGTTTACTTCTAAGAAACCTTTAAAAAGCCTTATGTAGCTGGGCTATATGCGGTTTTTAAAGCCTCCTTAGAAGAAAAAATAACTGCGCATTATGGCACACTTTATTTCTACCTCGTCACTAAGCAAACTTAAAAGAAAAACAGTTGAACCTTTACCTTACCTATAAAATAAAAGTTGTTGTTTCCGTTTGTAAGAAATATAGTTGTCATTTCTTATTATTACTAGGTTTATTTAGTTGTACTAATTCATCTTCAACATCGAAAAAAACAATGCTTTTGCCCAATACGCCTGAAATGGTCAGTAAGCAATGGCAAGCACATTTAGATAAAAATGAGCTTACTCAAGCTACTTTATTGAGTACCGAATTGACTAAAGAATGGTTAGTAGAAAACAAAGAACTTTTACTCAATGATTCCCAAGTTTACCAGACCAATTTTGTTAAAATGGATTGTGTCGTAGAAGCAGAAAAAGCTATTTGTAATTATACTATTCTAGAAGAAGGGGAGTTGATAGAAGACTTTTTTTTGCTTAAAAAAGTTAAGGGTCAATGGTTAGTTGATTTAGAAGAAGATACTGCTACCCCTGAATTAGAGGAACAGCTTTTTAAAGAAATGGAAAAGGAATTGAAGTTGGATTGAATTCTAAGAACTAGTACTATGTTTCCAATATTTCGACTACTAATTCGGAGCGATTTCACGGGGTAACTTCCCGTTACCCCGTGAATTAAATCATTGAAATTCACTAGTTTAAATTACGGGGTGACGGGAAGTCACCCCGTAATAAAACTAGCAAAAACTATAGAAACATAGCACTAGTACCCATTCAATTCATTTCCCTTAAGCCGCAACCGTGTCAATCTCTTCCAATTTAGCCTCTAACTGCGCTTCTAATTCCTCATTAATTTCTTCGACTTCATCCTCAGACAGGTCGTCTTTTTCTACTTTTAAGTTATCTATAATAAAGACTTGGCGGGCAGGCGTATTTTTCCCCATAAAATAGGATAATATATCGTCTATATTAGTGTCTTCATTCATCACTACGGGTTCTAATTTAATCCCATCCCCAATAAATTCTGCAAACTCGTTCGGAGAGATTTCTCCTAGACCTTTAAATCGAGTAATTTCAGGTTTACCTCTTAGTTTTTTGATCGCATTTTGTTTTTCCAATTCGCTGTAACAATAAAATGTTTTCTGTTTGTCTCGCACTCTAAATAAAGGAGTTTCTAAAACAAACAAATGACCATTTCTGACAACATCAGGAAAAAATTGCAAAAAGAAAGTCAATAATAACATTCGGATGTGCATTCCGTCAACATCTGCGTCGGTAGCAATAACGACTTGATTATAGCGTAAATCATCTAAGCTATCTTCAATATTTAAAGCATGTTGTAACAGGTTGAATTCTTCATTCTGATAAACTACTTTTTTGGTCAAGCCATAGCAATTTAATGGTTTCCCTCTTAGACTAAAAACAGCCTGAGTTTGGACATCTCTTGCTTTTGTAATCGAACCACTTGCAGAATCTCCCTCTGTAATAAATACCGTTGTACGCAATCTATCTTCCTCTTTTGTCTTTTTATTACTATCATTAAAATGCAGGCGACAATCTCTTAATTTTTTGTTGTGTAAATTGGCTTTTTTCGCTTTCTTACGGGCTTCTTTTTGAATACCAGCAATATCTAATCGTTCTTTTTTGGATTGATCAATTCGCTTTTCAAGCGCATCTTTTATTGCTGGGTTTTGATATAAAAAATTCTCTAATTTTTCTTTGACAAAGTCGTTAATAAAAGTTCGAATAGTTGGTCCTTTAGGCCCAATATCACTAGAACCCAATCTAGTTTTTGTTTGAGATTCAAAAACTGGTTCTTCAACCTTTACACTCACCGCAGTAATGATTGATGCACGAATATCCTTTACATCATAACTTTTCTTCGGAAAAATTCCTCTGATACAATTGACAATTGATTCTTTATAAGCATTTAAATGGGTGCCTCCTTGTGTTGTATTTTGACCATTGACAAAAGAATAATACTGTTCGCCATATTGATTGCCATGTGTTAAGGCAATTTCAATATCTTCTCCTTTCAAATGAATAATTGGGTATCGTAAATCGTCGCCACTTGTTTTACGAGTCAATAAATCTAATAAGCCATTTTTAGAATAAATGGTCTTGCCATTAAAATTTAGTTTTAGGCCTGCATTTAGATAGGCATAATTCCAAAGCTGATTTTCGATGTACTCTGCTCGGAATTTATAATTCTTAAAAATGGAATTATCTGGCTTAAATTCTACCAACGTACCATTTGATTCTGCGGTTTTTTTAATTTTGTAGTCATTCTCTAGGTTGCCTTGATTAAACTCTGCAATTTTTGTCTTGCCTTCTCGAATAGCTTGCACTTTAAAATAATTAGACAAGGCATTTACCGCTTTGGTACCTACACCATTTAAACCGACAGATTTTTTAAAAGCCTTTGAGTCATATTTTCCGCCGGTATTAATTTTAGAGACACAATCAATCACTTTCCCCAATGGAATACCTCTACCATAATCTCTGATAGCGACCATCCCATTTTCCATATCTAGTTTAATGTCTATAGAAGTGCCAAAGCCCATCACGTATTCATCTATACAATTATCCAACACTTCCTTGATTAGGATATAGATACCATCATCTGCTGTTGCGCCATCTCCTAGTTTTCCAATATACATCCCTGGACGTAATCGGATATGTTCCTTCCAATCTAGTGAGCGAATATTATCTTCATTATATGTTACATTTGCCATAAGTAGAATATTTTAGGCTTATTTTAATCAATATTTTATAGCACCTTATCTAAAAGTAGGTATTCAACTGGAATATTATAAAGAAAAAATAGTTTTCACAAGTACTTTGCTTTTTTATGTTAAAGGACACAAATTTAATCTACTACTTTATCTAACTAATTATCAAAAAAACTACCTCTTTTATCTTAGTAGAGAGACAAAAGTAGATTATGATTCTCCAGAGTTGTGTACTTTACAATCCACCCATAGTTTTTACCATGCCACCATTTTTTTAAGCAAAGTTACAAATGTTTTTATTTTAAAACAAAATAAGTTTTTTTTATTTAAAATATACTTATTGTTTATTTATTGATTTGCCAAATGAAGACTGATGAACTATACTATATTTCTAAACAAAGTAGATTGTTTGGGCCTCGTAGAATTCAAGCAAAAAATTATTTTTCTTACTACAAGTCACACGCCATTATTCTGAAAATATGCATCTTTTTTTTAAAAAATCTGTTTGCCCTCAAACTCCCTCTCCGCCCGGTCTGCGAAGGGCGGTAATGCCCATTTTTAATAAGGTAGAGTAGAATTAAACAAGGTAATTGCTAAAAAAATATCGGAATGAATTAAAATTAAAATGACAATTAAAATTAAAAACACTACTGATAATCAG
>CAZXYA010000494.1:0-7078 GCA_964644655.1 uncultured Saprospiraceae bacterium | reverse complement strand
GAAGCAGTAGAAGTATTGACACAGGAACAAATTGAAACGGTGCTGGAAGTCGCTAAAACGATGACCAGAATGTCTTGTCAGGAATCGGCAGAGCGCAAACATCAAGAAATCTACACATCTCGAAACGGAGGTAGCGGTGCTAATTGGTGGAAATATCGCGCTCATCTCCTCGGTTACTCTGCTGATTACCTGCGCAAGCAAATGGAAGCTCAGGGTAAAAAATACAAAGGCAAAACCCAACGGCAAATGTTATTGCACTTAAATAATAAGCCAGAAATGATTCGTACTGCAGTTATTGATCTATTTATGGCGAGTGGAAAGAGTGAGCAACACGCTAAAAAATTAGGAGATATGGCAAAGCTATTTGCCTTGGAGTTACAATTAGATGTGTATGATGATAAAGATAGCGGTAATTTATTTGCTTCTAGTGTAAATACTGCCTTATTGAGTGAAATGAAAAATTATCGACACGCAGCGGCTTTATAAAGTAGGCTTTAGTCGATACAAAATAGATGATAGGGCGCTATCATCCTATACCTAAAAAAAGGTCTCAAAGAAAAAATGGGTGCTTGGAATTTTTATTTCAAGTTAGCCCATTTTTAAATTATGTAAAAAATTGTAAATTTGGATAAAATAATTCATTCATGGTTTATCCGTTACTCAATTTATATACCTCTATTCATCAAGCAGATTTCAAGAAATTGCTTCGTGGTAGAAATTATATGGTTTTAGATGGTCAAATAATTTTTGAGAAAAAAGGAGAAGTCTTCATCACTACCATAGACGAAAACAGAAATGATTTTACGGTAGAAGACTATCGTGCATTACCAGAAAATGCACCATTTGAATTGATTAACGGAAAACTATACTATATGCCCTCACCTTTTGATAACCATCAAAAAGTGTCTATCAACCTCTCCTCTTTTTTAAATTTTCATGTTAAAAAATATAAATTAGGTATTGTTAGAACTGCTCCTTTTGATGTACATTTTGGAGAAAAAAATATTTACCAGCCAGATATTTTTTATATTTCTAACAAACGAAAAGCTATTCTAAAAAAATTCGTTTATGGTGCACCAGATTTTATTGTAGAAATTCTTTCAGAGGGTACAAAAAGTAAAGATTTTGGAGAAAAGAAAGAAATTTACGAATCCAAAAACGTTTTAGAATATTGGGTAATAGAACCAGATAAAGAGACACTTGAAGTTTTTCAGAATCGCAATAAAGAACTCATTTCCATACAAAAATATACTAAAAAAGAAACAGTTACCTCTTTAGTGATTAAAGGTTTTGCTATTGATTTAGTAGATATTTTTGAAGATTAGCATCAAAGATTGTTAAAATTGTTTTATTGCTATATTGTTGACCAATAATAATTCATTCAATAACTTACTTCTACCCTCTTTTGTCTTTAGCAAGATTATTTTATTAGTGAATTAACAATAAAGCAATTTAACCATTAAACAATATAATTACCGTCCACTCTCGCCCGTTACCACATCCACTTCAATTCGCTTATCTCGATTCGCCAATTCCCAAGTAGTATGAAAAATTAACCGACCAATTTTTTCCATTTTTTCAAAATTAATCTTTTCAATAGTATCCGAAATTCGATGATAATCGGCATGCGTCCCATTAAAGTAAAAGATGGCAGGAATACCTTTTTTTGCAAAATTATAATGGTCTGACCGATAGTAAAAACGATTCGGATCGTTTTCATCATTATAGGTATAATCTAACACTAGATTACTGTATTTCTTATTGGCAGCTTCATTAATCTGATGCAATTCGGTACTCAAACGATCTGCCCCAATTACATAAATATAATTTGGGTTAGTTGTATATTTCTCATGAACTCTCCCTACCATATCTACATTCACATCTACCACCGTATTTTCTAAAGGAAAAATCGGAAACTCTGAATAATATTCAGAACCTAATAAGCCTTTTTCTTCGCCCGTCACCCAAATAGTCATCACGCTCCTGCGGGGGCCAACACCTGCTGCTTTAGCTTTGGCAAAAGCTTCTGCAATTTCTAAAACAGTAGTCGAACCAGAACCATTATCATCTGCCCCATTATAAATGGCATTGCCTCTTCTGCCTATATGATCGTAATGGGCAGAAACCACTACAATTTCTTTTTTCAATTCAGGATCTGTTCCTTCTATAAATCCGATGATGTTATTTCCTAATAATTGATTGATTTTTTTAGCTTGGGTTAAAGCTATGGAAGTTGGTAAGGTCAAGGATCTGGGTTTACCCTTTTTCTCAATCTTTTTTCTCGCTTTGACAAACTTCTTTGATTTACCACTAATAATATCCTTGGCAACTTTGGAAGAAATATAAATACTGTTGGCATATAATTCATCCGTTTTTTCGCCTGCTCCCATTTTCATCCGACCGTCCAATAATTGTCCCCTTAATTCCCCTAAGTTTTGTTTTAAATTTCCATCTACGATTAAAACCGTAGCTACTCCATTTTTATAGGCAGTTGCTAATTTTTTCTTACGGTCAGTTGTCCAGTCAGAAACTTCTTTGGATTTGGTAATATAAGATACCCCATTTTTTTTCGGTTCGCCATCATAAATTAAAATGGTTTTGCCTTTGACATTTTTGCCTTTATAATCGCTATAATTAGGGTCATCAATTCCATACCCTAAAAATACAACCTCCCTAATTTCTTGAGCTGCCCGATTGCTATTCAAATTGGCAAAAGCATAAAAATCCCATAAATGCCGAAAGGGTTTACCCTCTACTTTTAAATCTATATCGTCCCATAATTCCGCTGTAAATGCAATATTTTGGAAATAACCATTCAACTTATCTATTTTCGGTATTCCTTTCTCCGCTAATTGACTAGCTATATACTCGGCCGCTTTGGTATTTCCTGGTGTGCCCGTTTCTCGACCTTCCATATCATCTGCAGATAAGATGGTCAGAATAGTGCGCATATCTGATTGTGTAATTGTTTCTGCAAAAGGCGTCGGATCATTTGGTGCAGCTAATTGAAAATCGCTTGCTTGTTGGGCATTTAGGGAAATGTTCACGATAAAGCAAATACAAAACAGTTGAGTTATTTTAGTCATTAGATAATTATTTTTTAGTCATTAATTACAATCAGCAACTTTCATATATTCAACAAGGGTTTTCTTATAAAATAAAACTCATCAATAATTGCGTTAAAAACGCTCGAAATATTGGGTCGAAGTTGCAAACTTCGACCATCGGCACTATCTTTTGTTCAAGCAGCGAACCGATACCTGCCTGTAGGCAGGTTTGAAATTTTTAACTTCAAATCAATATTTTTTAAGTTATAAATTTTTTATAAGAAAGCCGTTTATATTCAACGTAAAACCAAAATAAAGGTTATTTCCTCTACTTTACCCTACTAAAATGAACATTATCGCCCTTCGCAGCTCGGGCGGACGAGGGGAGATTGAGGGTGAAACAGATTTTTTTCGAGCTTTAAGCTCGAAAAAAATCTGTTTCACCCTCGAAACTCCCTCTGTTTTCGCCGCGCAGCGGCGAAAACAACGAAATAATTTTAGTAGGTTAGAGTATATTTCCTCTATAATGTCTACAAACTGTTGCATACTTGTCCTAATATCCTACAAAAATACCTTTTCTAACTAAGAATAGTTGAGAATCCTAAAAAACCAAATAATTAAACCCTCTTTTGATCAATAAACCATAAAATACCTTGTATATTGGCGATTGGAAATTTAATACTAAAATAAGCAATAAAGCATGACCGAGAAATTTATTTACGGAATCCAACAAATAGGTGTTGGTGTTGATGATGCCCCCAAATTATTTGAATGGTACGCTACCAAATTAGGCGCTGATGTCAAAGTTTTTGATGATAATAATACGGCCACACATATGGCGCCTTATATGGGTGGAGAGGCACATGATAAAAGAGCCATTTTAGCCATGAATATGCAAGGAGGAAGTGGCTATGAAATCTGGCAATTTGAAGACAGAACGCCACAAGCACCTGAAACACCCATCCAATTAGGCGATACAGGTATTTTTTCCGTAAAAGTAAAGACTAGAAATGCTTATAAGGCATTAGCCGATATTAAAGCAAAAGGAGTAACGCCAATGTCCAACGTTGTTGTCTCTCCTAATGGTACTAAATCTTTTTATGTCAAAGATCCTTGTGGAAATATTGTGCAAGTACAAGAGTACACTAATTGGTATGGCACGGGCAAGAATATGGGGGGCGTATGTGGTTGTACTATTGGTGTTACCGATATAGAGGCTGCTAAAAAATTATATGTCGGTGTATTAGGTTATAATGCCGTTGTCTATGATAAAAATGGTCATTTTAAGGATTACTTACCATTACCTGGTGGTAATGAAACTTTCCGAAGAATCGTTTTACAAAAACAAGAAAAAGTAGGCGGATTTTCTAAATTATTTGGCTCTAGTCAATTAGAATTAGTCCAAATAACTTCTAAAAAGCCTAATAAAATATTTGCCAATAGATATTGGGGAGACATTGGCTTTATTCACTTATGCTTTGATGTTCGGAATATGGATGCGGTGGTCAGAGATTGTGCCGCTGCGGGCTTCCCATTTTCTGTATTAGTTGCTGAAGAATTTGATATGGGAGACGCCAATGGTAAATGGGGGTATTTAGAAGATCCTGATGGTACACTCATCGAATTTGTAGAAGCCCTTAAAATCCCATTGGTCAAAAAAATTGGCTGGTCCATTAATATGAAAAAACGAGATCCTCGTAAGCCACTCCCTAATTGGTTAATTAAAGCAATGTCTTTTAACCGAGTGAAGTTTAAGGAGAATGCTTAAGGAGTTATGAATTGTAAGTGATTAGTTATGGGGTTTGCGACGAGGCGAAATATAAAATAACATTATTATTCATCACCAACTGTCAGAACCCTGATTTACCTGATTATTTAAGGATAATACTTGATAACGGCTTCGATTCATCAAGAATCATAATTATCAAGGTGCTGACAAAGAAGATGCTGAATACTTACAAAATAACTTTCATTACACTATAAATTTCAAAACAGATAATCATGAATACCAATACAAAAAATACAAGAATTACCAAATTATTTGACCTAACAGGCAAAGTAGCCATAGTTACAGGCGCTAGTAAAGGCATTGGCGAATCAATTGCTAGAGGGATGGCAGAGGCAGGTGCAAAAGTAGTGGTCAGTAGTAGAAAGCAAGCAGCCGTTGATGCCGTAGCTGAAGGGTTTAAGACAGATGGATTAGAAGCAATAGGCATTGCTTGCCATGTTGGAGATGAAGCACAGTTACAAAATTTGGTAGATAAAACGATGGAAACCTATGGCCGCATAGACATCATCGTAAATAATGCAGCGACCAATCCAGTTTATGCGCCCATTGCTCAGGTAGAAGGCAATATTTTTGATAAAATTATGGGCGTAAATGTAAAATCTCCTTTTGCTTTTTCTAATATGGTCTATCCGATTATGAAAAAACAAGGCGGTGGTGCTATTATTCATATTAGTTCAGTAGAAGGGCAACGACCAAGTGCTGGTCTGGGCTTGTATAGTATCAGTAAAGCAGCCTTGATTATGTTGACGCAAAGTCAAGCTAAAGAATGGGGACAGGATGGTATCAGAGTGAATGCTATTTGCCCCGGCTTAATCCAAACGAAGTTTAGTGCCGCACTTTGGCAAAATGAAAAAATACTTAAAAACGTCGAAAATCACTTACCGCTCCGCAGAATGGCACAACCTGATGAGATGGCTGGGCTTGCCTTATTTCTAGCTTCGGATGCTAGTAGCTATTGTACAGGTGGTGTTTTTGAGGCAGATGGGGGGCATATGGTTACTTGATAAAGAATTTATTTGGCCGCAAAAAAAGCATCTTGATTAGTCAAGGTGCTTTTTTTGTTGGAAAAATTTAACTTTATCTTTTATCTTTGCTCCCCCATTCTCTATAATATTTCCCTCCACAAAACAGTTAAAATAATAGACGATTCCTTTTGCCCCGCATTAAAAAAAATTAAAACATACATTACAAAAGCTAACATGACGAAGCTAAACTATCGTTTCTTACACCTAATTATCGGCATCTTTTTCCTAGCGACCAGTAGCACAGCGCAATCGGTCAATCTTGACGAAACTTGGAAGGAATTTTTGGACAACAACAAAATTTCCAATATGAGTGCCTTAAACAAGCCTAATAAATATGCGGATCCGCTGGATTATATTCGATATTTATTGATGAATACCAATACCAGTTTCTGCCAAAGTGAGGTCGCCGAGGCAGAAGCATTAATTGTAGAAATCCGCACCATAGACCCTAAAGCCTTTGATGCTATACCAGGGTTTGAAAAGAAATTGAAAGATTTGGAAGCCAAAATCAAAGCTTATCATAGTATGGATGGGATTTGGCAGCAATTTCTCCAAACAAAAGAAGTTGATTTAAAAGCATTGGAATCTGTAAAAGCCGCTAAAACAAGTTGTGAAAAACAAACCCTAGCCAAGTACTCTTACATGACCGTTTATGCACATTATTGTCGAGGAGATGTGGCGAAGGCAAAAAACATTCTAGAAACTCGTACTTTAAGATTAACGGAAAAAACCTCCTTACGAGTAGAAGATGTCGAAGGATTGGGTGAAGAAGTCGCTAAAATGAAATCGCTGTTTCAACAGATAACCGAATTAGATGCCAATTGGAAGGACTATGTGAAAACGGGTGTTTCTCCTGGCTACGATAATGAATTGCCTCTTTTCCCTTGTAACCCAATTCCAAATATGAAAGAATGGGTGTTAAAAGGGGCAGTTGATGTCTGTAATTCAGGTGCAGCAATGTTAGAAAAAATCAAGACCATACAAGCTGATAGCGGCGTAAAACCTGATGGGGCATTAGCGAAAAAAATAAAGGAATTAGAAGCAGCGCTAAAACAACAAGATAGTGAATTAGCGGTATTGAATAAGGCATGGAATGCTTTTCTTAGAGATGGGGAAGTCAAAAGAGAATACCGTAAATATGTTTATGAATATTGTGAGAACGAACCATTGATTCGAGCTTATTTAATGGATGGCTTTGCTAATATCTGTGGCGTATC
>CAZXYA010000493.1:0-7084 GCA_964644655.1 uncultured Saprospiraceae bacterium | reverse complement strand
CTCTTTCTGTAATATTTCTTTGAAACCATACTTTTCCATTGATGATGTCAAAATGAAAGACGACTGTAAAGATATATTTTCCATCTTGCCATCCCCAATCTAATAATTGAAAATGGTTGTTCTCTTTATCCGTTATCACTCTACTTTCAATATTTGGCAAATTAGCTGGTTTTACTTTTGCATATTCCTTTAAATAATCTATTATTATTTCTTGATATTTTTTTATTTTATCCATAACGTTAATGCTTCTGTTTCAGGATTATAAATAATAATTTTGGCTTGAATTCTTAAATACTACACCAAATCAAATAAATTGTCCACCCCAAGCGTCCTCTCCACATTAAAAGCCTCTGCATATTCCATTCCTGCAGGTCGCCCAAAAGTACGAGAAGTAGCACGCAAATAGGCTTGAAAATCTTTACCTGAAATGGGGGTACTTAGTTCCTTATCTTCTTCGTCTGCTATAAAAAATTGAGATTTAAAGGCGAGAATCATTTCAAATTTTTTGTCAATATGTTCCGTAATATCGACAATAAAATCAGGTTTTAAGGCCCTATCTTGAATATAGTGGTAGAGTGCTTTTGGTCGCCATCTTTCTTGTGGCTTCCCATCGCTATCAAGGGTTTCAATTTTCATCAAACCTGAATAAAAACAGGCATCTGCTACTAATTTTGCGGCTCTTCCGTGGTCTGGATGTCTATCATTTAACGAATTGGCTAGAATGATGGTCGGTTGACTTGCTCGAATAATAGGAATAATTTTTAGGATATTCTCTTTGGAATAGTCGAAGAAACCATCTGCCATGCCCAAGTTTTTTCGCCACTTTGCGCCCATTATTTTAGCAGAATTCGCCGCTTCTATTAATCTTAGCGGTCCACTTCCTCTAGTGCCTAATTCTCCAGCTGTCAAATCTAATAAACCAACTGTTTTTCCTCTTTTTATATGCTTTAGCAGCGTACCACTACAGGCTAATTCTATATCATCTGGATGTACCCCAATCGCTAAAATGTCAACTTTCATGTGTTGGATTTATTCGTCTCTTTTATAAATTTAATAAAACCCTAAATTTATATTTTATTCGCTTTTATGTCGAGCTATAAACCCGCAATAAATAAAAAGCCGACCAAAATGCAGTTTTGCGGACAATTGAAAATATTTATCGAGCCAACAACTTATCAATGGCTTTTTTGACTTTGCTAGAATTAGGTTTGGTAATAGAATAATAATAGTCTACCACTTCCCCATCTTGATTCACCAAATATTTATGAAAATTCCATTTGGGCGTGGAATTAACCTTTCCATTTTCTTTTTTGGAACTCAAAAATTGAAATAATTCGCTTTGTTTGTTGCCTTTCACTTCGCTTTTTTCAAAAATAGGAAAAGATGTTTTGAAGTTTAATTCGCAAAAACTTTGGATTTCCATTCCATTTAGCGGCTCTTGTCCACCAAAATTATTGGATGGAAAAGCTAATACTTCTACGCCTTTCTCTTTATATTCAGCGTATAAGGCTTCCATTTCTTTTAATTGGGGGGTGAACCCACATTCGGAGGCTGTATTGACAATCAATAGCACCTTTCCTTTGTATTTTTCTAAACTAACTGTTTGACCATTGGTGTCTGTAACAGCAAATTGATGAATACTTTTCATGATTATTTATTTTTACTTTTAACAACTCTATATTTAGGAGAAAGTTTTTTACATCGTCGTAAAATTATCATTTTATCATGCGACTGTCTAAGGAACGGGAAACTAAGAACAAAATAGTACAGTATAACATTAATTTCTTTATATTTTGCTCGTCCCGATTCTCGGGACGAGCAAAAGGGATATTAAGGGAGAACAAAGTAGCAACAAAGCTGCGCTCGGGAGACACGTTAAAATTATAAATAACTTTTGCTACACTATAATAGAATACCCTAACTCTTAGCATTTATTTATCTCCCGTTCCTAATCTTATTAGAAACTTGTAATTTTGTCTTCCTAGATTTGATTAAAAATTAAAATAATGCAATTAAACTTAGAAATAGGTGTAGCTAGTAAACAAGCATGGATTGATGCAGTCATGGCAGATTTTAATTCTTTTTTACAAGACCATGCCGATTGTGAGCGCAAAGCTTCTTCTATGGCAATGAGTTTTGTGGCCAAATATCCTAATCGAACAGAGATTATTCCTGAGTTGATAGAAACGGCGGTGGAAGAGTTAGAACATTTTCAACAAGTCTATGCTTTGATGGAAAAAAGAGGGGTTGAATTGCCTGCTAGAATGACCAAAGATGTATATGTCGAACGCTTAATCAAGCAGGCTTATTCTGATCCAGAACGACGCTTTATGGATCGCTTACTCATTGCTTCTGTATTGGAAACTAGAGGGGCAGAACGCTTTAAAATGGTGGCTGATGCTTTGGCTGAACCTGAATTAAAACGCTTCTATAAAATGCTTTGGACCTCAGAAGCCAAGCACGGGCATATCTTTGTAAAAATGGCGATGAATTATTTTAATCGGAAGGTGATTTATGATCGCTTGCATTGGTGGGTTGAGCGGGAGGCGGAGGTGATAAATAGTCTAGAAATCAGGGCGGCCTTGCATTAATGGGCTAGTGGCATCAGTCTTAGAGCTTGTTGGGAATTTATCTTTCGGGCTAAAAAAGCGTCTTTTTCATCTCCAAAAACAAACTCTTAGTTAGCAATAATAGCATTCGAAATATTAAATAAATGATCCCCGATTCTTTCCAAAGAAGAAAATAAATTGTGATAAATCAATTCACTATGTACATTATAATCTTGGTGGTCCGATTTTTCTTGGCTTTCTTGCCGCATTAAATCTCGTTGGGTATTAATCCGTTTTTCTATCTCATGGGCTTTTGCTTTTCCTTGAGTATTATCAGGTGAATTTACTAGATTTTCATTCATTATACAAAAAGATAGGTTTATTAAATCCAACTGTTCCTCTAGACGAGTTCGCTGTTGTTGATTAAACCATATTTTCTTTGTTCTCTTCCGTTCAATGGATGCGGCCATTTGATGAAAAATATTGGCAATTCGTTCTAACTCACTACAGCTATCAATTAAGCCTTTAATTTTAAAAGCTGTTTTGGAAGTCACATCCTCTTTAGAAATTTTGATTAAATAATCTGTCAACTCTAAATTGATTCGATTCGTAATTTTCTCATATTTCTGGATTTTAACCATCATTGCTTCTGGTTCGCCTACATTGATAGAAAAAAGCATTTTACTTATAAAATTGGTCATTCTTCCTGTTACCTCACCAAAATGAGCTACCTTTTTTTGTACTTCTAAAATGGATAATTCAGAAATAGACACCGTAGAAGCTAAATAATTTAAGCGATTAATTTCGTCTTTTTCGCCTCTTGATTTAACTGTACTAGAAGCTAAATTAACCAACCAAGGCATTAAACCTATAAATAAAAAAGTATTTAAAGTATTAAAAATAGTATGAAAAGCAGATAAAGCCAATGGAACATTTTGTGCATCCGTGTAAGCAGAATTAGTATAAATAGTTTGTTGTAAAACACTATCTAAGATTTCTAAAAAAAATGGTAGTATTAAAAACATCCAAGCAACACCTAATATATTAAATAAGCTATGAATTCTAGCAGCTCTTTTAGCAAATACATTTCCAACCAAAGCTGCAATTTCTGCCGTTAAGGTTGTTCCAATATTTTGCCCTAAGACCATTGTAGCGGCCACTTCAAAGGGAATCCAACCATTGGTAGACATCACCAAAGTTAGTACCATAGCAGCACTAGAAGATTGTAGAATGGCTGTCGTAATTGCTCCAAAAAGTATAAAAATAATGCCAGAAAGAAAGCCCCAATTGGCAAAGGAAGATAAGAAGGCAAGCGTTTTTGAATCGTTTTGTAAAGTAGGAATACTTTCTTGTAAAAATTGTAAGCCTAAAAAGAGAATTCCAAAACCTATTAAAAAATCACCCCAAAATCTAATTTTCCCTTTTTTAATAAATAGGAGTGGTACTGCAACTGCAAAGATAGGAATAGATAAAGTATGCAATTTAACTTGAAAACCAAGTACGGAAATAATCCAACCAGTAATAGTCGTACCGATATTCGCTCCCATAATTAACCCCGCAGCTTCTATTAAAGATAATAAACCTGCGTTGGCAAAACTAACAGTCATAACTGTAGTGGCCGAAGAAGATTGTACAAATGCTGTTACAAGAAAACCAGAAAGCACCCCTAAAAAGCGATTCTTAGTCATCAAGGACAGCACCTTTCTAAGCTGTACACCTCCTGCTTTTTGAATACCCTCGCTCATTATTTTCATTCCATAAACGAAAAATGCTAGTGCACCCAAAACTTTTAGTATATCAACTATGGTAGCAATCATCTTTTTATTTTGATAATGCTTGTAGGATAAATGCCTTTTAATATCCTACAAGCATTATCTTTAATTCAGAGTTTAGAAATCAGACCTCTTTTATTAAAAAGTAATCCATTGAATTAAGAATACTAATCCAATACTAATGGCTAATCCGAAGAAAACTTTCCCTAAATCCATCCCTAAATCTTTCAAGGTATCTTTCGGAACTTTCTGACTTAAATTATATCGTACAGCAATCTCTCTACCTGCTAATAAACCTAAGAATACCCAAGTTGTACTCATCGGAATATTATTCAACTCTTTAAAGAAGTATAAAACGATACCATAAGATAAATCTATAAATGTTGCAGATCGAATATCTGCTGTATTGGTTTTTGCTTTGACAATCGCTTGAATAGCTCCTCCTTTAGAATAAAAGATATAAGCTAACATGGCTAATAAAATACCTAGCGATATTATGAATGTTGTTCCATCTACCTTTCTTGGTAAATACACATATATATTAGCAAAGTCCTGTGCTAACCATTGAGTCCAAAGGAATCCTGTTGATGCCCATTGAGCAACGGTCCACCAAGTTTTTTCAGAATCTTTAATTGGATTGTCGATAAATTTCTTTTCTAGACTTTTTGTAATAAAAATATACAAAACGACTGCCGCTCCAAATGCTACCAAATACCCTGTCATGGACTTTACGACCATGCTATAAAGGTTCTTTGGATTGAAAAAGGTTAGAATCAGAAAAGAAGTACTAACAGGAATACCGAATCTGGTAATGACCATTAATACCAATGGAGGCAATAAATAAACCCAGCCAAAGGAGGCAATGTCTCTTGGGTCTTTATATTTGGGGTCAGCAAATCCTCCATCTCCTAATAATCTTTGGTAAGATACATCCCCATCGTATTGGTACCAACCATAAACTAAGGTAGCAGTTAAAATAGTCGCAGCAAAAAGCCACAAAATATACCAAGGACGCTTTTCATTTGAAGCAAGGAAAGTACCTAAGGTTTGAATAACGTCGTTTCCGACAACGGAGTAAGCAGCTAGGATAAAACCTACCCACATAATAATCATCATTGGATCCATGAACTAAATTGATGTTTGTTACTTTAAAAAAATTAATAGACCTTATAATAGAAGTCAGAAGACAGACCGTTATCTTAGATAACTGTCAGAAGACAGACTTCTAACGTTGACAACGCCATAAGTCTGAGCTCTGACAGAAAAATAAATTTCGTTCTCTGACAAATCCCGTGGTCGGTTTGATTTCAAGATTTTTTCTGACTGAAAATGAGCAAACACCGTTTGTGAACCGCAAAGCGGACGGGCTGCCAAAAAAATTGGAATTGAAACGACTCATTCACGGGATTTGTCAGAGAACCATAAATTTTTAGATCTGACTTCTGTCTTCTATTAAACTAGAAAGCAAATTCTGTTTGCAATCTATATCTTAATTTGTTATGGGACGCACCTGCCTCATCAATTAGGGACACATCGGCTTGTACTTTTAAATTATGTCCTACTACATATTTTGATAAACCAAGGGTATATTCATTAATTCCTGTAAAACTTACTTCTGTATCTGGCATAATCCTAGAATATCGTGCTGCCAGTTCTAAGTTATTTTGCATTAAATAAGAAAGTTGGGTATTAATACCTTGTCCTGTAAAATAACTTCTGCCATTGGCATCAATTAAGGAAGACCGAGCATCAAAATCCAGATTTCCTAAAAAACTATCTACTACTCGTTTATCCGCATATTCAGCCATCACAGAAAAACCTTGATATTTAAAGATCATATCGATAAAGACCGTCTCCAAATTATTCTCTAGAAAATCACCTGCTGTATCTACTAAAAATCTTCCTGTTGTTTTTTGTCTGGGTGTACCATTATTATGACTATAACTCACACCAATTGCTAATTTAGCCGAATTCTCTCGTTTCAAGTCGCCTTCAAAGTAATCCCCCTTGCTAGTGAATTCTCCAAAAGGTAATAATTCTACCCTACCCATATAATGAGATCCACCAATATTCGCAGCAGTTATATTTCTACCTTCTCCAAAAGAAAGGGAGAATATTGGCTTAATGACCATGTTGCCAGCTTTGAATTTACCACGCAATTGCACACCCATTTCTCTGTCAAGCGTAAATGTCCCATTGACAATGCTTCTATCAACAAATTGTAGTTTTTGGGAAGAGACGACTCGTTCTCTATTACTAGGTAATTTGGTTTGTCCTACCCATAAAGTAAAGTGTTTATGAAATTTCCATTTAGCCACGGCATCCAAAATTATTTTAGGCGCTCCACTAGTTACATCAAAATCACTAGAAGAACTTAAATCTCGATTGGAAAGTGCTAATTCTACTTTATAAACAAAATTGGGGTTAAATGCCCAACCATCAAATTTTAATCTTGCTCGCCTAATTAAAAAATTAGATTGCCAATCTGCTCCATCTTCTAGAGACCGCTCTGAATTAAATAAACTTTGGAAACGGAAACCAATCTTTAATGCCATAGAGGAATCAGCTGCTAATACTTGCAGTCCTTTTCCAAATTTTAATTCAACCTTAGGTAATTGTTTTTTTGCAGAAGATTGGGCTACTAAAGAAAAAGTAGCTAGTAGAAGGATAGTAGAAACTCCTAAAAGTTGGAGTAAAAACTTTTTCATAATGTAATTTTTGCGATAATTTTGACTAATTTCTTAAATGACACCACAAAAATCA
>CAZXYA010000492.1:0-7125 GCA_964644655.1 uncultured Saprospiraceae bacterium | reverse complement strand
GTTTAGGAATACTTTTATTGCTGTAATCTTCATTTCTAGGAATTAACAATTTTTGGTTATTTTATTTTAAAGTTAGTTTATAGCTAGATTTTATTTAGATGCTGTGATGCCTAGTATTTAATTGATGAACCAGATTGTAGAATCAAATTTATAGGAATTAGACCCAAAATTATATAGATGTTTTAAATGTGTTGTTCATCGTTAAAAAAAAATTAAAAATAATTATCAACCTCGTACTCTCTACGTTCTTTCACTTTTTCTTTTAAATCATTTATTCTAATACTAATTTTTCCAGAATTTATTTTCATTCTATCCATTGTGGCACAAAAGTGATATAAATTATCATTAAATGTATCATCTAAATAGTACATATTTTGAATAATATTTTGATAAGCTCCTCCTTCTGTATGCATTTCGATTGCTTTGTAATAATGACTAAGCGCACGTTCGTACATACTTTCAGGATTAATATCATCCGCCTCGACTTTACCTATTAATCTCTCTAAATCTTTTCTTATACGCCCCTTTTCAATAGTGGCTAATTCTTTTTCTTCATAAGCATGAAATAACTCTAACCAAAAGCCTAATTTTCTATATATAGAAGCAATTAGCGTGTGGCTATGTATATAAGAAATCTCATAAATCTCTATGGAGCGAATTAATTCAAAAAAACAAAAAATAGAATCATTGATTAAAAACCTAATTTTGTTAAGAAATACTATTGGAATCAATTCATTGAATTTTTTTTCTACATCAATTTTTTCTTTATCATTTATTAGCCCTATTATTTGTCTTCTTTTTAATTCTTCTAGAAAATCTTTAAGTATAAAATCAAAATTAGGCTGACCATAGGAATTATAATAATTATATGACTTTAAAAGGAAACTCAATTTCTCTACTGTTTTTGAATTAAATACTGCAAGCCTTTTTTGATATACAGCAAAAATATTTGGATTTAATTCAAAACATGCCTCAATCTTTTCTTTAGGACGTTGACCAATATTAATAATTTCTAATCTTTTATGTAATAACTGAAAATTAAAAATAACTCTATATTTTATTTCTAAAATTCGATTATGCCTTCTGCTAACTGTTGAATAAGAATTAACGATGCAATCTTTTATCGTCAGGTCTCCAATTCCTTTCCATTCTAATTCTAATTCTTTATAAACAATTAAAAGTTCTTTTATATCTTCACTAGCAGAAGTATTTGTTTTTATAAGGCTATCAATTATTTTATTCTTTTCCCCACTTGCTAGATTACTAAAATTCAAAGTAGTAATATCAAATATATTCCTCAATTTAGTTATTTCTGCATCATTATTATTCTCGTATGCTCGGAATATATGCCTAATACCTTTACCCAGAATCTGCTTTTGTAACAATTTTAAAATATTATCCTTTTCAGATTCATTTGTTATCTTGTCATGATGCATTCTTATTAAATGCAAAATTTTGGAAAGTTGAAAAGCATACTCTTTATACTCTCCTGCATTGAGATAATAGCTTGCAGCTAAATAAATAAATCTAATACCAATCTCTAAAGAAGAATAAGAAGATAAATTGGGGCTTTTTTGATTGTTTTTATGGTATTTATAATATTGTTTTTTCGTCGGTTCACTAAGAGATAGATAAAGAATCTTATTTAAGTTTTTAAATTTAAAGAATACATCTTTTTCTTGAGATGCGAAGCAAAGGATACAATCTCCAACGTCAGACAAACTATTTCCTAGTGTTGTATAAACTGTTTTTCGAGTAACTGGAAATTCTTTATTCTCCTTTGTTTTTGATTTAAAAAGAAACAAAGTACTTTCATGAAGTAACTCTAAAGCAACTTCAAAACCCTTTTCAATTTTGATGGGGTCTCTTTTAAATTCAAATTCTTCCCTTATACTATTTTTTACAGAAACGGATAAACTCTGCAAGTAATATTCGAAGGCACTAATTGGATAAGAAGCAAACTGAATTTTTGAGGTTTTACGTTTTGTTCTAACTTTTTCTTTTCTTTTTACAAAAGATTGATAATCATTTTCATTTTCCTCTTTTTTGCCAAATAAAATTCCACTTTTATAAAACAAGACATCCCCCATTTTATCATAATGTTCTGCTGCTAAGATATATGATTGTTCAGGATGTAGCTGATTTATAATATTTCTAAATTGGTCTTCAATACTCTTAATAAAGACTTTAGTGAAACTCTTAATCGTGTGTTTCTCAATTAATTGTAATTCCGCCAAAAATGGTTGATAAATTAAACGTAAGGTCAAAAGCAATTGAGAACCTAAATTTTCTTGTGTTAAAAGGTAATCATATTCCTTATCATTCTTTTTCATCCACTTAAATTTATCATTAAATAAATAAGCAAAAGCAATTACTTTATTCTTTAAACTTTCATAAATAATCAAAGCATCATCATAGTTTCTCTTTTTTTCATAAGTCATCCCTAGTTTTAGCTCTGCTCTAATATAAAAGATAAGGTCATCTATTTTATATTCACTTATCTTATTATTTCTAAATGGTAATACTGCCTGTTGATAATGGAGTACTGCATTTTCATATTCTTGGTCGTGAAAATGTAAGTCACCCAAAATTAAATTAAGGTAGGCAGGTGGGGTAATAAAATTATCTACCTCATTAATAGTAGTTGTCCCCGTTTGATAAACCTTCCGAATATCATCCAGTTTTCGCTTATACAACCGTTTAAGTTCTATAGACTCATCCAAAGTAAAATTATGTGCCGCAGATTCTTTTTCTGAAATTTTTGAGATAAATTTAATTTCTCTTTCTATTCGACTATTAAATTTAAATTGATGTAGTCCACTTAAAATCTCTCGAATATGAATTCTAGATAGAAAGTTTAATAAATTATCAATAAAGTTTCTCAATTCAGGAGCTTTATTTACAGCAATTATTTCAGGTATCAATTCAAGCGTTCTAAACGAAAAACCTGCCCCGTGAAATTTATAGATATGGTTGAGTAAAAAAGCGGTAGAAACTAGTAATTTATCTCCGTAATCTTGTAGATGTCGATTAATATTATAAACAAAAGGATTGAACAAAAAAGAGCTAAAGCCAAAAATATATTGGTCATAAAAAGTAAATCTTAAATACAGATTTCTATAATCTTTGCCAACATATAGCCCTTCTAAGGTAGCTTCTTTTTCTATATTTTTATCAAAAGAATAAATATGTTCCTCAAATATTTTTGTGATTTTTTTGGGTGACCCATTACTACGATAGGTTAGGTAAGTTATAAAATTTTGTAGCGTAAAAATGATTTTTCCAATCATTCTATGGTAATTTTTTTCATCAGAATAATGCGCTTTAATTAAAATATTTTCTTCTAAATAAACTCTATAGCCTTTAAGTGAAATTTCTGAATGATTCGGAGGTAATAAAAATTGACAAACATATCTCTCCGTCATACTCGTTATATCTGATAACTTATCGTCAGAAGGGTCTTTAAAAAAGCTATTGATATAAATAACCTCATGGAAAAGACTTCCGATTAAAGAATCTCTATCGGAAATATCTGCAATGGCAGCATCGTACATCTCTCTACCCGCAATGAAAATAAATTTAGCTTTGGCAGTATTAAAGAAGTGCTTTAGATTCGATAAAATCCGTCCTATGGTTTGTTGTCTTTTCCTAGTGCCTTCTGTTACATAAGAATCTAAATCTTCTTCAGAATTTTCAGAATAAGTACCTGTGGGTTCAATTTTATCTAGTTCATCAAAGATAAAAATGAATTTTGGACGCATTCTAATAAGTGGAATTTGCTCACTCAAACTTAAAATTTGAATAAGTTTTGTTTCTATTTCTCGTTCACTAGCCAATGGGTAGATTCGATTTCTAGTAAATCCTCGATAAAATGGATATGTTTTTTTAGTTCCTATACTGTTATCTGTGCCTAAAGCGATAGAGGCATCTATACTATCAATTAAATTTCTAAGCTCTTTTAATACTTGATAATGATTGACTCCAAAAATACTTGACCTACTAATTATTTGGAGTAGTACCCAAAAAACCAACAAAAAGATAAAGAATAAATAATCTAATCGTGGAGGTAAAAAATGAAAATTGGGTTCAAGGTCTAAGGTTGAATTAAAAAAATTTTGTTCGATTCCTTTCTCATCCATACCTTCTTTCTCGTCCATATTCTTTTTTGAAATATGACGATTTGACTCAAATAGAAAATGGGAAAAGTCAGAATATAAGGTATAAATAAAATAATCTACTCGAATTGTTATAGCTCTTAGCCAACCATAGTCCGTTTCTCTCTCAATTAATAATTCATCTTTAATTAATATTTGTAATATAGAATCTTTTGCGTTTTTAGTGGTTTCGGTTGTTAATAGTTTACTTAACGTATCTCTGTTTATTCTTTTTTTATTAACAGTAACTTTTCCTAAGGAATTAACTCCACCTAAGTCTTTTGACTTTTTTATTATTGGGCTTATGATTTTTCTAAAATCAGATGGTACACTATGTTTTAATATTTCCATATACCAATCAGTATCATCCTTTTGATATTTTAAATGTTCTACTAAATCACTCACTAAAGAAGAATCTTTAGATATATCTTTAATATAGATGAATATATTATCGCTTGCATTACTATTAATTGTTACGTCCAAATAAGCATCATTATTTCCGTAATATTTATTGTGTGCTAATATTCTTTTTATTTCATTTTTTATCCGTACTCTACTAGCACTTCTAAGTAATTTTTTTTGTTGAATAGCGTCTAATGAAGCAACATAAATTGTATTACTAACATTAATTATCTCATAATTAGAAAACAGCAAATTCTCTTCCAATAGTAATTTAGTGATTATAGAATATCTATCATGAGTTCTAAGATGATTAGTAATAGATTCTGTATAAGCTTCTAAATTTTCTTGGTCAGCAAATTCTTTTCTACTCAATTGATTAATTAAATCCACTCCTCTAAAATCATAAATGATGTCAAAGTAATCTTGATAACCAAATTGACTATTTATTTTTTCTGTTAATTCCATTTCTTCTACAACCAAGCGGTCTAACTTATAATCAATGGGCATATATCTAGAAGAAAATATTTTTTGACTTGGAAAATACTCACTTAACTTTATATCATTTCTAATTTCACTCATCATGGAATAAGTAGGCCGATAATGGTAAATGGTCAATACAAATAAGTAGAATAAAACACCTGATAGAAATCGCCACCAGAATCTTCGGGGAGTAGAAAAAGTTTGTATCAATCGTTTATATTCTTCAAAAATACTTTTTGCGACTAATTTTAGTATATCTTTTTCTTTTAATTTTTCTTGACCTAAATTTATTTTTATAGAAACAAAGTGGCTATAATTTATGAAGGAATATAATTTATTTGTAATAGCTGACCAATTAAGTAATATAGCCAATGACAACAATAGATAAGTGAATATAAATAGACGGATAAAACCAAAACTGAAAAATACAACCAATAAGCTAATCCATAAAATGGCAATAACTAGATTCCATGACAAAAATAAAAGTATAACAAAAAATAATATCAAACTTATTATATCATAAGAAAAACAACAACATACTATAAATGCTATAAGTAATAGCGATAGTACTACTACTTTGCGAGGAGAATTGCTCCAGTAATTGCTCCAGTAATTGATTATCTTGATTTTGTATTCCTTAAAAATTGCTCTGATGTATCTTTTAAGAGTAACTTTATTTTTCTCTAGTTCTTTATTTATATAATTTATTATCGAGAGGAGTGAAAAAATACCAATTGTACTTAGAAGATACCTAATAAACTTAAAAGAATAGAGATGAGTATCTATTAATCCAAAGGCTCGTTCATCAATAAAAATAATAATCAATGCCAGAATATGTATAGATGAAGCAATGAAATAGTCATGCGCTATAAGGTAGTAAATATTTGAAGTACTTCGTGTTTCTTGTTCAAATAAAATTAACCTGCTCCAGTCGCGGTTTTTCTGTATTCTACCTTTAATATCCTCATCTTTGAATAAGTTATTAATGCTTTTACTCCTGTGTATAACTATACTAATACAGTATGCCAAAATTAGAAGAGGAAAATAAGTTAATACCCAATTTTCAATTTTTAAAAATTCGCCATCCCATATATTTATCAAGGTTTGCTTAACATTAAAAATTGAAAAAAAGAAAACAGTAGTAATAATTCTAATATAACGACTTAATCGAGGGTTATAGGTCTTAGTCCCTTTTAAGTCTTCAATCACTCGATTAACTACACTTGTTTTACCCATTCCTCTAAATCCCGTAATAAGATATGCTCCAGACTTTACTTCCGAATTGGTGAGTATTGCTTTAATTTTTTGTAATACTTTTTTTCTTCCAATAAATCTTCTGTCAGGATTGTCTGCGTCGGTTGGTCTATGATAAAAACTATAATTTTTTAGTTCAACGAAAATACCTTTAACTTTTGAACTATAATGATGAAAGTTTTCTTGGTTTTTCATGTGTTTTTGTTTTGTAGAGAGCAAATGGAGTATAATCTATAAAGAATAAAACGTATAAATGTAGTTATTTTACAAACAAAACAAACATATATTACAAAAAAACGTCCTGTTTCGAGCGTAATTGATGTTTGTCCCCATGTCTTTTAAGGATATTATGTTGGTGAAAAGGATATTTTATAGCAATATACCGTGTCTTTAGGTACTAAATGTGTAGAGTAGCGACCACATATTAGACCTTATTCCAATTCTCTTAGAGCTTCCAGAACTTAGAGTTCTGGAAGCTCTTCCATACGAAAAACTTTCGAATAATCTCTATTGTAAAGACACATTTTGGGTACAAATCTCAATTACGCCTCTCTGTTTTTGGAAAATGAATACCTAAAGTAAAGTATTTGTGTCTTTTCATTTTTTATTAGGAATTGTCGACCATTACTTAGATGATGGATTAAACATTTAAATAATATCAATTTTCTTTCGGATTGCCACTTTCCAATTAATTAATTCGCATTACTTATTGAGAATTCCTTTTTTATCTCCCGCTCCAAATTAACCAAAACCGCCATCCCCATAAAGAAAAAAGCTCCCACTTTATCCGTTTCCACCATATCATTAATTAAACAAAGTGCATCAATAATAACGA
>CAZXYA010000491.1:0-7150 GCA_964644655.1 uncultured Saprospiraceae bacterium | reverse complement strand
GGTTTTTGTTGTACTACAAAAAATATTAGACTGTTTTCTGTCAAGAACTACATACGATTGGTGGGCAAAAACATCTCAGCGATTTAACATTGACGGAGTTAATACAAAAACTAAGCGCTAATTTTATTCGAGTGCATCGCTCTACCATAATCAATCAAGATTTTATCCTAGAAGCTAAACGATTTTTTAAAGGCAGGTTTATTATTACTTTAAGAGATGGGCAAGGCACGAATATTCGGTCAAGTGCTTCTTATTTGGAGGGGATTAAGCTAGCATTGGGGCTTTTATAACAAATTTAAAACTTTAATTACAAAAGCAAAATCCGTTCAAATCCGTTCAATCCTGTCCAAATCAGTTTTCAATCCTCCTAATTGATAAAGAATAGATAAGTAACTTCCTGTTACCTCGTAATTTAAACTACTGTTTTTCAATGATTTAATTCACGAGGTAACAGGAAGTTACCTCGTGAAATCACTCCGAATTAATCATCGAAATATTAGAAATATAGCACTAGTATCTCAATAAATTTAAATCGTTGTTAAAAGTTTATGAATTGTAAATGGGTATTTCTTTACTTTGACAATAGGACTAAT
Organism: uncultured Saprospiraceae bacterium; assembly: GCA_964644655.1. GTDB lineage: Bacteria > Bacteroidota > Bacteroidia > Chitinophagales > Saprospiraceae > JAFMDF01. The sequence continues at coordinate 6,557 of CAZXYA010000491.1, read as the reverse complement.
TCCCGTCGGATATTCTGCCGTGCAGTCCCCTCAAACCGATCATAATATAAAGGAGTATGAAAGAGTTGATCTCGTTCTAATAGGAGTTGCAATTGCTTTTTTCGCCCTCTATTATACAAAAAAGTCGGAAAAATGGAATATTCTTTTCTGATTTTATCTACGTATTTCGTATAAGCTTCCCAATGACTTCCTAATACCGCTAAGTCAAAATCTAGTAACCAAGCGGTGTCTTCATCATCTTGCACGCTTAATTGATGCAATTTGGTGGCATTGATTTGTTGGTAACAGCGGACTAGTTTTTCTCTTGGGTATTGAATGGCTTCCATGCGATATTTGGCAAAAACAGCACTCTTTTCTTCATTGTCTTTGCGCAAGCATTGACAAATAATATCATGATACCAAATAGCCAATTCTAAAGTATCAAAATCATTGATCTCCGTACGAAGACGGTCTGCTTGAGTGAGTAAATCTGCTAGATGATGCAGGTTGTGATAATGTCGGTGAGTATTAGTATAAGCGTTTCTTATTTCTCTCCATAAAGGAGCAATATAGCGAGCAGGGGCTTGATGTCGCAGCATTAACTGATGCCATCTGTATTCTAAATGCTCCACTTTCATTATAGGATGCTGATTTCTGTAAGTTAGGTTGTATAGAAAAAGAGCAAATATACGTTTTATTAATTTTCAATTTATAATTTTTAATTTCCAATTTTAAGTGAAGGAGCAATTAGGAATCAATTAAAATTAAAAACCCAGACTGACCGTAAATTGGCAGATTTGCTAAATTTTCAAAATTTAGTAAATCTAAAACCTTGATTCTCATCGAGAAAAAGATTTACTAAATCTGCTAGATTTAGCAAATCGGGAGTTTACGGTCAGCCTGAACCGACAACCGATTTACTGCCTAATAATCCGACGAGTCAACTGTTCTTTATTATCCAAATTAACGGTTAATAATAGCACGCCTTTAGGGAAATCAGCAATTGGAATGGATTCGATAAAGGATTTATTTTGAACAGCATAGGTTTGTTGGAAAAGTAATTGTCCATGCACACTATGAATTTGGACCCTCACTTTTTCAACAGGTTGCTTAAAAGTAGATCGAATATTAATAAATTGATCGGTACTTGGATTAGGAAAGACCTTAAAATCTTGATTGTCTACAAAATCCTCAATGGCTACTTGGGTATCTTGAATGCGTAAATTATCAATCGCCCAACCCCATCCGACAGCTGCGGGATCAGAGAATAAACGGAAACGAATTAAGACGGTATCTCCTTCAACAAAATTGCCATTTTCTTGCATATCGATTATCCTATCTCGGAAGAGATCAGGAGTGCCAACTCCAGTTGAATTGGTCGGTATTCGACCACCATACCTGTTGAACCAAGCAGAATCTTCTGTACAATCATAGCCATCTAAAAAAGGAAGCCATTCTGATTCATTGGCTCTTCTACCTTCGACAATAACAAAATCCCAAAACTCTGTTTCTCCAAAACTAGTACCCAAGTCTCCTGGTTCAACTAATACAATTTCTTCAAATTCAATTAAAGCCTCTGTTCTTCTGATAATAATGGGCAACCGAAGGTTATAAAGGAAATTTCGTGTATTACTAGCACCTGCGGCTGTATAAGGATGAATAGAATGTATGGCTTGGTCCGAGAACCCATTAGGACTAGTTATCGAGAATCCATTCCCATTAAACTCATTATTATCTATCTCAAAATCACTCGTATAAAAATTAATCGCATCTAGTATTTTGGTGACGATGACTTCGTAGGTTTCGTCTGTTGCTGGGCTAGTAATGAGATTACTAGCGGCACTTTTATCAGTAGCGAATATTTGGTATTCAATCCTGTCGCCTTCGTTTAAACCATTTACTGGTAAATTGATAATTCCAACATATAAATCTGGTCTAAATCCATCAGAGAAATTACGCTCCATTGGCACATCTGTTTGAGGTGTACCATTAATACTATATACAATAAAGGCAGCATCTACTCCTGTAAACTCATCCGTTATACTTGCTTCGATGATTAACTGAGTTGATTTATCATCTAAGCTAGTAACTGGCTCATGTACAATTTCTGGTAATATTTCATCTACATCATAAAAGAATTCAAAGAAGTCGGCATCTGGGGCAGCGGTTGGAGTAGTAATGGATTGTTGCCTACTATTTTGTACCGTAAAAAAGTATTGATAGCTTGCTCTTTCTCCTGGTGCTGGTAAGGTAATAGTAAATTCTCCAGCTGTTCCTGTAGGCGTCATTGTTCCTACGTTTTGTGTAGCAAAAGTATCTCTAGAATAGTGAATTTCCAAACTGTTCGCATCAAAACCAATCTCTGATTGTACGTTAGCTATTACTACATAAGGTTCATCAAAATCATCGGTAATTGGACCAGGCTCATGTAGAATACTGGTTCTTCTCCAGCCTAAGTCATATAGAATATCTAAGGCAATACTTCCTGGATCATGGATGATAGCACCTGGACTAATTCCTGGCCTCATTAGTGCATGAGGCGTTCCTGTAAAAGTGACTGGATCCAGATGGCTAATGCTAGAGCCTGGACTAAAGGTACTAGGTGCAAAAATCCTAGGTGCTATACTTGCGGTATCAAAAGAAGGGGTTCTGATGAAAAGATCACCACTTATCAACTGCCTACCTAGGGGAATCGATGGATCTTCAAATGTTTCCACTAAATTTTCTCCATTGCCATTCTCTAGGAATATACTATAAGCAGATGGAAAATTTGAAAATGCTAAAGTCCCTTCAATTGTAATCGTATTAATATTAGGCCCTAGACTGGCAAAACCTAAACCATGCATTAATTCATGTAGTATGACCGTAACAAAATCGAATTGCCCCCCATTAACATTTGTAGAGGTAAAATTCCAATTGACATTACTATTATAAGTGACATTTATATCAAAAGGGGTAGTAGTACTATTTGCATTAAAATCTTGATTTTCTAGTTTTTCTGCTAATGCTATTGGATACCAAGTGTTTATTTCAGGCGCATTACTAAAATCTCTAAAGATACTACCTGGACTTGCCTGTGCCAAGGTACTAGCCCCTAAATCATCTGCTTCAACACTTACTGTAATAGGAATTGGGCTATTAAACAAGGTACTCATAATCTCTGTAGCACGCAGGAAGGAATTTCTTGCAGCAGTTGGAACATTATCTGTAAAAGTGACTTCAAAAATTGCCGCATTTTGAGAGGGATTCTTGCTAACTGGACGTGCAGGAATAACGAAACCTGGGTTGGGTTCACCAATCCCACAGATAACCCCATGATGTTCATGAGTATGGGGCTGGACATGAGGAATAGGAATAGTCGCATCATTTTTTTGCGCTAATAAAGAAATAGTAAAGCAGACTAATAAAAGAGTAAAAATATTTTTCATTATTAAGACTGAAAGTTGTAGTACTATGCTGTGATGTTGCTTTGTGACCTTCAAGTGTTTTTAAGACTTTGGAGTGTCTAAAGAAAGCATTATTCTTTTATTAAAGCAATCATTATAGAAAACTACAATAGGTGATGGAATTTAAATTCGATGGGTGTATATAGCTGCAATAATAACGCTTTAATCATTAAATTGACTATAAAAACAATATTGGCAATGGTGTGATTGCGACAAAATGGAAAATAGCTATCCTTGCATCATTTCAGACAAAATGCCCTCTTTCAGCGCAAAGTTAGAAACTATAAGCTCCTCAATACCTACCTTTTTTAAAATAAATTCAATAAGAATAATAGCAACTACAATCATATCTGCTCTGGTATCTGGCACTTCTTTCATCGCATAACGTTCTGCTTCGGTCGATTGGAGTAAGGTCAGATATAGAGGGGCAAAATCTTTAACTTGGACAAAAGCATGGTTTGTATAAGGCTGATCTTTAGCCAAAATAAACTCCAATACATCAAAAGTACCTGATGCGCCAACTAAAGTGGTGCTGGGAAATTGGACTAAAGCTTGATATAATGGCTGTAGCAAATCATTTAAAAATACTTGTAAATCATTGACTTCTTGTGGGCTAATGGGATCAGTATGATGAAATTTTTTAAATAAAACAGCGACACCAATTGGAAAACTTTGCGACCATAGCATTTTATCTTGATTGGCAATAATAAATTCTACACTCCCTCCACCAATATCCATTATCAAATAATTCTTTGCTTCAAATGGAACGGCTAAAATAGTCCCTTTATAAATCAATTCAGCTTCTCGATTGCCATCTATCAATTCAATTTGAATGTTATATTTTTCTTTAACTGTTTTAACAAAAGTAGGACCATTGGATGCTGTTCTTAAGGCAGCTGTACCGATGGCTTTGATTTTAGTAACGCCAAATTTATCTAAGATAGTCCGAAAGGTTTTCAAGGCATGATAGCCTCTTTGAATGGGTGCATCTCCAATGGTTTTAATGCCTTCTTCTGCTAGTTTCACAAAAAAGCGTTGACGGTGTAACTCTGTAAATGCTTGATTAGCTTGCTTTTCAGCGACTAACAAATGAAAGGTATTCGTGCCAAGGTCTATGACTGCATGGCGGTTGGACATGTGATTTGAATTTTCAATTTTCAATTTAGAATTTTCAATTTTCAAAAGGGTTTGGGTTACTGCAGTAGCTAAGGCTTGTTCTGATGGTTTTGTGGCTAACCTACTATTTTTAATCCCTAACTTTTGCAAGGCCTGTTGAGTAGTTGTGCCGATGGCAATGACTTTTTGTTTAGCATTGATGGGATACTTTTGGAAATAAGCTTTGGCATTTAAAGGACTCGTAAAAACTAAAATAGCGCAAAAAGGAATGGAGAAATTTGATTTGATTTCATTTTCATAGATTATTAAATCAGTTATCTCCAATTGGGACTTTAGTAAATTTTGGATTGATTTTTTGGATTTTTTTGCCCTAGGAAATAAGACTTTTTGTCCTTTGGCTATTTTTCCAAATGTTTGAGCGATTGCTTTTGGTTGTCCATTTCCAATAAAATCAGGTTGGATTTGGTAGTTGATTAATGCGGTTGCTGTACCTTCGCCCATTACTGCCCATTTGACCTGATCTTTTTTAAAGGATGGATAGTTGGCGGCAGTTTCTAAAAAAAAGTTGACCCCATTTTTACTGTAAAAAAAGATCCAATCTACTTTTGGAATGGAGGTAATTAGAGTAGGAGAGAATTGAATTAAAGATTGCCCTATTATTTCCATATCTAAGCCTGATAACTCTTTTTTGAAAAGGCTATCGTTGGTTAAATTTCTGGAGATGAATATTTTAGGCATTGGAAGGAAACGATGAATGATGAAAGATGAACCACCCCCAGGTTTCGCACCGAAGGTGCGAAATCTGGCAACTGATAATCAAGACTTAATTTGCTATTAAAGAAGACTAGTTCCCCTAATAAATGGCTAAGGTTAAAATTTAGTATTAAAGTATATCAATAGCCCCTACCTCCAACATCTTAAAAAAGCAATCCGCACAAGCCTGTGTATCCGCTCTTGCATTATGTTGTTCCGTAAAGTCTTTACCAAAAGTTTTTTGATGCAATTCGGATAAACTAGGCCATTTATAGCCATATTTTCCAGGTAATTTACAAAAATTAGTGCCTGTTTTCATGGTACAAATACGCTCTGATAAAAAAAGTCGATGGTCCATTTTTTTACGGTAAAATTCAGCACCAATAATTTTTTCATCAAAGGAAATATTATGAGCAATTACATATTCTGTTTGGTCAACTAACTTTTTGAAGATGGTGAGTACTCTCGTTAAATCGACCCCTTTTTCCTTGGCAATAGCCGTGGTAATGCCGTGAATTTTAGCTACCTCTGAAGAAATGGTATAGCCTTCTGGTTGAATAATATGATCTTGGGCATCTATTAGCTTTCGATTTTCATCGTAATACAACCAAGCAATTTGTACCATTCTGGGCCAATTTTTAGTATTGGTAACGGGTGCATTCCAATTGTGAGGCCTTCCTGTTGTTTCGGTATCAAAAAATAAATACATAATTTATTAAGTGTGGTTTTCTCAAAATTGTAAATAAACGAGGTTTTTTAAACAATGCCTAAACTTTTCACCAATTCCATTTTTTGACCCCTGTTTTATTTGATTTTTTAGAAAATTCTGAATAGCGTTCTCCTAATTTTATTTTCTGAAGGACATGTTTAACCGTTGCGGAAACTTTAATTGGTAAGCGGTCGATAGAAGCCCAAGTGACGCCTCTGAATTTTTCGGTTTCTTTAGCGTGTAAGGTGCCTTTATAATCCTGTGCAGCAAAATAAATGGTGATTCTATTTTCGGCTTCCTTTTTTTTATGTAAGACATGGATTAAGGTTAAATCAGCAGCAATTAATCGAATACCAATTTCTTCTTTACATTCCCTAATCAAGGTTGCTTTAGCAAATTCTTTGTTTTCTACTGTACCACCAGGCAATGTAAATTTACCTCCATTTTCACTAGTCTGTGCTAATAAGAGAATTTTATCGTTTTGCTTTAGGATAAGTCTAGTCTTGATGATAAAATGCTGCATAGGAATGAATTAAAATTAAAATGACAATTAA
>CAZXYA010000490.1:0-7167 GCA_964644655.1 uncultured Saprospiraceae bacterium | reverse complement strand
AATTGCGCAGACGCGTCTGCGTTTTTCAAACTCAATCACATATAAATAATTATAAATCGAATTCAGCAGACACCGTCTGCTGTTTCCAACAACTCCCCATAAACCCCAAAATTCCCCGCATCAAAACAAACAAAAACAACCTGCTCAATGATTGTCGATGAAAAATCCTGCACCGCCTTAATAGCAATCCCCGCCGCCCGATATTTAGGAAACCGATAAATTCCTGTACTAATATTTGGAAAAGCAATGGATGTTAAACCATTTGCTTCGGCTAATTGTAAACTATTGATATAGCAATTCCTTAATTTTTCATCCTCATTAGATTGCCTTTCATTCCAAACTGGTCCAACCGTATGAATGACCTTTTTTACAGGCAAATTTCCCGCATTGGTAATTACTGCTGCTCCAACTTCGCAACCATCTTGTTTATTTCTAATCGCCATACATTCTTCTAAAATCTGCTTGCCACCTGCTCTATGTATCGCCCCATCTACACCTCCGCCGCCTAATAAAGAAGAGTTGGCTGCATTGACAATGGCATCTATTTCAATTTTTGTAATGTCTCCTTTGATTAGTTCGATTTTCATGTTGATTTTTTTCCAATAATAATTATTGTATTTGGCTTCCATGATTTTGAGATAGCTATTTCTAGCCTTAAGGCTAGTGACGGGAAAGCCTGAAGGCTTTTCTACCAGTTTAAAAACTTATCGCTTTTGCCGCATACTGCTGATAAGTCTTCCCTAATGATTGATAATACGCTTCTCCAAAATGCTCTTTAAAAGCGTCCAATCCCTGCTCTGTAAAATGTAGCAAAATCAAACTCCAAGCTACTTTATCCCAACCACTTTCTTTATCAATATCTTGGAAAATATCAGACATCAACCAGAAAAAGGAATTCATCCACAAAGTGCGACATAAATTATGATAAGTGCCAGGAATAATTTCTTTGCGCATATTGCCGACCTGAATCGAAAAAGAAATCATCGCCATTTGCCGCTTTAAATCGTCTTTATAAATCTGTTCTATTTGTGCTTTCACAGATGGAAAAGCCATTACTTGTTTATCTTTAAAAATAAACCCATATTCTTTTTGTAGCTCGTGAAAAGCTTTGGTTGCATTATTGGTATTTTCCCAAGATGGAAACTGTGTGGCTGCCATTTTTGCACTGTACTTGGACGCCATTTCTGAGGCAATCACTTCCAATAAAGCGGCTTTATTTTTAAAGTAATAAGTCAAGTTACCTCTACTTATACCCAGTTCTTGGGCAATTTGGTACAAAGTCGTCGCCCCAAACCCATTTTGGTTGAATAGGTGCTTGCCTGTAATCACAATCTTTTCTCTAGTCTTTAAACTCATTTTTAGACGCTTTGTTAATTTAGTTTTGTAAAAATACTATTTTTTTAGTCAAAATTGCTAATTTATTTTAGATTATGCTTTTTAACACGAATGGAGGAAATAACACGGATGAGCTTGGATAGGAATTTAGCAACTGCTGCTGATTGATTTTTTTAATTTCTAAGTAATTGGACATAATTAAGTTAACAACTTTTAGAGCGTCAGATAAAAAACTAATAATAATCCGTTGGTCTTCATTCATCCGTTGGAGAAAATTGTCCCAACGGATGAATGAAGACCAACGAATTATAGCTTTTTTTAAAATGAATTAATAAATATCACTATATCAATTTTTTATCTGACTATCTCTTGTAAAGTAAAATTAAGCATGTATTCGTCAAAAACTATGTGCACTCTGTGAACTTTATTTACTATGTGGTAAAAAAGATGTTCGTTTATTTTTGTCACACTACTTACTTTTGTAGATTATGAAAAGCAGCAATCAATTTTTTGGTTTATTATTTTTTGTTTTTTTAGCTTTCGGTTGTGGAGGAAATCAAGCTGATAAGTCAATAAATTTAACGATAGCCGTTGCGGCTAATACCCAATTTGCCATGCAAGCAATAGAAGTCGCTTTTGAAGAACAAACACAAAAAAATGTTGAAATTGTCATTGGTTCATCTGGTAAATTAACGGCACAAATTAAGCAGGGCGCGCCTTATGACTTGTTGCTTGCTGCCAATATGAAATACCCGAATTATCTATATAATGAAGGGCAGGCAAAAGCATCCCCTCAAATTTATGCTTTAGGGGGATTGGTTTTGTGGACGACTAAAGAGGAAGTTAAATTGGCTACTGATTTATCTTTTTTAAAGGCTACAGATATTCAAAAAATAGCCTTAGCCAATCCTAAAAATGCGCCTTATGGAGAACAGGCAATTAATGCCTTAAATTTTTATGGTGTAACAAAAGAAGTAACTTCCAAATTGGTCTATGCCGAAAGTATTGCCCAAACCAATCAATATATTACCACAGGTAATTGTGAAGTTGGTTTTACTGCCAAGTCGGTTGTTTTAGCGCCTAAATTAAAAGACCAAGGTCATTGGATAACTGTTCCTAAAACCGCTTATCAGCCAATTGAACAAGGAGTGATTATTACAAAATATGGTAATCAACAGCATGCTATAATAGCTCAAGAATTCTACGATTTTCTTTTTTCTCCGACCGCACAAGACATCTTTGAAGCCTTTGGCTATACTATTCCTGACTAGTGCTATATTTTCAATTTTTTTGACAATAATTCCAATACCTAAAGGTGCACTAACACCTAAAAAATGACACTATAATTAATCAAAACTTTGGAAACATAGCACTAGCCATCTCGAGTCCATCTACTATTAAGGCGTAAATTTTTAATTTTCCTTTCAATTTTCATTTTCATTGATTTAGGAATTACCTTTGCGAGATGGATGCAGCGTTTTGGCAAACATTAGGCTTAACCTTTCAATTAGCAGCAATAACGACTTTGGTTTTATTGTTGATAGGAATTCCTTTGGCTTATTATTTATCCAACACCACTTCTCGCATTAAGCCTATTTTAGAAGCTTTTATTAGTATGCCATTAGTATTGCCGCCTACGGTTTTAGGTTTTTATCTCTTGCTTTTATTAAGCCCGGAAAGCACCATTGGTCGTTGGTTGCTAGAAACTTTTAATTTGCGTTTGGTTTTTTCTTTTGCAGGTTTAGTGCTAGGATCTATTATTTATAGTTTACCTTTTATGGTGCATCCCATTCAATCTGGATTTGAAAATTTGCCTCGAAGTTATTCCGAAGCAGCTTATACTTTGGGCAAATCTAAATTAGAAACCTTGTTTAAGGTGCTATTGCCTAATATTAAACCCGCCTTATTAACGGGAATAGTTTTGTCTTTTGCGCATACAGTAGGGGAATTTGGTGTTGTTTTGATGATTGGTGGAAATATCCCCAATGAAACGAAAGTTGCTTCCATTGCTATTTATGATGAAGTCGAAGGGCTAAATTATTTGGTAGCGAATCAATATGCATTCATTTTATTTTTGTTTTCGTTTGTCATACTTTTAGTAGTCTATTTGGTTAATCGACATGGACTGCGTGTTAATAAATTTTAAAGGAGAGTTAAAGAGAATGATGAGTTAATGAGGTAATAAGATGCGCCTCATAACCTCATAACCTCATAACCTCATAACCTCATAATTTTTGCACTTAAATCTAAAAAAGAAGCTCAATTTTGTTAGTGGGGAAAAGTTATTGGATGTTGATGTCCAGATAGCAGCGGGTACTTTTGTCGCTATTAGTGGTCCTTCGGGAAGTGGTAAAACGACTTTATTACGCTTGATTGCAGGTTTAGCAAAAGGAACTGGTTTTATCAAGATAAAAGACAAAGTTTGGTTAGATACAGCTAATGGAATTTATTTATCGTCTCAGCAGCGAAAAGTGGGCTATGTTTTTCAAAATTATGCGCTATTTCCCAATATGACGGTTCGGCAAAATTTGACTTTTGCTTTAGAAAAAAATCAATCAACTGCTATTATTGAAGAGTTGATTGACACGATGGAATTGGGCGAATTAATCCATCGTTACCCACAGCAACTTTCTGGCGGACAACAGCAACGGGTCGCTTTAGCTAGAGCTTTGGTTAGAAAACCACCTATTTTATTATTAGATGAACCCCTTTCCGCTTTGGATGAAGGGTTGCGAAATCATTTGCAAAATTATATTCTAAAAATTCATCGAAAATACCAATTAACGACCTTATTAGTAAGTCATGATACTAGAGAAATTTATAAAATGGCAGATAAGGTGTTGGTCTTAGAAGAAGGTAAAATGACGGAATGGGGAAGTCCTCAAGCAATTTTAAAAAATACTATTGCAACTAATCATCTTCAATTAGAAGGCGAAGTCATTGAATTATTAGCAGATGATTTTGTAAAGGTAAAAATTGGCGTAAATTTTCTAACTTTAAAGAATAATCAGTCATTAAAAATTGGAGATAAAATTCAAGTGATTTCTAATACCTTGAATGCTTTTATCTCACCCAAAAATAAAGATTGACTTTCAATAATTGACGAATTTATCATTCATCGTTTATAGTTCATCATTCTCACTCTATCGGCCTACAAAATTCGGTTTCTTCTTAGCCGCAAAGGCCTGCAAAGCATTTTGATGATCTTCACTTGCTGCTAAGATTAATAATTCTTTTTCTTGAATTTTTTGGGAAGTATCAAAATCTGTTTCATAGGCAATATTAACTATTCGTTTGGTCGCCTGTACAGAAAGAGGGGCTTTGGAGGCTATTACTTTTGCCATTTCCAAGGCGGCAGGTAATAATGCTTTTTCGGCATAAACACCTGTTACCAAACCATATTGTTCTGCTTTTTCGACGGATAAAGCCATGCCTGTGTACAACATCTGTTTGGCTCGGCCAATCCCAATAATTCTAGGCAAACGATAACCAGAGGCAGATAATCCTACATTCACACCTGCACAAATAAATTTGGCATTATCGACGGCTAATCGAATATCACAACAAAGCGCCAGTTCCAAACCACCACCAATACACCAACCATTAATAGCCGCAATCACAGGAAATGGCAATGTTTCGACTCTGTCCATGATACTACCAAATTTTTGGAGATTCTTAGTGAGCGTTTCTAAAGGTAATTTGCTGTTTTCAATGGCTTCTTTTAAATCATCCCCTGCACAAAATTTATTGCCTTTTCCCGTGAGGACTAAAGCTCGAATACTTTTATCTTGTTCTAATTCATCTAGTAATTCAATAAATCTTTTTTTGATGACCTTTGACAAACTATTTGCAGGTGGATTGTCGATTTCTAATAAAACAACGTGTTTAGCAGGGTTACTTTTATGTATAGTTGGTTGCATTATTTTTTTGCGCAAAGCTACATTAAATGTAATTATTTTAAAGCTTAATTATTAATCTATTTATCCCAAAAATAGACTGCCAAAATTCCAAGGGTATAAGCGACCATATCCCACCAACTAAAGCCTGTTCCGATGACAATCTCTGCTAAGCGATTTCCTGTTAATCCCAAAAAATCGACAATTTTAAGATACTGTAAAATTTCGACGACATAAGCAAAAATAAGCACCCCAAAATAAAAATTTGCTTTAGACTATCGTGCATAGTCTGTAAAGAATCAATAGGCATAGCAAATTGCTCATCTATCCAAGCAGATACGCCCATATCAGCAGTCCGATGAATTTCGGCATAATTGGCTCCTAAAGTAGCCTGCGCTAAAAACCGAGAAGCCCCAAAAGTATCCACCATGACGCCATGACCATTGACGGTACTAGTGGAATCAGAACCACTTGCATTGCTACTAGAAGTAATGGTAATGCCATTATTATGACCAGCCCCAATATAATCGAGGTATTCTTGACTGTTTAGTGTGTTTGGAAAAAAGGTACTAGAAAAGAATAGAAGAATAGGGACGAATTTACTAGAAAGGAGAGAGGCTTTCATTTGTTTATTTGTTTGATTAAAAAATCATTGATTGGGGTTATGATTTTTATCCTTAGTTTGCAAATTTATAAAAAATATATTTATTAATTTATTATATTTTGATTTTTGTAAGACTTTTCATCAGTTTTTTAGCCGACTCATCCCAGCTAAATTTATTTTTTTGAACCTTACCTGATTCGATTAAGGCATTTCGTTTTTTTTTATTTTCATATAATTCAATCATGCTATCTTTTATGTCTCCTATATCATTCGGGTTTACTTTAATTCCTGCCTCCCCTACTACTTCGGGCATAGAAGAGACATTTCCCGTAATAATTGGTACTTCACAATTCATGGCTTCTACTAAAGGAATACCAAAACCTTCAAATAAAGAAACATAGACAAAGCCCAAGGCACTACCCATTAAAAGTGGCACTTCTTCGTCTGCTACATAATTCAAAAATTCAATATCATTTTTAAAGGTAGCTTGGTCGTAAGCATCTTTTACGATACCTGTTTGCCATGCAAATCGACCTGCAAGCAATAATTTGATGGGCGCATTCGCCGCTTGTTTAAATTGGTCAAAAGCAGTAATGAGTCGATGAATATTTTTTCGAGGATGGATGGCACCGATATAGAAAAAATAGTCTTGTCCATCACTATATTTTGCTTTGATGGTCGTTTTTGTTATCGAATCGAGTGGTTTAAAATCTTTCCGAACACCATTATAGACCACATCAATTTTATCCATTGGAACATGATATTGCTGATGAATGTCTTGTTTAGAATATTCGGAAACGGTAGCAATTCTAGCTGCTTTTTGCGTAAATTTTGGCATGAAATAATTATAGTATTTCTGCTCCCAGAATTTTACTTGATGTGGAAAATGAACATGTGCTAAATCATGAATCACTAAAAGGGTAGATACTTTAGTACTTAAAGAAAGAAAACCATCTGTAGAAATAAAAACATCCGCTTTGTGCTTTTTTAAAGCTTTGGTAACGGCAAATTCAAACCATAAATAAAATAAAAAAGGATGGCGAGCAGGTGGGAATAAAACAATCGGTTTTACATTGTCTCCAAAAATGAATTTTTCGTCAAAAGGGCGGTCGAAGAAAAAAATGAATTGATGCTCTGGATGCCATTCAACTAGTCTACGGATAGTTTCGTAGGTGAACCAACCGATGCCTTCTAAGCGGTCTTTTAAGAGGAAACGGGTGTTTACTGCAATAATCATTGAGGCAAATATAGGTACTTATTGCGAATCAATGATTTTTTTTGGTAGGCATATTTAATAAAATAAGCTTAAATGGTGGGCGATACTTTGAAAGT
>CAZXYA010000489.1:0-7178 GCA_964644655.1 uncultured Saprospiraceae bacterium | reverse complement strand
TAACAAAAAAATACACTCGATTAAGTTGTCAATTACTTATAAACCATACCACTAGCTAAAATAGGCATTGGAGTAAACGGTCGAAAAAAGCTATTTACTTTTAGTATTTTATGGTGTAAAAGCGGTGCAAATCGCAAAACTATTCCTACCCATAAATCGGGTAGGAATCCCCCGGTTTTTTGAACTTCTGGTATAACCAGGAGCTGGGATAGGTATGTCTATCTCCTAACAACAACATTTTTTAATCTCTTCACCACTAAATTCTTAAGGAATGAGAACTCGGAGTATTCTTTTATTATTACTATGCTTACCACTAAGTGTGCTTTTTGGTAAGGGGTTCGAGAGCGGCGAGTTACCACCGAGTAATGCTGTTCCGACCAAAATCAACAGCGTTGAACATTGGCTGGCGGCAGAGGTGCTGGAAGACCAGACCATGACGGTTATGATGAACCAAACTCAGCAAGAGTTTTGGGAATTTGTAGAAAACAATGAGGTCGACCGCATCACCATTGACTTTTTTTGGAAAAGTAAAGATGGTAACGAAATCGGTAAAATTGCTACTACAGTATTAAATGATTTTTATAATACTGATTTTAGTATAGATAATTGGTTTTTTCCGCTGGAAACCGTAGATACCGTCAATCGGATTTATTTAGCACAGGTTGCGCTAGACGATGCGGAATGTGGCCCTAAGGTGGAATTACCTCTTTTGGACCAGTTTGAGGAAGAAGAAGAGGACTTGCCAATTGAATTGCCAGATTATAAATGTGGTGATCCCTTTACTTATGAAGAATTGGATATAACGCCATTAGCCGATGTTCCTAAAGAAGGAGATATTTGGTTTATAGGAGGATTCCCCATCCTTTTAGGTACGGTGAGTGAAACATCGCCGTATAGTGGAACAGGAATCATTCCATTGCCTTTTCAAAACAAGGTGGTTAGCGTGACTTTCGATGCACTAACAGTAAATAATAAATATCAAGTAGTGACGGGAGAAGTCGAAACAGTAAAAGGAAACCTCGCAGATTATCCCAATTTTGATGTACCAAGAGATACGCTTACAATTGGTGGCGAAATTTGTGTGGATTTGCCTGATGAAGATGCTACAGCAGAAATGGAACGGGTATATGGACCAGAAGGATTGGATGCGCTCGGTTTTGATTCTACGGGATATAATCATTTCACTATGTCTAGATACGATTCTTTGGGCTTTGATTTTGATGGCTATGACCAAAGTGGTTGTAACAGCAGTCAACTAAATAGGGCAGGAGAGACTTGTCAGAACCATTCTCCTACTAGCCCAGAAGCTGCGGCTTATGCGGAAGAACAAAAAGACAGTATCCAACAAAAGATAGCGGCTATTTTAGCAGCATTGCTTAAAGAAAAGCAAGATAGTTTGGCTTTGGTCAATTGTGGGGATATTCGCACCGATTTATTGGATTTAGTGAATCGATCGGATGTAGATCGGGCAACTTATTTTGGGGAAAATGATGAATATCTATTGAAAGGTTTATCCAAGGCGTTTCTAAATAAACCAGAGCCATTAGCAAATGCTGTATTTAGAGATTCCTTGATTATCAAAATAGAAACAGCACATATTGGTCTTTACGGATGTGATAAAATATTGGGAGATTTAGAAACAACAGCTACTTTTTTACAAGAATTAGCGGTGGATGCTACTGTTTTGGAAACAATATTGGCTGCCATCAAGAATTGGTCAGTAGAAGAATATAATGAGTTTAGTACTAATCCAGAAAAATTAAAATTATGGTTGACCCGACAAATAGAGATTTTACTCGAAGCAAAAGAAACTTCGATTAATGGCACTACTAGTATTTGGCAGCAAGATTCCCCATTCCATTTCCCGGCAAATGGGGTTTTCGATCGAAATGCGCTATATGCCAATCAACTATTATTGGCTAGTCAAAAACAACAAAATTTATTGTCGGCTACCAATGGTTATAAAGGCTTTGTTTATGATCACGGACCAAGTACTGCGGCTACAGCGGCGATAGGTAATTCCGTATTTAACGAAGATTTTACAGTAGCAGATGCCTCTTTTGAATTATTGCAAGGCGCAGAATATATCAATGGAGTCCATCGAATTCATTACATAGCAGCTTTAGCTCGGCAAATAAGCATGAATCCAGAAACAGAAGGAACAAACTTGTTACCATTTAGCATTGACAAAACAATTGGCGGAAAAAGCTATGGCATTATTATAGATAATATTGTTTTCTCTCCAAATGGAGCAGTCTTAGATGCTTATGCCTTAGTAGAAGACCCCAATACGGGCAAAAAAGTAGGATTTAGAGCTTATGGAATCGGTTTTGGACCAACAGGAATAACGGGAGATTCTAAACTTTCTTTATTGGGGGTCGATGTCAGCATTCGATTAAATAATGTTGCTCGTTTGTATATCAAAGGTACGGAAGATACCTATGTTGCTTGGGATTGTGACGGATTTAGTCATTTTGGGATTGATGCAGAAGTAGAAATATGTAGAAGATTGATTACCCCTTTAGATCCACAAACTTTAGATACGGTAGAAGGAGATGAGAATTATTTCATTCCCTTAAAAATAGGAAGGGTAGAAGGTTGGCTAGAATTTCATGCCACCGTAAGTGCCCCTCCATTTGCTTTAACCAAAGCACAAGATATTAAATGGAAACTTTCAGAAATGGTTTTAGATTTCAGTAGTAGTGAAACACCTGAATTTACCCCTTTAATGGGCTATACCTCTCCATTTTATGATGAAGCCACTAAAGTGATGGCGCCTCAATGGAAAGGATTTTATATGAAACATCTTTCAGTAGAGTTACCCAAAACGTTTACAAAAACAGAATTAGGCGAAGACGGAGGTACAACTACGCAAACGGATACCTTACTTACAAACATAGAAGCAAATGATATATTAATAGATGATTGTGGCTTTACTGGTCAAGTATCCGTAGAAAGAGAAGTAATTTCTCTTGATAAAGGAAACTTAGATGGTTGGGCCTTTTCGGTAAATGGTTTTGAATTTAAGGTAATCAAAACAAGCTTTGCAGGTGCAGGCTTAAAAGGAAAAATAAAAGTACCCATTTTTGATGACCCAATGAGTTATGAAGCGGTAATATATCCGAATGATCAATATAGCTTTACGGTAGCATTAGATTCTGCTATTACTGCCCCCTTATTTTTAGCGGATGTGACCTTAGAAAAAGATTCAGAAATACAAGTTGGCAAGACCGATGGTAAATTTATAGCTAAGGCGATTTTGAATGGTCGTTTAGATATTAGCGCTGATTCAACAAGAACGCCGATAAAACCCAAATTCAAAGGAGTTTGCTTTGAAGGTTTTGAAGTAAGTAATGTCGCTCCTTATTTTAGTCCTGGAGTCTGGGGATTACATAGTTCCGCAGAAGATAAAAACGATGCGGGCGGATTCCCAATTCGATTGAGTGAAATTCGACCCTATAAAGGAGAAGTGGATGAAAAAATTGGCCTAGCTTTGGGCATTGACTTGATTCTAGGAGATACTACGCTTGGGCTCAATGCTAGTGGTAAAATGAGAATCAAAGCAAAATTAGCGGATGATAATGGTCGCCAAAAATGGGAATTTGATGGGGTAAAATTAGATTCCCTTACTATAGATGCGAGTTTTCCAGGAGTTGAACGTTTAAGAGGTTACCTTTCCTTTTATGGCGAAGAAGACAACCCAGATCCAAAATGGGGGGTAGGTTTTAGAGGATTACTAGATGTACAGTTTAAAGGATTTAAAGTAGACTTGAAGGCAGCCTCTCAGTTTGGGAAAAAAGAAGATTATAAATATTTCTTTGTAGATGCAATGGTTAACTTTACAGATGGTATCCCAATCGGACCAAGTTTTACGATGAAAGGTTTTGGAGGTGGTGCCTCCATGAATTTGGATATAGTAGAGGAGAAAATAGACTTTAGTGCAACAGGAACAGAAGCATTACCAGGGATAGGAGAATCTTTCTCTGGAACAGTCTATGCACCTGATAAGAGTAAAGGCTTAGGCATTAAAGCTTCTCTTGCTTTTGCAACGGCAGGTAAAAAAAGTGTTTTTGATGGCTATGCGAGTTTATCTATGCTCTTTAATGATAATAATGGCATTGACCAGATGACCTTGAAAGGGAATGGAGAATTTTTGGCGGAATGGGATGTAGAAACCCTAAAAACCTTTAAAAATGCTCCTAAGTATGAGAGTGATGCCAAAGAACCACCAGCAAAAATAAAATCTCCTTTTTCTGCTTTTGTTTCTTTAAATTTCAACTTTAATGAACCTTCTTTTCACGGCTTATTGAATGTCTTTTTAATTGACCCAAGTGGTACTGTTGAAGGTTCGGGAATAGGTGGTAAAGTAGTGGACGCAGTCCTCCATTTCGATCCCAACAAATGGTATATCTGGGTAGGTAGAACACTACCAGAACATGAATTAGCAGGGCTGGTTTTTAAATTACCTTTTGTAGGTAGTGCTAATGGAGGTGCTTATTTCCAAATAGGTACTCAAACCGATCCAATGCTGCCACTTCCAGCAGAAGTTCGAGAAATTGCCTATAAAATAAATGATAATAAAACGCTTCGGACTTCTGGGGCAGGAATGGTTTTTGGTGGTAGAGTAAATGTAGAAATGGAGGCAGAAATAAAGAAAATTATTAAGACAAGACTAGCTGCAGGTTTAGGTTTTGATGTAATGATTCGACAATATAAAGGGGTGTCTTGTTTGGAAACTGGAGATAATATTGGTATTAATGGATGGTATGGTTCAGGGCAGGCTTATTTTTATGCAATTGGTAGTTTAGAAATAGCAGGCATCAATTTAGCAGAATTAGGCGTAGCGGGCGTATTACAATTAAGGTTGCCTAATCCAATTTTTGCCCAAGCAACCTTGGGGATGAAATTAAAAATTGGTATTTTAAAAATTAATGGTAGCTTAGCCCTCAAATTAGGAGAAGATTGCACTTTGGTATCTGATGACCCAAATCAGGCTTTAGGAATGGATATTATTGCTAGACTATCTCCAGGGGATGAAGAGGGAGATGTACCAACTAATCAACACCCAGAAGTGTTTTTTAATCTTCCTTTAGAAAAAGATTTTTCTGTATTCGATTTGAATCAAACGGAACAAGTTTTTAGAGCAGAATTAATTCAAAATAATCGCCAGAATGGATTATTTGATGGAAATGGTGCTTCTATCCCCTATACTTGGACGTACAATGAAGATAAAACTTCTATCAAGTTAATTCCATTAAACACTTTTGATGGAAATGATAGTATTACTTTTAGAGCAACCGTACAAATTTATCGTAATGGGGTACGTTTTACAGAAGAAGAAAAAGAAGTAACTTTTGCTACAGGAGAAGCCTTAGATTATATTCCAGAAAGTAATATCGCTTATGCTTATCCAGTTGATGGGATGACTAATTTCTTTAAGCAGCAACATCCTGCCAAGATAGGGTATATTCAGTTGGTTTCAGGGCAAGCAAATTTATTTAGTAACCTGCCAGCCGGGACTAAGCAACAAGTGAGAATTACCAACTCGAATGGATCGGAGCAATTAGTTGATTTTACTTATGATGAAACGAATAGAAGAATCAGTTATCCACTTGATCCAGCCTTTTTACAAAATGGACATTTATACAAAGTAGACGTTTTGAAAACTACAGGAGATCAAGAAGTAGCTACTAATTCATTAGCCATTCCTAATACAGCAGATAATTCTTTTGCAACAGAACGCTCTGATGATGCAGTTTATACCGCTTATTTTAGAACTAGTGAGTACGATAGATTTGAAGACAAAATTCGAGCGATTGGTATAGAAAGTGAAAATCCACCAACGAATGATTTTGGAAGACCTACTGTTGCTACTTATAATAACATCAATGTTAGTGAGAAATTTGATGACATAGAAATTAATGGTTCTGGAAATATACCTCCCTTGGTTAGCTTTAAGGTAGACTTAGATAACCAATGGATTCAGCAGGAAATAAAGCCTTTTTTAGAAAATTTTAACATCGCAAATCCTTGTGAATTTATAGATTTCCCTAAAGAAGGATTAGAGGAAGGAGCAGGCATTACTGGTGGAATTTCTGGTGAAGCAAATGCTACTGCTTTCGATGAAGGTAGTTTTAATGCTCACCCTTTTGTGCAGAATATAACTTTAGATTTAGAAGGCGCTGTTAATAGTTTGGTCGAATTTGCAGACCAAGCAAGAATAGAATGTACAGGAACTAATATAGAGTCTCAACTACTTATTTGTAGAGAAGAAGGAAAAACTGAACAGGAATGTACTGATTTAATTGGATTGACGCAGGTCCCCTATCCAGCAATGAGAAGAGGTGAATATAAAGTGAGTGCAAAGTACCAATTGCCAGGAATATCCGCTGGTGGAACTTCTATCTTATACTTTGAGAAGGATTAATACGCCTATTTAATTACGAATATTTAGCCACTTATGAGTTTGTCTTGTAAGTGGCTTTTTTATTCAAAAATTATTAAAATGTAAATTTTGCAATATTTTTTATAAAAAAGTCTTTGAAACCATATACATTTTGAACACGCCGCCTTTGGATTTAACCTCATTTTACAACTAGGATTCTCTAAACAAGTATCAAACACTTTTTAGAGGAGGTTAAACCTTTGGCAGTTAGAAGATAGAGTTTTAAAATAAAAGTCAACCAATTATGGTACGATTTTAGTCTTACTAAAAATAGTGTTCCTATCTACAAAAGACCTATCCCCCCACTAAGGTCTTTCCTATCAACCCAAATTTTATTTTATAATTTTTCCTATCTATTCAAAAGATGGCCTAGTATGACTACGCATTAGCGTAGAACCTGATTAATGTCTTTATATATCCTAAAACAGGAGATAGGGTAGTGTCATTTCTAGGTCTAGTCTATGTAACAATGGTTGTAGCTAATTATTTACTATGAATACTTGGTACAGTTAAATAATAGCCTCCTAGTACAGGCTGACTGCAAATGGCAGGATTTGCTAAATTTTCATCCACGATAGCTATCGGGATCGTAAATCTAAATTCTTGGTTATCAAACAGAAAAAGATTTACTAAATCTGACATGTTTATCTACATTAAAAAAAGTAGTTGACACTTTCTGAATGTCATGAAGTGGCTGGATTAAGGGGTTTGGGGAGCGAAAAGGATGGTTTTT
>CAZXYA010000488.1:0-7196 GCA_964644655.1 uncultured Saprospiraceae bacterium | reverse complement strand
CGCCTATTAACTTGCCTTCGTATACGATGTCGGAGGTGTGTTCCATGCGGATGCCGTGGGCGTGTAGCCAAAGTTCTCGGTGGCAGACGTGGTATAGGTTGATGTGGGTGGCGGTGGTGGTCATGGGATGATATAATTTATAAAACATCAAAAGTTTGCCAATTATCCTCTTCATAAGGAATTAGTCCTAAATCTGAGGTATATTTTTTATTAGTTCTATAAAACCGAATAGTGATGATATTGCCTTTTTCTGTTCCTACTGCTAAAGAACTTGAAACTAAGTTTCCGTTTTGCTTCCAACCTATAAAATTGCTACGTCTAATTTGCACTTTATAGCCTTCGGCTCCAATGAAACCCAAAGATTCAATTCGTTCTTTAAAAATGTTATAACAGGCTTCTGGGAGAACTTTAATGCCATCGAATTGTGAATAAAACTCCTCTTCATCTAGGTCAGAATGTAGCATGGGACTAATTCGTTTGACTCTCGCATATAATTCTAAATAAGCATTATCAAAGTCTTTCTTATCCTTTTTATTCCATTTTGGATATACCTTATCTATTACTTCCTGTAGTTTTTGTTCCTTAATTAAACCATCATTAAATGGCTCAATTAACCTTAATTGTTGAATTGTTTCTTTTACAATATCCATATTGTAAATGTATTTATCTGTATCATTATTTACTGAAAAAACGCAACATTCACACAATCCTCTTTCAGTCCATTTTGACTTGTCTCTATTAACTCTACCAAATCGTTGAATCAAAGCATCAATTGGTGCAGGTTCTGTAAAAATAACTTCATAATCAATATCAAGACTAACCTCAATCGCTTGGGTTCCTACAAGTAATTTAACTTTATCAGCATTTAGTAGAGTTTGTTCTTTGTTATATCTATCATGTCCATTAAATGCACTATGTAGTAAAGTAGCTTCTTCTTTTTTTAATCCTTTTTTAAGTTCTTTAAAAACTAGTTGAGCTTGTTTAACTGTATTACAAACAACCAAAACCTTTTTGGTTTTCAATGCCTTTTTTATTAATCCTAAATTATCCCCTAATTTACCTTCTAGTACTTTTACTTTGTGACGTTTAAATTTATTATATAGATTTTTACTTGCAGTGACTGGAGTAAAATGACCGATAGCTTCAATTAATTCTGATTTCAAAAAACTAGGCATTGTAGCAGTCATAATCAAAACTTTGGCATTAAGATGTTTTGTTACAAATTCAAGCAGGACTTTAATCTGGGCGGCTACCACAGGGCTATATGCGTGTATTTCATCAAAAATAAAATACCCACCTACCATTTCAAACATTCCTTGTTCAAATCCTTTTAAGCCAAACAAGTGCTTCAAAAGCTGAAATGGCGTTGTTATTTTAAATGGTATTAGTGTTCTTTTAAATTTTTTTCTTAGGGATTTTATTTGTTCCTTTCGATCAGATATAGAGTATTGATAATCATCAAAATAATTATATAAATAGGCATCTAATTTACCATGTACCATTCCTACTTTCCATTCATTTTCGTTATTCAGGTTTTTCCCAAGTCGCTCAAACATTGCATTAATAGAAGCAGTAAATGGCAGTACAAAAAATATTCTTCCTTGCCCAAATTCTACAAGTTGTTTTCTGATCCATAGTAAAGAACTTTCGGTTTTTCCAGCTCCTGTTGGTGCTTTTAAAATAATATTTCCTAAAATTTCATTACATTCAATTTGATGTTGATAGTAACTATTTTTAAATTCATTGAGAAAATTAAAGTCAATAGGATAGAGACTTGGTAATTTTTTTATTTTAGCAGACCCTAGTTGGTCGCACCATTTTAAGCCTCCAAATAATAATAATGGTAAAAAGAAATTAGCTTTGTCTATTTTGTAGGGCTGAGTCTTAATATATAGCCGAATTAATGTACTAATATTTTTGGGCTTTATTTTTTCTTTTTCTAATGATATTTGAAAATGATTTGCTAATAATTTGATAGCTGGCTTTACTAGTACGTTTTCTTCAAAATCTTTTTTGAAATCATCTTTTGTTGAAACATCAAATAGAAGTTCATCATCATTATCATACCTCGTCAAATATTTTTCAGCTAAAACGTTATAACCTTTGTGATGTCCAGCGACTATCAATTTGAGCATTTCTTTTAGACTATCTTCTATTTGATAAGCACTCAAAAAGGGAATTGAATAAAATTCGTGTCTCCTATATTCCCATTTATTTGTTACCTTATGAAGCAATTTTTGAAATTCAAAATGAGCTTTTCCAAGGTCATGAAAGATAATAGCCACAAATAATAAATCCCAAATTTTCTTATCAATTGTACTGACGGATTCAATACTAGGGATTAATCGCTTAATTATTTCTAAAATTTCATGACAGTCTTTAATGTGCTCCAATAAGGAAACTTCAGGTGTTGATTTTGCTAATAATTTCCTAGCCATACAGTGAAAAATCTAATTCATGTAAGTAAATGTCAATAGTTTTTTTAAGATTTGTAGTATCTCTATATGCTTTTATCGAGGTAGGCTGACCTCTTGATTGATGACTGATAATAGAGTAGGGTTCTGTTCCTATATTATTCCTAGGAAAATCATTGGTAAAATACTTGGGTAATGCTTGGATTTCTCCAGCCAAGAAATTTCCTTTTAATGGAATGATTTGACCTACTATATATTGACCATTTTCTATTGGAGTCAATTCTACTTCATTTACTTCACTATGTTTAACTGTTGCTAAATCATTCATCCTTCCCAATAACAGGGGATAGTGTGGTGAACAGAAATAATCTGCTATTTCTTTATCCGCAGTATATATTTGTAATTGATTTTGATACAAAAATTCTCTTTTCAATATTCCTTTAGTAGCAGTTAATTTTGGTTTTCCATCCTTACTATGAATACTATATATTGTCTCTAAATCTGTTCCTTTTCCTTCATAAGAAAAGGTATAGCCAATAGTTAATTTATTATGCTTAATATAAAATCCAGCAGCAGCATTAATGAGACCTAAAACAGTGCTTATAGGAGGAACTTCTAGTGTTGGATGAAAACCCGAAACTAAATTTGGGTAGCGAAAACTAGCTGTCCAACTTGATATATCAATTCGGTACATTTTCATTTTAACTATCCTTTGGTTTTTTTTGTGATTCAATGTAAGTTCCAACTATTTTTGAAAATTTATCAATCATTTCATTAACTGCACCAACTTCTACTTTTGGGTATTCCTTCTCATCTAAAGTTGTTAATGTGTCAAGTTCAGCTTTGTAAGCATCAAAAAATCCTGTACGCCTACCTATATAAATTGTCCCAACAAACTGTTTTTTATATTCTTTCAAAACTTCCTTTATTGCCTCAATACTCAAGATGGAGTCCTCCTTTGTGATGTGGTCAGCAGTAATAATATGGGAGAAGGGGTGATTTCCTGTTGTTGTATTAGCTAAAACAATAAATTTAGGAGTAACATCTTCCATGTTATTTGTTTGCATTGCTCCACCACTAATTACTGTAAGTGCTTTTAAAGCATCTACAGCTCGTTTTTTTCTAACGTCAGGCGAAAGTCGAACTAATTGTGCAGGATTCCCCTCTTTGTCTTTTACAAATTCATCATTAATTTGGAAGTTTTTAGGATTATCAAGTGCCTCTTTTTGCTTTGCTGTATTCAAATTTTTAAATCCAGTTTTATTATAAGATGAAAAAGTTCCAACTTGGTCTAAATCCAAAGAGAACATTCCTTTCATGATTGCTCCATATTCTTCTTTTCCATACGGAACAGGGTTGCCAGCGTGTCTTGATAAACTTGCGAAATGAGTAGCTACTCTGACATTACCAACAGATACTAGAGCAGAATTTTTTAGAGGAGAAACACGAGTTACAGTAGCATTGACCATTTTGGGTTTCCCTTTTTTATCTTTAAGTTCATTTCCATTTTCGTCCAATACTACTTCTTTCGCTGCTCGCATATAACCAAAAATATCATCATCGTCATAGCGAATAGGATTAGCATCTGTATAAGCTACTTTCTCTTCCCTAGTAATGGGAGACATAGACCATTTGAAATATTTTTGTAGCGTTTCTCTCCACCAATATCGCCAAGCCTGGCCCGAAACGTACGTATGAGCTCGTCCATTTTTGACTATTTTTTTGGTAACGACTCTGTTCTCAGTACCCGCAACTTGGATGGAGCCAGCATTATTTAAGGCAGCTACATTTACATCAATTAGAATAAATCCTTGTACTTTCATAATATTTTGAGGTTTTGATTAATTATTTTTATTCAAAATCAGTTTTATTCAAAATCAGTTTTATTCAAATTTTCTTCAGTATCGTCTTCATCTTCAGGAAGAGCCATATTATTTTCGTGTAATTTTTGATAAATGCCAATTAATAATAAATCTCTTATCTCTTTCCATGAAGTATTATCAGGGAATAGATATTGTACATAATCTTGGAGGGTAATTAAAGCATCTTTATTTTCTTCTTTATAATTGCGTTCAATCATTTTTAGAATATAAGACCTTAATTCTCCTGGGTTTTTAGTATACCGAATTTTATTTAAACCTTTTAATTCATCTTGGTCTGTGATAGCGAATTCGGCAATGCGTTCGATACATTCTAGTGTTTTTTTATTCATATTTCTAATAGCTATTAGATAGATTTTTGTAATTTCAAAATTAAAACTGTGCTTAGTATTCCATTTCAAAATATTACTCAAAATAGATTTGTTGTTAATTAATTTTTCGTAAATAACATTTATCCATTTAGCTGAATAATCCTCAAATTGGTATTGTAATACTATTTCTTCTTTGAGTGTTTTACCTTTTAACTCTTTATATTTTTTATCTTCTTTCCATTCTTTAAATTGTTTACTTTGTTTCCATGATGAAAATTCGTTTTTATTGAATATTTGATACGCTATATCTTTTTTAGTTTTTTTATCTTTTAGTTTTTTTGTTCCTACTATTGCAAGACTAATATCTCCTAGATGTTGTTTGATGTATTGAAAATCTTTTTTTTCTATAAGTGTAGATTCTTTTGTGACTTCTAAATAAGATGCTGACTCGGTATCAAATTTTGCTTTATATCCTCTATATTTAATATAATTTGCTCTTATAAAGGCATTCCAATCATCTTTAAATTGACTAATACATAAGTGATAAAATTGGAAGACAATTGCTGGTAACTGATATAGTTGAATGGTAGCATCTTGTGCAAAATTGGTAAAGTGCATGATATTTAATGCAATTCCTTTAGTTTCAGATTCCCCTGTTTTAGTATTTAGTGTAGCTATTTTTAAATCGGAATAATAAAGTTTGTCTGCAAAATGGAATAATGCACTAGAAGGGTTATTATATTTTGATTTTCTAACACCTTTTGCTAAATTAATCGAAATCCTATTGAGGTTATATGTGCAGGTCTCATTAGTAAAATATTTTGTTATTTCAACATCGTTACTATAAATAACGGCATATTGCCCTCCAATCTGAATAGCACCAAATGGCGTAAAAAGTATCCGTATCAATGCTTCTCTGGATAAAAGTAGCCCTTCTTCAAACCCATGATTAAAATTAACCATAGACCCTGCGCTAGTAAGGATAGAATTCATTCTAGTGGCAGGAAACAATAGAGTTTTTTGCCCTGTTATTCTACAATAACCTTCTCTTATAGCATTTTCTGGTTTGAATTTATAATATTCTGTATTCCCCTTAAAAGCTTTCTCGTATTTTCCACTTACCGAATTATGTGTTAACTTAGAATTAAAGAAAAAAGAATGTAGTTTTTGCTTCCAATGTTTTATATAAATATTAGTAATGTATTCTACCAACTTTTCTGTATCATCGTCTTTTTTATGTTCATCTTGTAAACATCTAATAACATGACCTCCAATATCGCAGAATGGGTCACCAGTGAGTTGGGTTAAAAGATTATTTTGCATTATTAAAATTTTAAAGTAATTCTGTCATATTGAAAATATTAATTGAACCATGAGGAATTGAAACACAAAATTTGTATATTTGTAAAGAGGGTGTAAGTTGTCACGGTTTCATAAACTCGCATTCTGCGGGGGTTGCCAGTATTGGCACGGTGCCGTGAGAGTTTGCATCCGTTTTTTATTTCTGCCAAAAGCTATCCAACTCATCCAAAGAAAATGGATTTCCTACTTCATATAAATTGTTTTCAGATGTTTTGTCATAGACATCATAAATTAATTTAAATTTTCCTTCTAAAGCTGTAAAGTATCTTCTTTCGCCTTTCAAGCAATACCTTTGCACAGCCCATAACATATAATCTAAAACACTTAATTCTGGTGTATCCTTTGCTGTAACAACTTGACATTGATAAGTAGAAATGGGCTCTCCATCTGGTTTTATTCTTTTCGAAATAACCTTTTCAACAGCACCAGTAAAGGCGTTTAAGTTTTCTTTATCTCTCCGAGCTAAATAGAATTGATAGTGACTACCTTCAGTAAAAGAAAATTTTTGAATCAAATTATGCAATATATCGAAATAGAATTCTTTGGCGTTTCCATTATGTTTGTTGATAAATATTTCGGGAATTTTTCTTGCTATTATTATATAACAATCAAAGTAATTTAGCTGCCTTATTTTTTCAAAGAATTGTATCCTTACTTCGGGATGATCGTCTTTAGCATGAAGAAACCAATTTGGTTGTTTGACACTATAAATAGAATTGTAAAGACTATCCTCTAAAATTCTTTTTTGAAATGATTCTACCTCTTTTCTTAGTTTCCCACGATGTTTAGTTACTATCATTCCGAGTAAAAGAAGAGGCTGAAAATTATTATCTAGCCATAGTGGTCGTTTTCTTTTACCAAAGAAATCTGGGCTGCCGGACTCATCAATAAATATAAATTCCTTTTGCATAGTTTAGTTTTTTCTATGCAAAGGTACTTATTTTAATTTTATATGTCAATATTGAAAAAAGTAGTTAGATTTTACCTACCATCAATATATTTAATGCTATTTTTGTATTGTTATTAATCGAACCGTATGGAATTGAAATATATTCAAAAAAGTAGTTTTAATCGAACCGTATGGAATAGAAACTTTTACCCTCCCTGTTCGGGAGGGGTGTTTCTATTCTCGAAAACTAATGAAAAGATGAATCAATCTAACGTGCCATCAGCCAATCAACTCCATCAAAAAGCAATGGATTTGGCTAACCTAGCAGTAAAGGCAGAAA
>CAZXYA010000487.1:0-7215 GCA_964644655.1 uncultured Saprospiraceae bacterium | reverse complement strand
AAATTTCTACTTTTTTAGGAAATTTGCTAGTGACACACTTTATTTAACAGTCTCTAAAAAAAATACATAACTAAATCATAATGAATAATGATTTTATAGAAATAAAATTATGTCTGAGTAAAATGCATTTACATTCAATGAACTATTTTTCTTAACTCATTTATTATTAATAACTCATAATCGCCATTTTTAACTAGCTCGTTCAACTAAAATAAGTATCCGCTAAATGCCCCTACTCTATGCTACAAAATCAAATTAATTCGTTATTAAATCCACCAAAAGTTTATTCCTAACGGACTGTCCTCCCCTTTGCGCTAAGCCCTCTGCTACTAAAAATTTAGTATACACAGTATATCTTAGCATAAACACTTATAAATTCTCCAATAGATTTCTATCTTTACGAAATTCTATTATATCATAATTCCTCTATTTTGAAAAAAGTAATTATAATTTTAGGATGGTTGATTTTATTTTTAACCATCAACAACACAACTCTTTTTGGACAATTTAATCAAGCCATTCAAGGCAAATGGGATTTAGTCATTGAAAAAGATGGTGAAGCACTTCCTGCTTGGCTAGAAATCTACAAATCAGGTAGGCAAACATTAATCGGTCGATTTGTCTATGCTTTTGGTAGTGCTAGACCTATTGCTGAAGTCAAAACGGTGGGAGAAAAATTTAGCTTTGCGATTCCACCACAATGGGAAGGGGGCGAAATGGATATGGCATTTGAAGGATGGCTAGACCATAATGGGCTTAAAGGAACCATGCGTTATACCGACGGAAAAACATATAATTGGTCAGCCGTACAAGCGCCTAAATTACGGTATCATGAAAATCCTAAATGGGGTGAACCTATTTCCTTATTCAATGGCAAAGATTTGAGTGGTTGGAAGGCAATGGGCGAAAATCAATGGGTAGTAAAAGACGGCATCCTCACAAGTCCGAAAAGTGGCGCCAATCTAGTAACAGAAAGGACATTTCAAGATTTCAAACTACACGTAGAATTTCGCTACCCAAAAGGAAGTAATAGTGGGGTTTATTTAAGAGGTAGGTATGAGGTTCAGATTGAGGATAATAAAGGGATGGAACCTTCTAGCACTCTATTTGCTGGAATCTACGGCTTTTTATCTCCTAATCAAATGATGGCTAAAAATGCAGGAGAGTGGCAACAATATGACATCACCCTTATTGGCAGAAGAGTTACGGTAGTCGCTAATGGTGTTCCAGTTATCATAGACCAAGTTATTCCTGGTATTACTGGTGGTGCGTTAGATAGTAAAGAAGGTGAGCCAGGTCCATTTTTTATACAAGGCGATCATGGTCCTATTGAGTATCGAAATATTATTGTAACCCCAAGGATTGAGGAGGCTCCAATTACTAGAAGTCTATTCAATGGTAAAGATTTAACAGGTTGGCACGTAGATGTTCCAGAAATGGATACTATGCCTGATGCGATTAATCCCTTTATCATGAGGGCGGGAAATTTGGTGAGTTTAGGCACTCCCCAAGGACACCTTATTACTGATGCCGAGTATGAAAACTATCGGTTAGAAGTAGAATATAAATTCCCTGGTAAGCCAGGAAATTGTGGTGTTTTAGTCCATGCCTCTACTCCCCGAGCTTTATATAAAATGTTTCCTAAGTCTATAGAAGTTCAAATGATGCATGAAAATGCAGGTGATTTCTGGGTAATTGTAGAAGATATTAAAGTGGAGAATATGGTGGAACGCAGAGGTCCAAAAGAAAAATGGGGTATCACGGAAGGCAAAAAACGAAGAATAGTCAACCTTACAGATGGAACAGAAAAACCTTTAGGGCAATGGAATAAAATGATAGTAGAATGCTTAAATAAGGAGATAAAGGTTTGGGTAAATGATGTCTTAGTTAATCATGGCTATCAAGCAACGGCTAGTAAAGGGCAAATTGCTGTACAAGCGGAAGGCTCAGAAGTAGAATTTAGAAAATTGAACCTAACACCTATTACAAGCTTAAGTAACTAAATTAAGGTACTATTAGGGTGTCAGATTGAAAATTGATATTATTTAAGTAGTAATTTCTTTAGAATCCGTAGCTCACATTTTTTAGCTACGGATTAAGTTAGCTACGGATTTTTCATCACTTTTTAACCTAACGCTCTAATTAAGCATATTTGCTGAAAAGTATTTTGGTAGGAGAGCTGAAGCATGGATAAGGAGTAATTTATATTTTATTTATCCTTTAAAAAGAAAGGGTATCATAAGATACCCTTTACAACAATAACAAACAAAACCAACTAAAAAAATTTATATAATTTAATTATATTAACTTTAATAAAATCCAACAAAGGATTTTACAATATGATAACGTCTAAAAAGAAAGAAAGCTGTGTGGAATAGTAACTTTAACAATTGATATGTTGTCTAGAAGTCAAAAAGAAGAATAAATGTTAATAAATTTGATTCTTAAGAAGCTGTTTGAATTTACCTTTGAAACCCCACACTTTGCTTTTGGGATAAAGAATTCACTATCAACATTTTTCGTTTTTAGTCCGTTCATAGTCGTAACCTCCCGCCAAATGAACAGATCTCCTAACCTATAAGTGCATTGACAACGTTTTTCGCAGATGTGGCAGCAGCATCCACACTTCCCCAATTACTACCATCGGTATAAGTAGTCCCTGCAAAAAATAATTTATCATCCACAGATTCTCCAAGTGTTCGGACTCTGCGCCAATCTTTATGATCAACTACATAGGCACCATTAGCAAACGGTTCGGCATTCCAATTTTGGAAAATATGTTTTACATAAGTAGCTGATGCCTTGTTATCAAAGATAGCATCCAATTCGGCTAATATAAAATTGATTAATTCGGCATCAGATAATTGTAGATAAGGTTGCGCACCTGTACCCACAGCAAATAGCCCTAGAATGTTTTGAGTAGTATTTTGACCATAGGCAGCATCATAATACAATTTCTGCCCATCTGGTTCTGGCGTAATATCAAACCCTGTAAAGGCAGGGTAAAACTTTTCGGAAAATTCAATAAATGCCTTACAGCCATCCCAAACGGTTGCTTGTTTTATCGCATCTAATTTGCTATTAGGTAACTCAGGGGTAAAGGAAACCGCACCGTTTTGTAGCATTTTTAGCGGAATGGTGGTGATTACCCTATTGGCAGCAAATGTTTCCGTAGCCGTACTAACCACTATTTCAGTTCCCGAATAGTCGATAGCTTCTATGACTTTATTATAAGCTATTTGTCCTGCTATGGAAGGAACAATAAACTGATCAAAAAAATCAAACCAAGTAGCATCGATAAATTTTTGGTCTATTGTAAAGCCTATATCTGAAACAGAAACGCGCACTCCTTCATTCAAACCATAATCTACATTAGGGTCATAAGGAGTCGTGTTAATATCGACTTGAACGGTCGCATCATTCACGATTTCATCAAAAATATCCCTTTCGACATGTAGCCATTCTGCTCCTAATGGAATTGGAAAATTCGCAAAATCGGTGGTTCTTTTCATTCTTCCACCATAGTTGCTAGAAGCTTCCAAAATTTGAAAATCAATACCTTGTTGGTTGAGTAAGTAGCCTGCTGTTAGCCCTGCTGCACCTGCGCCAAGAATGAGTACTTTTTCGTCGGTGGCTATGTCAATATTTTCTTTGCCACAGGAACTTAAAGTAGTTTGGAGGGGTAAACCAATACCAAATAAGCCGCACATTTTTATAAATTCTTTTCTTGTCATTTTTTTTATTTTAGTTAAAACTCAATTCGATACCCAATAATTTCAAGGTGATTTAATTAACTTGCAATAACGATTTGATGCCCCAATATTAGTCGCTTTTCAAATAATAAAAATCTTTAACCCATCAATTAACTAGGCTATCTGATAAGCGGTAAAAAAAATCCTTTAAGTGGTAAAAGTAGTTTGTTTTTCCCGTTCATGGTATAAAAATTATCGCTGATAGGATTTATCTACCCACTAATTGAAAGTAATTGTTTAACTGAAAGATTTGTTGTATTCTTGATCTATTATGGAATCCGCTAATTTTCGAAAATATATAATATGGGGACAAATTGGTTTCTGGGTTGCCTTATTCGTGATTAATTTCATGGAGCAATTAGATTATGAGGAACCCTTTAATGCTTTTTTGTTTGGTATAGCCGCTATTGGGTATTTAATACCTACCGTTTATATTCACTATTATTATTTGTTGCCCTTATTAAATCAAAGGAAATTGTGGATATATTTTCCTGCTACTATTTTATTGATTTCTTTTTTCATCTAGCTATACGACAAAATTTATCAATTAATTCCTTCGAATTATCCAGATTTTGAAGCAACCTCCTCAGAGGAGTTTCCTTACCATTTCTTATTATCTACTATTATTACATTCGCTTTTAGTTTGCTTTACTTTGTCGAAGCTTGGCACGAAAATTTTAAAAGAGAGGTCTTGTTAAAAAGCGAAAAATTACAAACCGAACTCAATTTTTTAAAATCTCAAATTAATCCACATTTCTTATTTAATACGCTGAATAATATATATTCCTATGCACAAACAAGCAATGAGAAAACCGCACCGATGTTAGAGCGATTATCAGCTATTTTGCGTTTTATGGTTTATGATTGTGGAGAAGATAGAGTGAGCTTAAATAAAGAATTATCGGCTATAGAAGATTTATTGGAAATTCATAAAATGAAAAACTCCAAGCAACAAAATATTCAGTTTTCGAGCGAAGGGGTGAAAGGATACCATTTAATAGTTCCTTTAATTTTGGTGAATTTTGTGGAAAATGCTTGCAAATATAACGATACGATTAGTAATCCAAACGGCTATATTAAAATTAATTTATTAGTGAGCAAATTAGACCATTGCGAATTTAGTATTCAAAATACCTTTAAATAGAAAAATGGCATTACTTCTAAGTATCAAGGGGTTGGTTTAGCCAATATCAAGAAACGTTTAGCTTTGCAGTATGAGGAGAATTATTCGTTTTCGGAGCGGAAGGAGGGGCAGGTTTATCATTTATCATTAAAGATTCCTTTAGAGAGGAAGCATTAGAGGAACATTGTTCCATAGCGTAATTGATTCATAAAAAAGGGATTATATAGTTGATAGCTTGATATTTCTTTATTTTGCCCCTTATTAATAATCCTTGTATCGATCTATTTCTCTACGATCTTTTTTAGTTGGACGTCCAGCTCCTTTGTCTCTACTCTCCGGTCGTCCTTTGCCAACAAACCAATCATTGTATTTATTCATTTCTTCAGGAGGCGTTAAATCCTCGTAACAGGGTTGTGCGAGCGTAGCAGAAACTCTTTTTTCTAATAAATCAATAACTTTGAAGGTAAGATTAAAACCATTCTTTTTCACAAAAACTATTTCTTCTCTATGCAATAAATAGGAAGGCTTTACATTTTTTTCGCTAATTTTAATTTTCCCCGACTTACAAGCATCCGTTGCCATAGAGCGAGATTTAAAAATACGGACACTCCATAGCCATTTATCAATTCTTACTTTTTTCAACATAGTTTACGACTTTACCCAATAAATTTGCAACTATTAAAAAGCCTAAAGTTACACAATTAAGGATAAATCTTTTTGTAATTCTTCTAAATGTGTAACCGTTAAAGGTTTATTTTTTAAACCACGAACTAAGGGATTTAGTTCCGCTCGCTGTTGATCATTAGGGTTTAAAGAAGTGGTTAACATTATGTAAACAGGAGATTTATCATTAATAGTTTCAGCATATAAGTCTAAAAACTCCCAACCATTAATTTCTGGCATATTGATATCTAAGAAAATAGCATCGGGTTTTTCTTGATTCCCAAGCGCTTTCTGTTCTTCAAAATAAGTAAGCGCTTCGGCAGCCGTTGAAAAAAAAAGATATTTTTCCACCAAGCCCGAGTCTCGAACAATTACTTTGTGGTAAAAGTTAGTAGCAAAATCATCATCAATGAAAAGTAGTAATCTAATCTTTTCCATAAGACTAAGTCTTTATAAATGTTTGGAGTAATTTATGGATAGGAAGGCAATCTTCTTAATCCATAAATCATTCCAATAATTTAAAATTTGGAAAAAACTATTATTATTTATGGTTCTCTGATAAATCTCGTGAACGAGTCGTTTAAATTCCAAGCTTTTTTCTTTCCTTCAGTCAGAAAAAAGCTTGAAATCAAATCGACCACAGGATTTGTCAGAGAACTTTATTTATTTCCTTAAACCACCTTTTAATTCCACTTGCAGTTTTTTCAAAGTTTCCCAATCTCCTTTAGCCGCTAAACTTGCCTGTTCTCCCCAAGTATCAGGTTTATGCATTCTAAATCTTGGCCCTGCTTTATCTAAAATACCTCTTAAACGATCAAAAGAACTATTTGCTAATTTTGCAAAGGTATCTATTCCGTCTGCCTTTAGTAATTGTTCAATCTTTACGCCAATACCTTCAATTCTCTTCAAATTATCAGGTCTTCTGGTAACTGTTGTTTTACGAGGAGTAGTCGCTTTATTTGTAGTCGATTTTCTACGAGTGACTTTAGGGGTAACTGCCGCTATCTTAGTAGGTGCTTTTGTCCCAACAGTCTTTTTCACAGCAGGTACAATTTTCTGAGGAGCCGTTTTTTTGATAGTTGGTGCTTTCTTAGCTATTGGTTTAACTACTCTAACTATTTTATTACCTCCTACATTCGTTTTTGGCTTAGCCGCTACAATTTCTTTAGTCGCTTTTTTAATTACTTTTCCAATAGGCTTAGCTCGTTTCTTTGTAATTGTCTTTACTATTTCTGTTTTAGGTTTCTTAGCTTGCTTTTTAGCAATTTGCTTTTTTATAGATTTTGCTTTAGACTGCTTGACAAGTTTTTCTTTTTTTGTCTTTTTAGGAGCTATTAATTGCTTAATTTTTGCAATAGCTTGCTTTTTAGCCTTAAGCTGTTTGTTGGCTTTTTTAACTTCCTTTTTCAATGGAATAATGTGGGCTTTACATTTTGCCATTTGTGTCTTTACTACTTTTAATTTTTCTTTTTTAGCCGCTTTTTTTATTTTTAATTTTGCCTTTAAACTTTTAAGTCTTTTCTTTAAATTTTTTACTTTTTTCTTTGATAATACTTGTCGTGTTTTTCCCATAATCTTATTTTTTATTGACTATTCAGAATAGAGAGCAGAGATTAGAGAAAAGAGATAGAAGTCGGTAAACCCTTTAATTTTTCGGTAAAAAACCGAAGAAATGGT
>CAZXYA010000486.1:0-7231 GCA_964644655.1 uncultured Saprospiraceae bacterium | reverse complement strand
CTTTAGGTGGAGCAGTTTCTTTTTCCACAGGTACACTAAAATTTTCTCCTTCGTCATTTTTGGCTTCCTTATTCCACTCTTTTGCCACTTTTTTACCTTTTTCAAACTTCTCTTTATACATCTTCCGCAATCTATCTGGGTCAAAATCTAAAATTGTTCCACCAGAGGCAAAATGCTTTTTGAAGACTTCTCCTAAAGCATACGTCGACGCACCTGCAAAAATCGAAACGGTAGCACCGCCAATAAAAGACCCCAATCCTGGAATTAATTTAATCACACTTCCTGCCCCAATTCTTGCCAAAGCAGAACTCGTCAAAGAAGTAACCAATGCCTTGCCTTGGGTTTCTTCAAAATCAACATCATAGACTCGGCATAATTGGCGAATCATATCTAATTGTAAGGCGCTTACCGCAAAAATATCCGCTATTAATATAGGAATCATTCCTGCCCCCATCGACCAAATTACATGATTTCTAATTATCGTATCGGCATGATTGGAACGGCCTGAATCTTTTTCTGAACTCATTTTTCTTTTCTTTTTGGTGGCAGAATTTACCTTTTTTATAAAATCAAATGCTTTTTTTCCTTTGTCTAACATGGTATTAATGGTTTATGTTATATGGTCATATCATAGGATTATAAGGCTTGCGCCCTATGCTATTATATGTTTTTGCAATAGCTCTTTATGCTTCTTAGCATAAGCCACCCCAGTCTTTGAGGCTTGAAAATAGGTTGTTCAGAATTAGGAATAACGTTTCTTGAAAATCATATTCTGTACAACCTAACTTGAAATATTAACACTCCAATAAATATAAGTAAAGTCAGGGTTTCTGTTTCATTTCTTCGACAATCTACTTGAAATTTAAGACGATTGCTTGATTTTCTAAACAAAAAGACAGCTCTACTTACTTCTCCAAAAGCGCAACTGCCGCCTTCACTTCCTCCACAGGAAATTTACAAACCTTATTTTGACAAACATAAATCATCGTCACTCCTTCTTGTAATTTACTTTCTAATAATTCCAGGCTACCTTCATTTTTACCGCCTAATAAAATAGCATTCGGTAAGTATTCGGATTGCCATTCTTTTTGCAAAGCAGCATAATCATTGCCCACAATCGCTACCTCATAAGGAGGATTGACCATCATACTGTATAAGGCACACCAGTTGGAATAAAAATTAGGTTGGTCACTACCGACAATACTACTAGACATATTATGCATCATTTGCTTGGATTTGGCTAAAAAATCTTGGTTATAAAAATATAAACCTAGCGTATACAAATTTTTAGCTGTCACCGAATTGGAGGCGGGAATTACATTATCACTAGTCTCCATTTTTCGGGCAATTAGTGGCGGGTCTAAATCGGAAGTATAATTATACATTCCAGATGCTTTATCAAAGAAATGAACGGTTGAATAATCCGTTAAATCTTTGGCTTTATACAACCATTTTTCTTCAAAAGTCACTTGATAAAGGGCGATAAATGCTTCTACTGTCAAGGCGTAGTCATCTAAGAAGGCATTGATATTTCCTTTCCCATTTTTATAATTTCTATTCAGTCGGTTGTCTTTTTGTAATAATTTAGTAGCAATGAAATCCGCATTTTTTATCGCTTTTTCTAAATAAGCAGTTTTGCCAAAAGCCTTATAGGCATCCACATATCCTTTTAACATTAAAGCATTCAAGCCTGCTAATACTTTATCGTCTAATCCTGGTCTAATTCGCTGGTCTCTTGCTTTTATCAATTTTTCCTTGGCATCGGTAATGACCTCGTTCAATTTTTCTACGGTAATGCCACTAATTTTAGCGACTTCTTCCGCAGATTTTTTTCGATGCAAAATATTGCTATGCTCCCAATTTCCTTTTTTATAAATTTCATAATAATTAGAAAAGATTTTTAATTGGTCGTCATCTTGAAAAACAGCGGCCAATTCTGCTTCTGTCCATACATAAAATTTTCCTTCTACGCCTTCGCTGTCTGCATCTAAGGAAGAATAAAAACTCCCATCTTTATCCATTAATTCTCGTTCTACAAAGGCAATTGTTTCTTCCACTACTTGTTTGTATAATGGATTTTTAGTCACTTGATACCCTTGTGAGTACAGCGATACCAGTTGACTATTATCATATAACATCTTTTCAAAATGCGGCACTTTCCATTTATCATCGGTGGAATATCGAGCAAAACCACCACCTAAATGGTCATAAATCCCACCATTTGCCATCTTATCTAAAGTAGTCGTGACAGCTTCCAAAGCTTTTTCATTTCCTGTTTGATAGTATGCTTGTAATAAAAACTGGTAATTATTCGGCATTGGGAATTTAGGCGCGCCTTCTCTCCCACCTTTTTTAAAATCAATATTTTTCAAGAAATTTTTGGTAATCTTCGCCAAGTTATCAGCCGTAAAAATTTGGTCACTTCCATTAAAGGAAATCTGACCACTTTGTTGAATGCCGTTTAATAATTGCTCGGCATAAGTATCCAACTTCTCTGCTTCTTCTTCCTTTGTTTTTATAAAATATTCTAAAACACCTACCCACTCCGTTTTTGGAAAATAAGTCCCTGCCCAAACGGGTCTACCATCAGGCAAAGCAAAGGCATTTAAGGGCCAACCACAATTCCGCCCTGTTGCCAAATGACAAGCGGTCATATAGACATCATCCACATCGGGGCGTTCTTCTCTATCCACTTTGATATTGATAAAATGCTCATTCATTATTCTTGCTACTGCCGTATCTTCAAAGGATTCATGTTCCATTACATGACACCAATGGCAAGCAGAATAACCGACACTTACTAAAATCAACTTATTTTCTGCCTTTGCTTTAGCTAAGGTTTCTTCGTTCCACGGATGCCAATCTACTGGATTATTGGCGTGTTGCAATAAATAAGGGCTGGTCTCTTTTGCCAAATGATTGGAAAATTGAGCCTTGCCATTCGGCGTTTTGCAAGAAAAACACGAGAGTAATAGCAAAAAATAGAATAGGTTACGCATATAGTTATTTTTACTTTTCGGTTTTTTACCGCCGAGAAAAATCCGTTAAAGATTGTACAAAATTTTGATATTTTGGGTTTTCTTGAAAATAGGCTAAATAATTCCCTGATTCAATTTGCTTTAAATCAGTCGTTAAGGAATTATATAAATAGACCCAGCAAAGTTCCTGCTCATTCTTTAAATGAACTGTAATCGTTTCTCGTCGATACTCATTAGGTGCTTCAAAGCCTTCCCCTACACATTCATAATAATCCAAATTAGGCAACATTTCTATTGGATTGCTCAATTGAAAAATATGACCAAGTACTTTATTTTTTGATTGCTTGTCATCAACTAGTCCAGGATATTTCCCAATATCATATAGTTTTCCATAAACGTATCCTTCCCCTAAAAAAGTACTTTTCGATTTTAGATAAGTAGCAATTGGCGATTGAATACCACCCATTAACGAACCATATACAAATAATTTATCCGTTTTCATGTTACAAATGTAGGAAGAAGTCCAGCTTTGTCCAATAAATGAAGTATTAGGGAAATCTTAAAGTTGAGGTAAGGATTGGGTTATTGTTTAAAGAGCTGACAAATGGAATGGTTTTGAGAAAACACATTAACAAATATATAAATCCATTGGGAAGTATTTTTTGCCCAACGGATTAATTTCCCAACGGATAATATTGATAGATATTTTTATTTTCAAACTAAATTGCTAGAAGTACTGCCAAATTTATATCTTGCGACAAATTGAAATATATCTACTGTCTCGCTGTTGCTAAACTGATAAAAAGAAATAATCTACTTTTACAATTTGGGGGTTGTTAGAACATCAGGGAAAAGGGAAAATACTACTAAAAAGCAATATACATTATAAGGAAAATCTGTTTAAATCCGAATAATCCGTTAAATCCGTTTGCAATCCTCCTTGCTCGTCTGAATAGAACTTGCTCCGATGCATCGCATATACGTTCAGTAAAATTCAACACAATTTTATTTCATTGAATATCAATCAATTACAAAATTTTAGTTTTAAAAATCAATAGATTACAAATCTTTTATTTCGATAAAACGCATCGGGAAATCAAATTCTCTTTATAGGAAAGAAAAAGTTCTTCCTTAAATCTTTGTTACATTAAAATAAAACATCTTTATATTTTATTGAAAACCAATAATTACCACTTTAGTTAATTTTTACTGAACGCAAATTCGATGTATCGGAATTATTTTTTCAACAAAAATTTATCAATTTTCTCCCTGACATCCTAACTCATTTTGGAAGACAAAATAAACAGAATTAGTCCTCAGTAAAAAATATTTTATTATGAAAAATTGCTTGCTTGCTTTAGGCCTTCTTTGTTTAGGAAGTACAACTTTATACTCTCAAAATCTTGATACAGATAAAACAAAAACAACAATTTCCTTTAAAATAAAAAATTTGGGTTTAAATGTCGATGGAACATTTTCTGACTTTGAGGTAAAAGCTAATTTTGAGGAGAATAATCTATCCGAAAGTTATTTTATAGGAACAGCAGCTATTAAATCCATTGACACAGGAATTAAAGCACGCAATAAGCATTTGCAAAAAAAAGAATATTTCCATAGCGAACAATTTCCAGCAATTAAGTTGGCTTCTGATAACTTGAAAAAAATAGGAGGGAATCAATATGAATTTACGGGTCAATTGACCATTAAGGGGAAAACCAAAGTTCTCACCTTTCCCATTACTATTGAAAAAACAACAACTAACTTAATCGCAAAAGGAAATTTTGAGCTTAATCGCCTTGATTTTGAAGTAGGAAAATCAAGTTGGGTCTTAAAGAAAAAGGTTAAAGTGGCAATAGTCTACAAGGGAAATTTCAAATAAGGAACGGTTCAAAAATAATTTTAATTCATTCCTAAGTATGTACGATGTCCTAATCGTTGGTGGGGGTTTAGCAGGTTTAGTAAATGCTGTTCACCTGTCCAAGGCAGGCTTAAAAATACTGGTTTTAGAAAAAAATGAGTACCCCAAGCATAAGGTTTGTGGAGAATATATTTCTAAGGAAGTATTACCTTATTTAGAAAGTCTAGGCATCTATCCATTTCAAATTGGGGCAACCGCTATTGATAATTTTTTACTAACCAGTCCTAAAGGTACGCAAGTAGCCACTCGTCTACCCCTTGGTGGTTTTGGCATTAGTCGTTATGCTTTAGATAATCTATTATATCAAAAAGCCCTAGCCAATGGTTGCGTCGTTATAAAAACAAGAGTAGAGCAGATTGGCTTTTTAGGTAATAGTTTTAAGGTAAGCACTAGAGGCGGTATCAATTATTTTGCTACCTTCGCCATTGGCGCTTATGGCAAACGTTCTACTTTAGATGTCCAGTTAAACAGAAAATTCATTCACAAAAAAACACCTTTTTTAGCAGTAAAAAGCCATTTTACAGGGGAATTCCCTGATAATTTAGTCGCTCTGCATAATTTTGAAGGCGGTTATTGTGGAGTCTCAAAAGTAGAAAATGAGTTAATAAATGTTTGTTATTTAGCCAATTATAAGACCTTCAAAAAATACCGAAGTATTGAAACTTATCAACAAGAAGTACTTTGTAAAAATCCTCATTTAAACAAAATATTTGGACGGCTAAAACCTGCTTTTCCAAAACCATTAACGATTAGCCAAATTTCATTCTCCCCAAAAAAGACGGTTGAAAATCATATTTTCATGAGTGGAGATACGGCAGGTATGATACATCCCTTATGTGGAAATGGTATGGGCATGGCGATTCATAGCGCCCAAATATTATCCGAATTGTTCATCCGATTTTTCAATAAAAAAATAACTAGTCGGCAAGACTTAGAAGCAGCATACCTCAAAGCATGGAACCGTACTTTTCAAAAAAGATTAAGGGCTGGTCGATGCTTAAATCTATTTTTAGCTAAGCCTAATTTATTAGATTTAGGTATACCTTTGCTAAAGTTTATGCCTAATATGCTTCCGTTTATTATTAGACAAACTCATGGCAATGTGATTGCTAAACGATGAATAGTGAATGATGTCTATCTACCGACAATTAGAAATTCGTAAAATAAAAAATATTGACTGTGAACTCTTGATTTGCTAAATCTAGCAGATTTAGCAAATTAACCATTCTTCACCTTGAATCTGAGGCATCTGACCTCTGACAGTCTATGAAATAGACGGTCTGACTTCTGACTTCTTAATAATGATAAATGTTTCTAGATTTAAAACATAGAAGTACCCAGAAAGAAATCATGGATGATTTTTCGATGGAAGGAGAACTTTTGCAAAAAACTTTAGACCAAATTGCTTGGATAAATCAATGGTTGGGCGGGAATAGCGTTACCATCAATGGCTTAAAAAAATTATGGAAAGACAGCCCCTTAGCGCAAGAAATAACAATTGTGGATTTAGGCTGTGGTAGTGGAGATATGCTCCGTGTCATAGCCGATTTAGCCAGAGAAAAAGGGCGAAAAGTAAAGTTAATTGGCATTGATGCTAATAATTTTACCATCAATTATGCTCGAAAGCAGTCTATTGATTATCCAGAAATCAGTTATATACAAACATTTATCCCCTCTGCTATTTTTAGTAATTTGACCTATGATGTCATTTTATCCACCTTATTTTTTCATCATTTTTCCGATGAAGAAATTATTGCTTGTTTAGCTGAAATCACTTCAAAAGCTAAAATTGGGGTAGTTATCAATGATTTACACAGAAATCAATGGGCGGTTATTCTGTTTAGATTACTGACTATCTTTATCCCCAATCCGATGGTTCGACAAGATGGAGTCACTTCTATCTTGCGAGGATTTAAACGGTCAGAATTGCAAGCTTATGTCCAGCAACTGGGTTTAGTCAATAGCAAAATTCGTTGGAAATGGGCATTTCGGTATCAATGGATTATTAGAACGTTAAAGAAAGTTGATGAAATCGGTATTAAGTAGTCAAAGAAAGACGATTTTTAGCGTTTTTATCACAACTTGTCCCGATGACTATCGTGGATAGCCATATAGTGAAAAACACATAGGAAAGATAGTTTGATGAACTAGAATTTTACTATTTGATACCTAAAGTAATGTTCACTATCCCGATAAAAATGCGGGACAAGTTGTGAAAATACTATTGTGACTATATGGCAAAAATATATTCGTTTATTTATATCAATTTTGTAGGTCTTCCACTCAAATAAATTTATGGTTAAAATAAAAACAGTTGCCACTCAATTACCTCCTT
>CAZXYA010000485.1:0-7247 GCA_964644655.1 uncultured Saprospiraceae bacterium | reverse complement strand
CGGGTTGGGCGCAAGATGTAGTTTGTGAAGGTAATTGTAATAGCATGGAAATGGTTAATGATTTAAGTGCAGGTGATTATGCTGTCACTATTCAAACCTTTAACCCTTACTGCTATAATCGGGTGGTTGTCACTGTTATAGATGGTGGTAATCCATGTGATAATGCAGGTGGAGATGCAGATGGCGACGGTGTATGTAGAGATGATGATTGTGATGATAATGATGCTAGTGTAGGGGCAAGACAACCAGCAGGTACGGGTTGTGATGATGGTAATCCTAATACTCAAAACGATGTTATTCAATCAGATGGCTGTTCTTGTGCAGGTGTTACTCCTGACCCATGTGATAATGCAGGTGGAGATGCAGATGGCGACGGTGTATGTAGAGATGATGATTGTGATGATAATGATGCTAGTGTAGGGGCAAGACAACCAGCAGGTACAGATTGTAATGATGGAGATGCTACAACTGAAAACGATGTCATTCAATCAGATGGCTGTTCTTGTGCAGGTACACCAATCGGTCCAGAAAAGTGTGCTAACCGAACGGTGACTAATACAACACATTGTTCTTCTGGTGGAGATTATGGGTTCTTTTTAAGACACGAGCAATTAGAAAAACGTTATACTTTCGAGGATGGTTTATTCATGGAATTCGACGATGGAACGGCAATGTTAACAGGTAGAATTATCAATACAGGAGATGCGCAAATTGGTTTTGATGTGAATATCAATTTTACAGGTAGAACTTCTACCTCACCAACTGGTGCTGCCAAAGAACATAATTGTTTAAATCCAAATACGGATAACTTTTACTATTATGCAGATTTGACAGGTACGCTTACAGGAACTGGTCAAGCAGCAGGTGCTTTATTGACTGTAAGAGACCATGCAGAAGCTTTCCAGTTAGGAAACGGTGCGAATGTGACGAATGCAGACCTATCTTTTGGAGCAAGTGGTTGGTTGACAATCATTGTCCAAAGTGAACCTACTACTGGCTTAGATTTAGCTATTCTTACAGGTAGAAATGGTAATGATGGAGATATTAATATCAATCTTTCAGGAACTGGTACAGAATGTCCAAATGGGGCATCTAGTAGAAATACACCAACTGCTGGATTATTGACTATTGCTGCCAATAGCGTTCAAGTTTTCCCCAATCCAGCACAAGAAGTGTTGTTTATGAATTTAAAGACTTTAGCAGGTAAACGTGGAAATATCAAAATTAGAAACTTATATGGTCAATTGGTACAAGAATTGGAAGTAGAGGAAATTTCTACCCGATTAATGCAAATTGATTTGAGTAATTTCCAAAACGGTATTTATCATTTAACTATTGATGCAGAAAATACTTTACCTATTACTAAAAAGGTCTTAATTAGTAGATTGTATTAATCTAGATTTTAAAGGGTAACAATTTTAATGCTAATAAGGGGTTTCGATCCTTTATGAGTATCAATGAAAATTTAGCAAAAATACCTCTAACCATTTGATGGTTAGGGGTATTTTTTTGTAAAGAATAGTGTTTACGCTGAAAAAATCTTGTAGAGATTACTTCCAAAACTCTAAATTCTGGAAGTACTAAACCTTTTAGCATGAAGTCTAATATTTAGGTGGACACCATTCGTTTTTTTTATGGAGTAGTAGGTGTTTTTTTGTTGTCACATTTTCGATTAAAAATTTCAACTAGTGGTTTGTTTTTTTAAGAACTTAACCTATTAGAGAAAGAGTTTTAGAATGGATAAATATTATTAGGAATGAATTAAAATGTAAATTGAAATATTGACCGCAAAAAGATAGCAAGGTGCAGCGCACCGACTACCTTTGTATCATCCCGAAGGGTCGGGACAGGTTTAGTACTGGAAATAAGCCCTAAGGTGCAGCGCACCGACCACATTTTACACTTTTTTACAAAGGTGGTCGGTCCGCTGCACCTCAATCTATCATTTTCAAATTGCTATCTTTTTGCGGTTAATAAATTGAAATTAAAAGACATACTGAAAATCAGTACGTTATAATTTTAAGAATGAGCATTTATTTTTTGGCGTTCCTTAGGAATATTCATTACTCCCATTTAAAATTTTATTGCTGATCATAAAAAGGAGAGAACCTTCCCCAAAGGCTGCACAATATTTTATTTTTATCTTATTATTACCTTGATTGTTTAGGCATCATTTCCCTTCTTTTTTCTTCAATAAATGAATTTGATCAAGATATTAAAAAAAATAGTGACCCTTTTTGTGTCACAAATTTTGCTCATTTTTTAATAAAAAAGGTACTATAATAAAAAATATGGGTAGCTAAAAATAAGGCGATACTTATACACTAAGCAAAAAGTAACAGGACTCTCCTGAGTCGTTCGCTTTACAATCTACCCACAGTTTTACCGTAT
The DNA here is from genome assembly GCA_964644655.1 of uncultured Saprospiraceae bacterium. Taxonomy (GTDB): domain Bacteria; phylum Bacteroidota; class Bacteroidia; order Chitinophagales; family Saprospiraceae; genus JAFMDF01. The sequence goes on along the minus strand of CAZXYA010000485.1, from coordinate 4,856 downwards.
AGCCACAAAAAATGAATTATACAATTATGAGAGGGAATAAAAACATTTCTTTTTTTTTATTGATATTTCTTTTTTTTAATTCATTCTATGGACTTAACACCTCAAATCAAGCTATTCTTAAAGATAATTTTACAGGAAAGGTTTTTGAGAATTTTAAAAGAATAATAGCGAAAAAATATTCAAATAGCGCTTATTCGATTCTTGCTAAATCCAATGCTACCTTTACTTATAATAATACAATAGGAGCAACATTTGCCAACCAATCTAATTGTCTGACCACCTTAACGAAGACTTTTGAAGTGACAGATGCTTTTGTCATTAATGATTTGAATGTAGGGCTTTTATTAACCCATACTTGGAGAGGAGATTTGCAGATTCAACTAACCTCGCCTGCTGGTACTACTGTAACCTTGGTATCTTTTAGCAACGATAGTGATGATAATTATGATCTTTTAATGGATGATGATTCGGGAGGAGGTATAGATTCAGGAGGTACAGATAATGTAAGCGCACCTAATTATGGTGGCGATAGAACTGTTTTAAATAATACCCTTGCTAGTTTTGTTAATGAACTAGCACAAGGTACATGGACACTGACTTTTTGTAATGTCAATCAAGGGGGAAGTGGAGGAAGAAGCCTAGGATTCATAAGTGCTCAGTTAGCATTTGACGGGGATGCTGTCTTAGGAGCTACTGAAGTTGGCGGAACAGTCTATGAAGATTGGAATTATGATGGCATTATGAACCAAGTGGATATCATTGGTGTATCGGGTGTTCAAGTGCTGCTTTATGATTGTAATAACATGGTCGTTGGTACAACTACTACCGATGTAGATGGCAAGTATAAATTTAGTAGTTTAACTATTGGAACAGATTACCGAGTAGAATTTGTGTTACCTGCTAGTGTTGCTGCTTGGGCAAAACCAACCCAATTTGGCGTGGATAATGGAACGACGATTCAATTTGTCAAAGCTGGAGATTCCGCCAATTTAGGGATTGCTGCACCGTCAGACTATTGTCAAGAAAATCCTTTTATTTTTGTTCCTTGTTTTGTAGCAGGCGACCCATTATCAGGTGCTGCGACCTATAACACTTTTGATGCTTTTGTCGGATTTGATTATAATGATGATGCCAATTCCTTAGCAGAGGTAACAGACTTAGCTTATGCAGTTGATCTTGGAGCTACTTGGGGAGTTACTTACCAACGTAGTTCAAAAACTGCTTTTACTTCAGCTACCCTTAAACGACATTTTGGTTTTGGAACGATTGACGGCGTAAATCCGACTACTGGAGGTATTTATGCGCTTGATGTGGCGGATCATGCTTCGCCAAGTGTACTTAAATGGATTGATGTAAATACCATTGGTATCAATACAGGGACTGATCCACGAGATGGCACTACCGCAAATAGCGTAGCAGCTGTTCCAAATGCTCCTTCTTATGATGCAGCGGCCTATACCCAAGTAGGAAAAATCGGGATTGGAGACATAGATATGCAAGATGATAGTACCTTATGGTTGGTTAATTTAAATGATAGAAGTTTATACGGTATTCAAAATGTAAATCCAGATAATACACCAACTGCTTTGGATGTATTAGGTCCATTTGCATTGCCTAATACTGGTTGTGGTTCAGGTGAAAGTGATGTGCGACCTTGGGGCTTAAAAGTATACAAAGGTAAAGTATATATTGGTGCTATTTGTTCTGGCGAAAGCACACAAACGGATACTGATTTACATGCTTATATTTTTGAATTTGACCCTAACACTTCCACCATGTCTGCCTTTTTTGATTTTGATATGAATTATGATAGAGGATTAATAGACGTAGGAGGAGGGGCCGACATTGGAGATTGGCAGGCTTGGCAGACCACTTTTCCAGATATATGTAAACGACCAGAAGGATTCGACCCCAGTCCCATTTCTTGTGATGGACGACGGACCAATATGCAACCCATCTTATCAGATATAGAATTTGATGCGGACGGGTCGCTGATTTTAGGGATTATGGATCGTTGGGGCATGCAAATCAATGACGATCATTACAGTCCAGACCCCACGGCAACAGATACCGAGTTATATTGGTTATTTATTGCTCCTGGAGATGTTTTGAGAGTTTGTAATGTCGATGGAACTTATGTTTTTGAAGGAGGCGCTGGTTGTAGCCAAACACCTGCCAATACAAATGGAGGGACTGCGGATGAATATTATAATGGAGATCACGGAACGAAAACCAATTCAACTATTTTAAGAGAAACAGCTCTTGGTGCTTTATTATATTTACCAGGCGATGATGAAGTAATGGCAACGCTTTGGGATCCTTATGTCACCTATAATTCTGCGGGTGTCACTACACTTAATAATAGTACTGGAGATTTTAATCGACGGCAATTGGTTTATGGACCGACTGTAGTTGGGCCTACTCCACCTTTGCTTAATGATGGAACAGCCGCTAAAGGAGTTGGCTTAGGGGATATAGAAGCGCAATGTGATGCAGCGCCAATAGAAATAGGCAACTATGTATGGGAAGATAGTAATGGAAATGGCCTTCAAGATGCTTGTGAGATGCCTCTGGATAGCGTGATTATTAATTTATATAATGCCCAAGGAGACCTAATTGCTATTGATACTACTGATAGTAAAGGAGAGTATTATTTTAATGAAACCAATATAACAGCTTATACTTTGCAGGCAGATACTACTTTACACTCAAATAGTACTTATTATGCAGTGGTTACAGGTGCGATTGATTCTATATTTACAAATGAGGTTTTAACTATTAGTGAGCAAGAATATCAATTAACTGGGGAAGATTCCTTATTGTCAGGTCATATTAATTCAGACTTAATAGATTCTGATGGAGTCATTGGTCAAGCAATGTCACCTTTAGTGATTTTAGATGGATTACCTTTTCAAACAGTTGTTATCGGGAGTGCAGGTACAGTAGACCACAGCCATGATTTTGGTTTTATTCCAGTTTATTATGACTTTGGAGATTTGCCTGATTTAGCGGATGGAACGACGGGTATTGATGATTATGAAACATTAGAAGCCAATAATGGACCGAGCCATCAAATTATAGACGGGTTATTTTTGGGAGATATCGTAGATATAGATGCAGACGGCATACCCAATGCTTTAGCTGTTGGAGATGATTTGATAGATAGTCAAGATGATGAAGATGGCCTCATTATTTTACCTAGTATGGAGGTGCATCTTGGCGGAACTATTCGGATTCCTTTAAGTGCAACCAATACTACAGGTGATACAGCTTACCTTAAAGCTTTTATAGATTGGAATGGGAATGGTACTTTTGATACAGGAGAAACGGTCGCTGACTTGCAGGACAATAAAGATGGTGTTTTTCCTCCTTATCTAGAGATTGTAGTACCTGATAATGCCCTTAGTAATAGCCTATTAGGTTTTAGAGTACGACTTAGTAATGCTGATAATCTGACGCCTTATGGACGAGTAAACTCAGGAGAAGTAGAAGATTATTTACTAGGCGTAGCATGCCCTCAATTGATTTGTTTACCTATTGAAACAATGGTTGAGCGGAAATGATTTTAACTAAACTTTATTAAAAAATAAAAGAAAGAGCTAATAATTTTATATTTTCACTTTTTTAGGGAACGGGTAATAAATAAGCTACCCAAATTTTACCTGTTTCCTTATCATTCATTCCTTAAAAAGTGAGCGATCTAAAACAACCTTTACTAAGAAAAATAGTCCGATCTCCCTATATAGATATATTTGCAGCCTTACTAATTTTTGGCGTCTGCTATTATCGGAACTTTCATGGCACAATTTATCAAAACGGAGCAATTCAATTTGGCATTCCTTTTTCGGAATTAGGCACTTATATCTCCAATGGAGCTTTTCCTTTGGGTATTGTTTCTGTAATAGGCGCTATCTTTTCTGTATTAGCGACTCGTTTGGTGGGGAAACAAAATAATTGGGGGAATTTTATCGGAATATTGACGACCATTAGCTCAGGAGTAATTGATTATTTATTTGGGAATCACTCTGCCATCATTACTTATCCATTAACTTTTGTCTTACATAATATTGCCTTTTCTAAATGGAAAAATGGAGAAAAAATCAGAGAACGAGATACCCAATATTATTTGATTAATTTTGGTGGAATCGCGGTTGGTTTTGCCTTGGTTTATTTGGGCGCTTATCTATTTGGTGGACGAACGGATAATGGCTTTTTAATTTTAGTTTCCCTCATTTTTGGACTGTCTTTAGGGGCTAACTTTTCCAATGCTTTTAAATACCAAGAAACTTGGTTTAGCTGGGTGATTTATAACACCATTCAGTTGGCAAAGAATGCCATGCAATTAAATATAGCCAATGTAGTAAAGTATATCTTTTATTTATTTAATGCGACGATTACGCTTTTTGATTGGCGGTTGAATGGGGATAAATAATGGCTGTTAAGCAATGGCAAAATCAGTTAATGCTCTTTTATTTGGATGTTTTAAGCCAAGAACAATGTCTTGGGTTAAAATGCTTCGTTTGATTAATGCTTCTTCAATAGGAAAATCCGTATCATTCCATTGAATCCATATTTTATTATCAATAATGTCGAGATGAAAAAGGCATTGAAAAGTGTATTGTTTTTGATGTCAACCTAGCATCAATAGTTGGAAATGATTATTTACAAGATCACTAATAACTTGCACCATTAGCGGATTGGTTGTGCCTTTATAATAATCAGAACTTTCTTATTAAGCTAGTGGTTCAAGTCATAAGTAATTGATAGTTTAATCGAGTGTACCTGCCTGCCGGCAGGCAGGTTTTTTCGTTAGGCAAGGCATTTTTTTTGAGAATAGCCTTCGCTCTTTGAGAAAA
>CAZXYA010000484.1:0-7254 GCA_964644655.1 uncultured Saprospiraceae bacterium | reverse complement strand
CCCATTAATAATAACATAATGAATCCCCTCCGGATATTGATGTGGATTTTCAAAATCCGCCTTATCAATAATGGTAGCGGGGTCAAAAATAGTAATATCGGCATAATTGCCTGTTGCCAAAACCCCTCTATCCGTCAAGCCCATCCGTTTAGCAGGCAAAGCCGTCATTTTATGAATAGCCGTTGGCAAATCTAAGACCTTATCTTCTCGAACGTATTTGCCCAAGACCCTAGGAAATGTACCAAACGCTCTAGGATGTGGATGTCCTTTTCCGAAAGGCGTTAATCGGCCATCAGAAGCAATCATGGTTTGTGGATGCTGCATAATTCGAGCCACATCTTTTTCGTCCATTGCATGAAAAATACAACTAGCCCCTCGATGAATTTGAGCTTGAATAATGAGTTCCGCTCCATTTTTAGGCGTGGGTTCAAGTCCTTCAGAAATTGCCCAATCATAAAGCGTTTTGCTTTCAAATTCGGGTTTCCAATTAAATTTAGAAAATTGGACTCTTTTTAAATCATTGCCGCCACGGTCATTGATAATATTAAAAATAATGCCCTTTTTGATACTGTCTCTTAATATTGGGTTTTCACATCTTTTGGCAAAAGCTTCGTAACGCCCTCCTGCCATTGACCACGAAGGAATTAGGATACTCAAAGAAGTATAACTAGCAGTATAAGGATATTGGTCAATCATCACATCCAAGCCTTTTTTTCTGGCATCACTCACCATTTTTGTGGTTGTTTGACTACTGCCCCACATCGGTTGACCGACTACTTTATGATGGGTCAGCACCACAGGAATGGCTGCTTGTTCCGCAATATCAATTGCTTCTTGCACCCCACTTAATAATTGCAAACCTTCCTCTCTTAAATGAGACGTATAAATGCCGCCCATTGCACCCGCCACTTTGGAAACAGCAACCACTTCATCCAATTTAGAAAAAGTGCCAGGCAAATATTTTAAACCTGTAGAAATACCAAAAGCCCCTTCTTCCATAGACTTTTTGACTAAATATTGCATCTCGATTAATTCGGGAAAAGTAGGCGCTCGATTGTCTAAGCCCATGACTTCACTTCTAATCGAATTATGCCCTGCCAAATAGCCAATATTATAGCCAATCCCCTCTTTTTCTAAGTCATCCAAATAAACCCCCAAAGGCAAAGGACAGGAACCATCTGGCCCTCCTAAAGCAGTTGTTACCCCTTGTCGAATATGGCTTTCTGCTTGTGGGAATAAGGGCAAGGGTTCTAAATGGGTATGTACATCCACAAAACCTGGGCTAACGACTAAGCCTTTGGCATCAATCTCTTTTTTACTTTTTTGTGTAATTTTTGGGCTTATTGCTACTATTTTATCATCTACAATGCCTATATCTCCTTGTACACCCGCATTGCCCAGACCATCATAAATAACCCCATTTCTAATCACTAAATCATACACGAAATTTTGGTCTGCCATTAACCATGCTTCATTAAAATGTGCATAATGAATGCCGCCATTATTACCATGTTCGTACAATACACCAATATGATTATTAGCTTGAATAACCAAATCAGAATAAGCAGATTCCCCTGAGCGAATTTCTCTTTTCACCAACCACGTTTGTCCATCATCAAAACTTGCTCGAACCGTCATTTTTTCTCGTCTTTTGGTACTATTGGGATTGGAAAAAAGGAGTATATTTTCGCTATTTTTATTTTTAAAATCAATCATACTCGCTTGACAAACAGGAGAAGGTAATTGGGCATCCAAATAAATTTTATCCCAACTATGTCCACCGTCCGAACTAATAGCTACAATGCGTTTTTTACTTTCGCCATTCTGTTGTCGCACATTTTGCAGCACCCGCCCGTCCGATAATTCTACGGCAATCGCCTCATTAGAACTGGGTAAATCAACGGGGTCGCTCAGTTGCCAAGTTTCACCGTGGTCATCGCTATAAAAAGCCTGCGCTCGATTGTCGTTAAATTTAGCTTTTGGTGTTCCTTGCGAATGATTAGCGGCAATGTATAAACGCCCCGCATATTGCCCTTTGGTTAGTTGAATAGCGTGACCAGGGGTGCAAGCATGTGTGCGCCAATCCTCTTTAAAATGATAGGCTGGATTTTTATCAGGCTGATTAACTTTATGGACATATTGCGTAATGTTCGTTGGTGCAGACCAAGTTTGCCCATTATCCGTAGAGGTGATGTATAAAACTTCTCTTAGCCCTTTGCCTTTTCTAGTGGCATGTTCAGAAGCATTCCCGATATTATAAAATAAAAAAATCCGTCCATTCGAATATTTAGTATCCAAATAATCTACAACTGGCGCAGGGTTGCCTGCTTGTAAAATCCCGTTATCTGCGACGACCGTCAAATCATTCCAAGTCAAGCCATTATCGCTACTTCTTTTCAGAACAATATCCACATCGCCAAAATCATTACAACCCTTCACCCTACCTTCTGCAAAAGCCAATAAATCGCCATTGGGGGCGGTGATAATCGCAGGAATTCGGTAGCATTTATAGCCGTTCGTTCCGTTGATAAATATTGGCTGTTCTTTGAATATTTGATTGTTTTGACAATAGGAAGGAATAGAAAATAAGTAGAGTAGGCTAAAGACTAGCCATAAATGATTAAAGACGTTGGACATCATTTTTCGTTTTGATTAGTACAAGTTTACGGAAAGTTAGGGTATTTTTATAAGCTGTAATAATTTTTGAGGAACTTACCACCTAGTTCATTTAAGTTATTTTACATCGAAACCTTTGCATAAGGGAAATGTCCTTTCTGTGAATTTTAAAAAGTGAATAAAAATGATTAAATTTGGTTAAAAATAGACAATGACTAAAGCATTAGATAAACGTATTTTAGCAAAACTATTAAAACATCCTAATGCACCTACCTTAGTAAAAGAGGCAGAAGCAATATTAGCTAGAGAACAAAAAAGACGTTTAAAGTTCTACGAAGATATTACGGATGCGGAAAAAGTTGAATTTATAAATGGGGAGATTATAGTACATTCTCCTGTGATGAAAGAGCATAATGATGCGACTAATCTTTTACATCGGTTAATTAGCGTTTTTGTTAGTAAAAACAAATTAGGTTATGTAGGGGTAGAAAAAGTAATGATTACCTTGGAGCGAAATGATTACGAACCTGATATTTGTTTTTTTACCAATGCAAAAGCCAAAAATTTTAAAACAGGACAAAGTCTTTTTCCTGCGCCCGATTTTGTAGTAGAAATTTTATCAAAAGGCACAAAGAAGAACGACAAAGGCATTAAGTTCACCGATTATGAAGCCAATGGTGTTTCGGAATATTTATTAATTGACCCAAAAACAGAAATAATTGAATTGTTTCGTTTAGATACCAATAAGCAATATGAATTAATCCTTAAATCAGGAGAAGGAAGGCTTCAAAGTAAGGTTGTTAAAGATTTTACAATTGACATTCGCGCCATTTTTGAGGAAGACAAAAATTTGGAAGCACTAACTAGAATCCTTTCTCTATAGCCTACCTATTAATTTCAATTTTTTCCAAGAGTAGTTGTTTTAAATAAAATTGTAAACTGATAAATGAATTGATTGCACCTATTCAATATTCAAAATTTTTCATTCAAAATTAAACTTAATGCGTACAATTATTCTACTAGCCTGTTTAATTAGTCTTGGCAGTCAACTCTATGCACAATCAACGGACCGCCAAATGGGACCGATTATCAATGATTTTGGACCCGTTTTTCCAGTAGAAAACCCTGATTTTATTACAGATACCACCAAAGTTTATCAAGTTATTTTTGATATACATAATACGCCTGATGACCCTACCAAAGTCAATCCAATGTTAAATACTCTAGCGCGTTTTTTGAATATGCATGCACAAGCGGGTGTTCCATTAAAAAATTTAAAGGTAGCAGGGGTTTTTCATAATAAAGCAACCCATGATATATTAAAGGACGTAGGATATAAAGAGAAGTATAAAGTCGATAACCCTAATTTAGCCTTAATCAATGCTTTGACAGAAGCGGGTGCAGAACTTTATATCTGTGGACAATCTATAGGGGCAAGAGGAGTGGATCGAAATCAAATTGCCGATGAAGTAGCTGTAGCTTTGTCCGCAATGACCGTCATTTTATCTTATCAGAGTGGCGGCTATCAATTAATCAAATTCTAGTAACGTTAAAAAAATAATTTGTTGTCTTTGTTTAGGAAAATTGCAGCAAGGCAAAGACTAAGTAGCCTGTCCAGTTAATAGTGACGGGTAGATTTTGTCATAAAATTTGTCGAGAACAAGGCAAAATTTCTTTGCATAGCCGTCGCTACGGAAATAAATTTTAACGAAGTTATCGGCAATATTTTATCAAAAGATACCGACAGTATTAACTGGACAGACTACTAAGGATAACAAGTTATTTTTGTATTATTACAAGGATTTTTGAAGAATTAGAGCGGAATGATTAACTTTTAAGCACATATTCCGTAAACCGCATATCCGTTACTAAACAACAAAATAATCCATAACATGGCAAAGAAAGGATCTAAAAAGAAGGTGAAGAAAGAAAAGAATAGTAAAAAGAAGCAACAAAAAACGCCTTCCTTTTTTACTAAATATTGGCAAGAAAAATCTCCTGTTTTTAAATTTATAGCGGGTTTTGCCGTTTGTATTTTGGCTTTTTATGCCTTATACTATTCCTCTTGGTTTGAAACGAACTTGAAAGCCCCCATTTTAGCGGTACAAGCAGCCGCAGGAGGTGCTTTATTAAATCTATTTGGACATTCTGTGAGCGTGGCGAATGAGGTGATTTCTGGTTCAGGTGCAACGGTGAAGATAGCAGGAGGCTGTGATGGATTAGAGGCAACAGCGCTATTTTTAGCAGCGATTTTAGTATTCCCTTTGCCTTTTAAATTTAAATGGCCCGGTTTATTAGTTGGTTTTATTGTTTTGTCGCTATTAAATGTTTTTAGAATTGCAGGATTATATTTGACCCAAAAATATTGGCCCGAAGCCTTTGATTTTATGCATATTCAAGGTGGTTTGTATTTATATTCCATTATTACGATTTTATTAATGTTGATTTGGGCAGATTGGGCATTAAAAAATTATAAAAAAGAAAAAGTAGCGGCTTGATACTAACTAGATGCAAACGATTCCTAGCATCCATCAGATGATCCCCAACTAGTAACCAGCAACTAGTAACCAACATCATAATGAATTTAAGAAATTTAATTGTTAAGAAATTTTTACCGCTAGTTGTTTTGTTTATGACGCTTTCGATTATTTCCATGAGTTCAGCGGTTCAAAAGGTATATTATCCCGTCTTTGAATCCTTTACCATGTCCGTTTTGAATGCGGGATTAACGGATACTTATTTTAAAGGTAAACCCAAAGGTGTTAATACGGATTTAGAGTATAATACCATAGGTGTACTTTTTCAGTCCAAAAGAACCCTAACGGCTATTACACAAGAAGCCAAGCGTCGAAATTTACAAGCTCAATACGATTACAAAGGTTTTAATCTTACGATAGACGAGACTTTTATAGCCCCTTTATTATTTTTTATTTGTTTACTGATTTTTACACCAGGTTCTTGGAAAAATAAAGGATTAGCACTAGTTTTTGGTGTTGTCTTAATTATGGGATTTGCCTATTTAATCGTTTATTTTAAAGGATTGTACATGGTGAGTAAATCTGGTGTAAGAGATGTGGCTTATGATGCCAATAGTATTCAATTTTTCCAATTATTGCATTTCTTTTTTAGCTCCGTTACCATTGTAAGTGTAGTTTTATTAACTTGGATTTTAGTAGCCTTTAGAAAAAGTGATTTGGCAAGATTGTTTGAAACGGATTAGGCGGTTGTCAGTTGTCGGTTATCAGTTGTCGGTTTGACATACTGACAGATAACCCAGACTAACCAATGAATGGCCGATTTGCTAAATTTTCAGAATTTGATAAATCTTTAGAGCTTTGAATTTTAATAGCATTTAGATTTACTAAATCTTAGAGATTTAGCAAATCGGGAGGTTACGGTCAGCCTAAACTGAAAACCGATAACCGACAACCGACAACTGAAAACCGATAACAATTAAAAAATGAAAATCCAAACCGTTTTACAATTTTTAGAAAGTATAGCGCCACCTGTTTATCAAGAATCCTATGATAATGCTGGATTAATTGTCGGAGATGCTTCTGTGGACGTTACAGAGGTATTATGCTGTTTGGATGTAACAGAGGCAGTAGTGGAAGAGGCAATCGCCAAAAAATGCAACTTGATTGTAGCGCATCATCCGATTGTTTTTAAAGGTTTGAAGCGATTTAACGGGCGCAACTATGTAGAACGAGTAGTGATTAAAGCCATTAAAAATGATGTTGCTATCTATGCCATTCATACCAACTTGGACAACATGTTGTATCAAGGAGTGAATACTAGAATAGCGGAACAATTGGGCTTGAAAAATACGCAAATTCTGGCACCTAAGAAGAATTTAAAAAAACTGTACGCTTTTGCAGAAGAATCCATTCTCAATAGTTTGCGAAATGATTTATTTGAAGCAGGAGGAGGCATGATTAATGGGGAAACACAGTTGAGTTATGCCACTTTAGGAGTAGGGACAAAAGACGGCGCAGGAAAGGCTACGCTAAAATTAGAAGTAGTATTTCCTATAGCCATACAGGGAAAAATACAATCAATTTTAGCAAATTATGCTACGAATCAAGCGGTGACTTATGACATTATTGCTATAGAAAATACGAATACTCAAATTGGTTCAGGAATGATTGGAACATTACCTAAACCGATGAAAGAAAAAGCCTTTTTAAAACATTTGAAAAATAAAATGCAAGTAACCTGCATTAAGCATACTGCACTTAACGGGAAGGCTATTAAAAAAGTCGCTTTTTGTGGTGGTGCAGGTGGATTTTTATTGAAACAAGCGATTCGACAAAAAGCAGATATTTTTATTACAGCAGATTATAAATACCACGAATTTTTTGATGCAGATAGTAGAATTATTATTGCTGATATTGGACATTATGAAAGCGAACAATTCACTATTAATCTTTTACATGAGGTTTTAACACAAAAATTTAGTAATTTTGCGGCTCATTGCACAAAAGTAAATACTAATCCAGTTAGTTATTATTTTTGATTCTATATATAAATTGTTGATTGATAATAATTTAGATGTTTATTTTAGTTGATGAAAACCAAATTCAACATCTGGTTACTTCCAATAACTTTATACTTAATTCCCACAAACTCATATATAAT
>CAZXYA010000483.1:0-7257 GCA_964644655.1 uncultured Saprospiraceae bacterium | reverse complement strand
TGAAGTTAAGGTTGAGATTGAAGTTGAAAAAATATCGACATTTCTAAATATCGACAATTTGTTGGTTTCAAAGGGCTTTTAAGTGCCTAAGTATAAAACTTAGGAGAGGGTTGCTTTAAGAGTAACCCTCTTTTTTTTGCTCAGAATTTAGCTTTCTATCATAGACCCTTAGATGTGGCATTCTTATTGTCTATATTATCTCAATTAACCTTTCCTATTTTCAATTAACCTTTCCTATTTTCAATTAAGCTTTTTATTTGATTCGTAGAAAAAAACTTTGATAAGACTAATTTTCTAAAAATAGCCTCAGTTGTTAATTTTTTCAAAATCAAACACTTGGACAAACGTAGCATTAAATGTTAAATTAACCCTTTCAACACTACTACCCCCATGAGAGATCTGCTAATTGCATACACACTACTTGCCTTTTTTAGCCTACTGAGTACGCCTTCCTTTTCCCAATTTTGTCATTCTATCACAGAAATAGATATGGATAATGATGGAGTGGTAGATGACTTTTTTACAACTACGAAAACTTTTGATACCAATGGCAATGAGCTAACCTCCTTGTTTGAAAGGGACTTTGACAACGATGGAACACTAGATTTTATAACAACGATTACCAATTCCTATGATGCCAATGGAAATCTTCTAATGGTAGTTAATGAAACTAAGAACCCTACATCAACCTCTACCAATACCACGACTAATACCTATGATACTAATGGAAATCTACTGACCACAATTCAAGAAAATGACAATGATAGCGATGGTATAATAGACAATAAATCTATGACGGCTAATACCTATGATGCCAATGGTAATATATTGACCTCTGTCATTGAATTTGATAACAATAACGATGGAGTAGCGGAAACTAAATTAACGACTAGGACTACCTATGATGCCAATGGAAATGTCGAGACTTCGACGGTTGAATTTGACGTAGGTAATAATGGCATCATAAATAGTATAACAATGACTAGGAATACCTATGATGCGAATGGAAATGTGGAGACTACGATTGTTGAAAGGGATTTTAATAATAATGGAACGATTAACAGTAGAGAAACGACTACGAACACGAATGATGCGAATGGAAATGTACTGACTAGTATTTTTACAAGAGACAGTAATAATGATGGTACATTAGAACGCCGAGTAGAAACCATAAATACCTATGCCATCGATGGAACTTTATTGATGACGATTACCATAGAAGACAATGACGCTAATGGAACGATAGACTTTAGAGGGAAAACCACCAATACGTTTGATGTCAATGGAAATCTATTATTGACTGTTTTTGAGGGCGATACCGATGATGATGGAACAATAAATGCGAAGACTACCACTACTAATACGGTTTGTCCACCGATGATAGCGGCTATTCCACCGATTCCTGCTATGAATCAATGGGGATTATTGATTTTTGGAATATTATTGCTAAATCTTGGTATATTTTTTATCCAGCGAAAGAAATTTATATAGCTATCAAAAAAGATAAAGTGTATTGCTTTTTCAACAAATCCTCTTTAAAGGGTTTTCTTATAAAAATAGAACTAACGCTTGGTAACTTGATTTCTTTAGGCGTCGAGCCCAAAGAAATCAAAAAGGGTTTTTCAAGGGTGAGCAAATATTGCCATTCGATATGGCAATATTTGTTATACTACATGGCATTTTGAAGGCTATAATTTTTTATAAGAAAACCCTTATCCTCTTTATAAGCATTAAATATTGAATTTATATTTTTATACCTTACGGCTTAATTTTATTTCTACTAAAATATTTTTATGCAACAAGGTTTTTTTTTAAACAGATGGGCAAATAGTATTTTATATGTCCTATTGTGTATTTTTTTCCTGTCTTGCCAAAAAGAAATTAAAACAAGCCCTTTTACCTCTTTCGATGGTATAAAAATAGCCTACACAGATGAAGGAAAAGGCGACCCTGTTTTTTTATTACATGGATTTATCAATACCAGAAAACATTGGGATAGGGCAGCTTTGAAAAAAGATTTGATAGCGGCAGGTTATCGAGTGATTATCCCTGACCAAAGAGGAAATGGAGATTCAGATAAGCCACATAATCCTGAAGCTTACGCCAATAACGCAGAAGTCAAGGACCTAATGGCACTAGCTGATTATTTAGGTATTGAGGAATATGAAATAGTAGGCTATTCCAGAGGTTCTATTGTTTTAGCGGAATTATTAACTGAAGACAAAAGGATTAAAAAAGCGGTAATTGGTGGAATGGGTATAGATTTTACCAATCCAGATTGGGAGATTAGAAAAACATTTGCCAAAGCATTTGGTAGAGAAATTCCATTAGATGATATGACCAAAGGGGCGGTTTTTTATGCAAAATCTATTAAGGCAGATTTAAAAGCACTAAGTTTATTACAATATCATCAACCCGCAACGCCTATCTCAGAATTAGAGAGAATAAAGACTAAAATATTGATATTGAGAGGGGATAAAGATGATAGCAATGGAAGTGCACCAGAATTACAGCAACACTTATCGAACAGTCGGCTGCAAATTGTGTCAGGGGATCATAATAATACTTATAAAAGTCAAGTTTTTTCAGATGCAGTTATGGCTTTTCTGAAAGAATAAATTACAAAAAATTAGCGCTTGACTAGATTCAATAGTTTGGCTAGCGTTAATTATTTCCCTGAATATGATTCGCAATCATTTCAGACTCCGTTCGAATAATACCCAAAATACCACCCAATTTATAATTATCAAACCCAATAAAATAGAGTCCTTTATTTTTACCATCAAAAATGGCTTGCTTCGGTAAGTTGTCTTGATTTAACAAACCTGTACTATCCACTATAAAATCAGTTACATTAGCTTTGTATCCAGTTGCTAAAATAACCGCATCTATAGTTTTTCGTTCCCCATTTTTGAAAACCACGCCACTTACATCAAAGGTATCCATTTCTGGCATTACTTTAATCTTTCCAGCTTTGATTTGAGCCACCGTTCCTATATCTACTACAGGTGTTTTACCTGTTAGTTTTAATTGTTGAGCAGGAGCTAGTTTAGGGGCATTTAAACCATATTTTCGCAAATCTCCTAAATAAATACCTCGAATAAAATTACCCAACCAATCCCCAATACCAAAAGGTATTTTTGCCAATTGGATACTGGTTAATTGTACAGGTCGTCCATTCAAATCTCTTGGAACAATGCTGACGGGACCACGAACGGAAATATAAGTTTCACAATCATTTTCGCTTAAATCAAGTGCCAATTCCGCACCCGTATTGCCCATGCCTACGACTAATACTTTTTTGCCTTTAAATGGGGTAGCATTTTTATAGTTTTTAGCGTGAATAATAGTGCCTTGAAATTGTTCTTGACCAGGCCAATTTGGAATATTGGGGACTCGATTTACGCCCGTAGCAATAATAACATTTTTAGATTGAAATTGAGTGCCATTTTTTGTAGTAGTTAACCAACTTCCTCCTTCTTTTTTAACATTCGTTACCGATTGTCCAAAATGTGGTTTTAACTTAAAATGTTTGGCATATTGATTAAAATAATCCACTAAGCGTTCTCGTGGGACATATAATGGAAAATCGTCGGGAAAAGGTAAGTGTGGTAGGTTGGATAATTGCTTGACGGTATGTAAATGCAAGCGATCATAATGATGATGCCAAGCATTCCCAACATGCTGTGATTGTTCTATCATTTCAAAATCAATCCCTCTTTTGCGCAATCGTCCAGCAATACCCATCCCTGCAGGACCAGCTCCAATAATTAAATTTGGCGTCTTTATCATATAATTTTTTATAAAATTTGATTGCCAAGGTACGAATGGAAATTTAGAAAAAGAAATATCAATGGGGAGAAAAAATTACTATATCTCCGTATGTTTGAACAGCCTAGACCAAGCTACTACACCTACGCCAAGAAAAAAACCGTCCCAATCCGTTCAATCCTGTCCCAATCCGTTTGCTCATCCTCCTAGTGCGTAAAAAGAGCCTAAGTAGACGAACTAGGAGGATGGACAAACGGGTTTAGACGGATTGAACGGATAGGAACAGATTTTAATTCTGCTTTTAACCCTATTGCTCTATGCCCCCAGCCCTATGCTAAATATACCTACGCTAAGATAAAATTCCTGCCTGCGGCAGGCAGGCGTCCCAATCTGTTCAATCCTGTTCCAATCCGTTTGTCCATCCTCCTAGAGCGTAAAAAGAACCTAGACAGACGAACTAGGAGGATAGGAAACGGGTTTAGACGGATTGGGACAGATTTTGATTTAGACGATTTAAATAAAAAAACAGGCTGCCCTGCATAGGACAACCTGTTATGAATTTAAAATTTGTGTATTTATTTTGAGACTTTTCCTGCAATTTTGAAATCCTATTCCTATTATTGTAAGAATAAAAAAGATAGCCTTAAATTAAGGCAATAGGTTACTACTTCATCAAGTTAACTAACCAGCAACTAAAAATCAACACTCAACGGTAAATCCCGACGTTCCACTCTTCTTCTTGCTTCAGCGGCTGTTAAAGGTTGAACTGTTCTACTATTATAACAAGGGCTTGCCACTTTAAACATATTCGCAGCACCCATATCCATATAAGTTCCAGATATTCTACTTTGATCGTTAAACTGGAAGGTCCAATCTACACTTCCATTAACAGAATTGCCATAAGGCGCTTCTAAGCCAGCATCGTGGAAAAGCGCTACTTGAAAACAATTCGCTTCGGTAAAGAAAATCCAACCATATGCAGAGCATGAATTAATGGTATAATTGCCTTCTATTTTCCCTGACTCATCCATAATGACTAACTCTGTAGAACATAAATTATTATCACTAGCACCTGCCAATGATACCCGAACTCTATTTTGATTAAATAATTCTGGTGCTAGTTTTTGTAAATCTGCTTTATTAGGATTAAAAATTTGTTGACCATTTTTATCTACTAAAATTAAGTTTTGACCAGCGTTGTAGGTGGTACATAATTCTTGGCTGAAAACTTCAATGGCCATTGAATTAACAGTCTTGACCGCATTATTTTTTTTGCTAGAGAATGAAAAATTGATTAATGCTAAAACGCCAATAAATAGGATTGTTTTGATAGTGTTCATACTACAAAAGGGAGTTTGATTGGTTGTGCGGGAGGTATATAATTATTTGGTCACCAAATAATTAAGGTTTGAGTATTAATTACCGTACAACTAAGGTTTTGAAAATAGTGTTGTGGTCTGTTGAAAGGTTAGTTCAACAGTAATTAAGTTAAATTATAGTCTGAGGAAAGTTTCTTTTAGAATAGACCTATAATAGACGTACTATTATGGCTAGTTTAAAATTTGCTGTACCTGCATTAAAATAGGTGGTGGTACGCCCTAGAAGATTTCAAGAACTATGCCAAATATTAATAAGAAATATAATATGAACTGTTTTATGATTTTTAGTAACTATTTAGGGGGGAAAGGTAAAGGGGGGTAAAGGTACTAAGTAAAATTTAATTTTCAATTTTCAACCACCTTCGGTGGGAATTGAAGTTGATTTTGAGGTTGAAATTTAAAAATTTATCGACAATTTGTTGGTGTTAAAACTGGCTTAAGCGCCTAATCAAAACATTGGAAACATAACACCAGTGCTGCTGTTTACTACCCTAATCCCTACAGTTTTAGGTATATAGATCCATCTGACATTTAATTCCTCGTTACTGATAACGGATCAAGTACTAATTTGGAACTACTCTTGCTATATAGGATAAGGAAGGTTGCGATAATCGAAATTTGAAAATTGGATCGGAACAATTAAAGAAAAATAGTACTAAATAACCATGAATTTTTTTTATTTTAGAATCCCTACTAAAATTATGGATATTTCCAGAATATCGAATGCTGGAAGTGCTTGTTTAGTAGGAATAATACGGGTAATTATTCTTACCATTTTATTATTATTTTATAGTAACTATAGCTTATCAGCTCAAAATTATACGTCTTTAGCGGGACTCCGTTTGGGAACCCCTTTATCAATTTCTTACAAAACCATTATCAAGGAGAATAAAGCAATAGAAGGTTACTTGGGTACTCGTGGTAAAGATGGCTATCGCTTTGTAAATTTGAGTGGGGCTTATCAAATAATTGAACCATTAGATTTGTGGGGAGTGGAAGAGCTTTATTATTATTATGGAGCAGGAGCTTCTATTTACTTTTGGAGTTTTGAGGAGGAGGGAAATAACCAAAGCCTGAGCCCTGGATTTCAAGGATATTTAGGGCTAGAATATACTTTTGCTGATAGACCTATTAATATTACTTTAGATTGGAGACCTACTATTTTTATAAGCGGCGATCTCTCAGGATTGCGTGCTGGGTATCTCGCTTTAGGAGTAAGATATGTCTTGAATAGAAGCGCGAAAGAAGGGAATTTAGAGGTAGAATAAACACAAAATAGTCATGAATTTCTGTTCAAATACCCACCTAATACTTTATTAAAATTCATTTTTCTATGTCACAAAAATATAGGTAAATTAACATTTTGCCTAATATGATTCTTTGTTATTATTTGAAATACGGTATGTGACAAGGTTTAGGTAAATATTTATTTTTTAAATATAACAATAAGTAGATGTTTAAAATATTGATAAGTAGAAAACTAAAGATTTTGCTTAAAGTTAATAGGGCATTTATGCAATAAAATTATATAAGTTTAATGACAAACGCTTTATTTAGAGTAAAGGATTATGTATTTTTGTCTATGAGGCATATAATATACATAGAATAAAGGAGAAAGGTCTGCTCTCAATCTATTTCTCTAGAATCTATTTTTATTAAGTATTACCTCTATCCTTTTATATACACAAAAAACCCTTCCCCCTTTATCATTTGAAATAATGGAAAAACATAGTCTTAGTGACATGATTTCGACCTTTATATTTCAAAATTATAGTATTTATTTATGATACTTTGATTTTTTACTAGACTAACCCTTTACCCTTATAGTTCTAATTTTATTAAAAATCGCAACATTAACAACTAATATTTATCCATACTTACTGGGTGATAGTTGGTTTTGATGTTATGGATATTTAGATTAAGTGATTTGCTTTAGTATTTTTTCTAATGCTAATTATTCTATTGTCCGATTTTGTAAGCAATCATTTCCCTATTAATTAATATTTCCCCCTGTTGTTAAAATTTTACAGATTCAAAGCCCCCCTTTGGTTAAACTTTTAATTGAATTAACAAACAATAATAACCGAACTACACCTTTACTAATTCT
>CAZXYA010000482.1:0-7273 GCA_964644655.1 uncultured Saprospiraceae bacterium | reverse complement strand
ACTTATTTTACTGATTATTAGTCGATTATGAGTTTTCTTCCAAGAACTAAGTAGTATGACAAAAATAAACTAACAACTTTTTAACTACCTTTTTGACGAGTAAAGTTCAATTACCACCATAAAGTGCATATAGTGCATATAGTTTTTTACAGAGTAGCACTTAATATTTTGGAGCAAAGTTGTTAACTTAATTTTGTCCAATTACTTATACGTTTAAAATATCGTTTTATTTTATTTACTCATTAAAATAATAGTATTACTATCACAAATACAATTTTACTTTAAAAAAGTTTTGGAAAAGATTTACTTTTTTAAAAAAAATAATAATTTTCAATTTAACGCTTCTACAATTTCTTTCCAAAGTCCCATACACTTAGGCGAAAACATCCCCATATGCGCAATCTTCTCCACGCCATAATCTTCAGGTTTCAATATTACGACTTCTAAATCCGTACTGGCAAAATCAACTTTATAATGTGGAATACAACGTTCTGAAGCAATCAGGTCATCGACAGTAAAATAAGCTTTGATCGGCACTTTTATGGTAGCATAATAATGTTTGATACCTCGATTATCCATAATTTTAGCATGTGGTAATCGGCGAATCCCCCAAGACCACCAATCCCAAGTCACCCCCTTAGGCCAGTCATTGCCCATGCCTAATCTACTAGCAGGGAAATACCCATTTCGCAAAACGGTAAAGGGAAATAAAGTTGCCCATTGCAGGCCTGTTTTCCAACGTCCTTTTGCCGCATTGTTTTGCCAATTGCCATAAGAAGGAACAAAGGCAACCACTTTATCAATTTGGTTAATGTTATCCGCTAAACCAATAATTTGTCCGCCCATACTATGTCCTACTATATATCTTTTACGACTAGGATAGTTGTCAATCATCCAATCAATTACGGCAGGAATGTCCAATTGTCCCCAATCTACTATGGAGGCCTTAAAACCTTTTAAATTATCAGGGGCAGATAGACCAACGCCTCGATAATCATAGGTTAGTACATCATAATTCTGCTGTGCCAACCAATGCGCAAATCTGAAATAAAATTTTTGATCGACACAAGTCCCTGGATTAATAGCTACAATGCCAATCGGGGCTTCGTTTTGCCAATAAGTGGCAGTTAATGCGTATTGATCCCTAGCTTTGATGGTGATTTTTTCGCTTGTAACTTCCATAGAACAATGATACTAAGGAATTAATTAAAATGTAAATTAAAAAACGCTTTATAGGTTAATGATTTGTGATTTTAAAATTGCAACTTATTGATTATCAGTAGTGTTTTTAATTTTAATTGTCATTTTAATTTTAATTCATTCCTAAGTCTTTAAAAAGTGATTAGTTTTGCTTCTTTTTTAGGATAATTATTTGAAAGACGATACTTGTCATTATATTTAAAAGTTTATCATTCGACAACATTTAATACTAATAATGAAAATAGCATTAATAGGCTACGGCAAAATGGGCAAGACCATTGAAAAAATGGCAACGGAACAAGGACATGAAATTGTCTTAAAATTTGATGTAGATAATTTTGATGAATTTACAATAAAAAGCATCCAAAAAGCAGATGTAGCCATAGAGTTTACTCGACCAGAAGGTGCAGCAGAGAACATTAAAAAATGTATCGAGGCAGGTGTGCCTGTGGTTTGCGGGACAACTGGTTGGTTAGACAAAAAGGGAGAAATTGATGCCCTTTGTATTGAAAAAGGAAGTGCTTTTTTTTATGCTTCTAATTATAGTGTGGGGGTCAATATTTTTTTTGCTTTAAATAAATTTTTGGCAAAAATGATGAATGAGCAACCCCAATATGCATTGGAAACGGAGGAAATTCACCATACCCAAAAATTGGATGCCCCAAGTGGCACGTCTATTACCTTGGCAGAAGGAATTATTGAAAATATAAGCAACAAAACAGCTTGGGTCAATAAAGCTTCCAAAGCAAAAAGTAAAGTGCCGATTATTTCAAAACGTATTGAAAAAGTACCTGGCACGCATAGTATCCATTATCAATCCATTATTGACGACCTAGAAATTAAACATACCGCACATTCTAGAGCAGGATTTGCAGGCGGTGCTATTCAAGCCGCTCAATGGATCATTGGGAAAAAAGGGGTATTTGGGATGTCGGATATGTTGGGGTTTTAAAAATTTACAACGGTCGTCAGGAGGACGACCAGATAGTGAATTCGAGTCTGGAGACTCGAACCATCGACCCTACTTTTTGTTTTATGAATGTTAACCTATCAAAATCGGGTCAAAATCATAAATCATAGTTCATACATCTGTTATGCAAAAATAGGTGGATGTATGATTCCTGCCTTTGCCGGTAGGCAGGTAAAATTTATGATTTATGATTTTTTCACATAGAGGAGCCCAAGTCCATATTCTGGACAACCTAGCTTTACCATACAATAATATCATGAGAAAACTACTCCTAACCACCACCAAATTCACCCTTACCTTTGCACTTTTATTCTTCATTTATCTTCTTTGGGTAGCGGGTTCAGGTACGTATTACGACTATCAACCAGTAGAAGAAATAGACTTAACTGCTCGTAAAGAAGCGCCATTAAAGGTAATCGAAGATAGTACTTTATCCTTCTTGATTTGGAATATGGGTTATGGTGGTTTAGGCAAGGAAACAGACTTCTTTTATGACGATGGTGGGTTTTTTACTTCGGGCGATAAAATGATTCGTAGTCAAGAAGATTGGGTTGATAAAAACATTCAAGGGGCCAATGATTTTCTAGCTAATACCCCAGCTGATTTTTATCTATTACAAGAAGTAGATGTGGAATCTAAGCGGAGTTATTTTAATAATCAGTTAGCAGGCTACGAAGAACAGCGACCCAATTATGCCAGTTTTTTTGCGCCGAATTATATGGTGGATAGGGTACCCATTCCCATTTTTGAACCCTGGCAAGTTTATGGAAAAGTCAATTCTGGTTTAGGTACTTTAAGTAAGTTTCAACCCAAAAAATCAACCCGTTTTCAATTGCCGGGCAAGTTTGAATGGCCTACTCGTATTTTTCAACTTGACCGTTGTTTGGCAGTCCATCGGTATAGGGTGAAAAATGGAAAAGAATTAGTCGTGTTTAATCTCCATAATTCGGCGTATGATTCAGGTGGTTTTTTGAAAAAGCAACAAATGAAATATTTGCAAAAAAAAGTGGAAAAGGAGTATGAAAAAGGCAATTATGTAGTCGTTGGTGGCGACTGGAATCAATGCCCTCCTGATTTTAAATTTGACGTTTTTATGCCCGGTAATGCACAAGGCTACCAACAAAGCAATATCCAAAAAGATTATTTATCAACAGACTGGCAATGGGTATTTGACCCACAAACACCGACCAATAGAAAGACTGCTTCCCCTTATGTCAAAGGTCAATCTTTTGTGACCTTGATTGATTTTTTCTTAGTTTCTCCTAATTTGAAAGTAACATCAGTACAGGGGTATGATCTAGAATTCGATTTTTCGGATCATCAGCCTGTTCGGATGGAAGTGAAGTTGCAGTAAGGGTCTCCCTTTTCTTAATACCCTTACTTGAAATCAGTTTCCCGTTGCTTCCTGCCAAAATTCCAATTGATTGATAGAAGTACTGGGATTAAAATTAGTGCCGACAAGCCAAGGTTGACCATTATACCATGTCCAAGCTTTTTCTGTGCTCCATTGCTCTCCGAATTCATTTTTAGAATCCTGATTGCACGAAATAATGCCTATTAGAATTCCGAGTAAAATTATTTTTTTCATATGTTGTTTCTTTATTTTGCTTGCCTGCGGTTTGTGAAAATGCAGTTTTTCGCATAGAAAAATTGCCATTTTGCACTAGGTGTGTGACACGAATGGGCATCAATTATTATCAATCCAAAGATAATAAATTTCTTTCTAAAAGTAGAAGGACTCTAGGGAGATGAAAGTTCTCCTATCGCCAAAAGTAAATAGTGGCGATTAGTAAGCCGCAAGGGCGCTTGGGGCAACCCTTGGTCTGAAGTAAGCGGGACTGCAAAAGTTGGAATGCACGAACAGAAATTGCATAAGAGGCATCGTGGCGTGGTTAAGGTAGCACATCATACCGACGACTGGCTATTTACCGAACCTTTTTTTTTAAGGTGGAAACCAAAGCGAGCGATGTAGATGCAGGCAGATTCAACAGAAAGAGGATGTACCTTACCGTGGGAGAGCTTGGTCTAGTTTCGTTTTACTAGAAGCCAAGCAGTCAGCAGACGCCATAGTAGCAACTGGTTGAAATACCAACTTGCGAAGGGCTGAACATTAAACAGTTTAAGGGGCTAAGTCCTTATCTCAATTCGAAACTGACAAGTGGATGTTGATTTAACGATTAGCCAGACAAACAAATCTTTGTATGAAAAAGTACGACAATCTAATGCCTATCATTTTAAGCAGAACCAATTTGATAGCCGCCTACAAGCGAGTAGTTGACAACAAAGGAACTGCTGGGATAGATGGCATGAAAGTAAGTGAGTTAATGTCTCATTTACAAGAGAATTGGACAGACATCCAAGACCAGTTAGCTAAAGGTACTTACCAACCACAAGCAGTAAAAGGAAAGGAAATTCCTAAAGCTAGTGGAGGGGTAAGATTATTAGGCATACCAACGGTAATGGATAGACTGATTCAACAGGCAATCCATCAAGTGTTGAATGAAATCTGGGACTATGGATTTTCTAAATCTAGTTACGGATTTAGACCATTAAGAAGTGCGCATCATGCTTTAAAACAAGCAAGAGTGTACCTAAATGATGGCTATCATGAAGTAATAGATTTGGATTTGAAAAGCTTTTTCGACCGAGTCAACCATAATAAGTTAGTCTCTTTACTGAAAAGGAAAATAGCAGACCCAATCTTATTAAAATTGATTCAGAAGTACCTTAAAAGTGGAATGATGCTAGGCGGCGTAGTGCAGAAAAGACAAGCAGGAACACCGCAGGGAAGTCCACTTAGTCCCTTGCTGTCTAATATACTGTTAGACGAACTGGACAAAGAGTTGGAAAGCCGAGGACACCGCTTTGTACGCTACGCAGACGATTGTAGCATTTTCTTACGTAGCCGACGAGCTACCGAAAGAGTGAAGGCAAGCATCACTCGTTTTCTGGAAAAGAAGCTGTTTCTACAGGTGAATGAAAAGAAAACGAAAATTTGCCGCCCTATCCACTTTGAGTTATTAGGTTACGGTTTTGTACCGACTTACAAGAAAGGGGAAAAGGGGAAATATAACCTCCGAGTATCCGCTAAAAGTTGGGAACGACTAAAGCTAAAAATCAAGGTTATTACTCGTAAAACTAGTCCAGTTTCAATTAAAGAACGTATCCAAAAACTCAATCAATTGATGAGAGGTTGGGTTCACTACTTTAAATTGGCAACAGGCTACCAAAAGCTCAAAACGTTGGATGGATGGATACGAAATCGTCTACGATATTGTATTTGGAAGCAATGGAAGAAGCCGAAACGAAGGTATCGGGCGTTTCTACAATTAGGAGTTGAAAAGAGTTGGGCTAGGCGTTTTGCATGGTCAAGGAAAGGAGGGTGGGCGATTGCTTGCAGTCCCATTATGGGCGTAACAGTTACTATTGAAAGACTCAGGAAGAAAGGGTATATCTCTTTCTTGGAATACTATTTATCGGTCAAATACAAAGATGTTTAGTGAACCGCCGAGTACGGTCCCGTACGCTCGGTGGTGTGAGGGCTCTGGGGTGGCTATTTGTCACCCCTTGCCACTCGATTGGCTACCGTTTTCTTTTTTCATTCATTAATTCTTCTGTCAGTTTATCAACTCGTTTCTTTAATTCTTTTTCACTCACATATTCTTCAAATATAACTCCGTCTATATTAATATCTGGTCTCATTTCCGTTCTCATCATCGTGAATTGAAGTGCATAAACACCATGAATTCTTCTTGTCGTTCCATATTGAATATAGTCTATTACAACACCAAAAGGGATAGCATTTTGGGTTGAAATTGCAATCTTATCTGAGTTATAATCCATATTTTCCATGACATAATCTTCAATCGCTGATTTTAGCATATTCAGATGCAAATAAAATTCAGGAGGATTAATGTCCCAATCTACATTATCATCCATTAGCTTTTTAGGAAGGTATGCACTTGCTCTTTGAATTTTTATTCCTTCTTGGAAAGGGAAAATCTGAACCTTATCATCGTCATCAATTATTTTCCAATCCCATATTGGGAGTATTTTGTTCTGCTCTTGTTGAATTGTGATTGATAATAGGTCTCTTGAAATTAAAGTACTCCAATACGTTAGCCCTAAAATTGCAATTCCTGTTAATATTCCGAATACTTCAATCGTTGGTCGGTACTTTTGGCAAAATTCATTTATACTTTCAAATATAGATTTTGATGAAGATTTATCTTCTTCCCTTAATTCTTTATCAGCTTTTAAAGGTGGTTGTTCAGATTTGATTTCTTCACTTTTATTATTCTCTGATTTTTCAGTAGGTTTTTCGCTCATTTTATTTTTTTTAATGGTAGCCAACTAGCATATTCACGCATATTGCGTGTAGCCAGATTATTAATGCAAGTGCAAAAGTAGGTATTTTCTTTTTAGACAATTTACTACTATGTAATTTTTTCTTTCAAAAACTATAGAATGAACAGGCAACTACCTTCTTTAATTAATAGTGTTATCTCATCATGAAAATTTCATCTTTCAATGAGTTCTTTTTAAGACACTAAAATCACCAGTATGAAAAAGCTGATTTTCAGCCCTTTAGCTATATCTCATTTGGCAGACCCTTTTTAAGACACCCTTTGCTAATGTAACATTGTCTTAAACTATACGCTTTTTTGGATTGCCTACCAGATTAAAAATTATTTTACCACAATTATTATTCGCCAAAAAAATATTACTAAAACCATAATTATCGTTACGATAAAAGTACTACATTCAGGTTTTTCTCGAATCGGTAATTTTAAAAATAGACAAACTTATCTTCCTTTCCATTGCGGCTTCCGCTTCTCCACAAAAGCCAAAGGCCCTTCCTTCGCATCAGCTGTCTGAAAGACCTTATAACTAGCTTTGTGCATTAAATCAATCAATTCTTTGTCCTCCAAATTGAGAGCTTGGCGGGCAACACTTAAACTTTCTCTGACCGCAATCGGGGCATTTTGAGTAATGGTTGTCGCTAGTTCAATGGCCGCTTCCAAATGTTGGCCATCAGGAACAAGTCGATTAATCATACCAAATTGTAGGGCTTGTTCGACGGGAATATGTTTACCCGTGGCA
>CAZXYA010000481.1:0-7279 GCA_964644655.1 uncultured Saprospiraceae bacterium | reverse complement strand
ATTGTAAAAATAGCTACCCCAAATGAACCAGCAAAAGGTTCTAACAAATTGATTAATTCAGATACATTCGTTAATGTCACTCCTTTTATGTGGAGGGAACCTGCCGCTGCCGCCATAATCGCCGCACTTACAAAGAACATTAGAAAACCAGAAAACAAAGCGTCTTTTTGTTGGAGTTTAAGGTCTGCCATCGTCCAGCCTGCTTCTTTTACTAAGGTAGACCTTAGAATAAATAAGCCCGAAAAAACCGTTGTTCCCACCATAGAGGCAATGACTAAAAAGGCACTATTACTATCACCGGTATCAGGTATATTAGGAATCATGCCATTTACTAAATCCATTAAAGGCGGCATCAACAAGCAAAAATTAATCAAGAAACATATCGCCATAATCCCTACAATAACTGCCAAAGTCCGTTCGAATAATTGCGTACTTCCTTGCAAAAAAAGTCCGTAAATGATGCTAATAAAAAAAAGGGCAAAATAGATGGATTGAATGCCCTCTGCTACAAAATTTTTAGACCATTCATAACTAACATCTGAGACGATTCCCATGATGCCAATGGTGCTTCCACATACATGTGCGGTGAGGGTAATGATAAAAAAGAAGGCGGCGGCGGGGTGGATTCTTTTTTTAATAGCGGCAAGGGTGGTTTCGCCCGTTACTAAAGTATATTTTCCAAATAAATTGATTAAAAAATAAGTAATAGCGCAAGACAAAAAAACTGTCCAAAGTAAGGACATTCCATAATCTGCCCCTGCTTTTGCCATAGCGGTTACGCTACCCGTTCCAACTGTAAAGCCAAATAGAAAAATACCCGGTAGGAATGATTTTAAGAATTGTTTTGTTTTAGCTAGGAGCATTTTGTTTATTTTTAGTGCTTTAAATCATGGTGATTTTAAAAATCGCCATGATTTAGATAATTCTAAAAAACAAATTAATAAACCAATTTCAACTTCAAATTCTCTTCCACTCTAATTGCTCCAGAATCAGTTATTTTGTTTTCTCCATGCGTATTATTCTTAGCCCCCCATAATAAAGCGACTAATTTAACAGAATTATTTGTAAAAGTATTTTTAGAAATATCCACATTGATAATACCTCTAGTATTCAACAAGATACCATTTTCTTCTTCGCCGCCACAATTTTTAAAGGAACTATTGATAACCGATAAATTACCGCCAATAGTCGATTCATCATATCCGCCTCTGTAATAATCAACAACATTATTTTTAACATTTTCAAATTGGCAACTATTAATCGTCAAAAATTCTACATTATAATCTCCTCTATCATTCGTTTCTTCTGATAATTCAATGCCATTTTTACAATCTTTTAATATAGCATTTCTAAAAATAATGACATCT
Organism: uncultured Saprospiraceae bacterium; assembly: GCA_964644655.1. GTDB lineage: Bacteria > Bacteroidota > Bacteroidia > Chitinophagales > Saprospiraceae > JAFMDF01. The sequence continues at coordinate 5,912 of CAZXYA010000481.1, read as the reverse complement.
GCAAAAGATTCTTTATAGGCTTTTAAGACATAATCGAAATTCCTAATTGTTACATGCGCTACTGTTAGATTATAATGATTTGACATATTTTCTTTCAAAGTAGCAAATGCAAATTGAGTATTTTCGCCCTCCAATAGAAGGTTCTTTAAAGTTAGCTGTCCATTTGGGTGCATGGCAAAAGCAGGTGTTTTTTCCGCACCAACATATTTAATACTCGCTTGCTTATCTTTTGATTGAATAGTGATGGATTTATTAATAACCAAAGAGTTATTCAAGGTATAATTGCCTGCTGATAATTCAATAATATCTCCTGATTTAGCTGCTTTAATTTTTGTAGCCAAATCACCAGCTTGGGCAGTTACCAGGTGTGTTTGTGGAACTACTTCCATTTCTTCATTGGAAAACCAAGTTGCCCCATACTGCTTTTTATTTAAAATATTGGCAGGTGCGCCAGTAGATTGGGTGATGGCACCAATTGTATTCTTTGCTGTTCGACTATTCCCAAACAAATCTTTCTCTATCTTATCAAAATCAAAACCTTCATAGATTGCCTTGTCAGCAATATTAGCGGATGGCACAAAAATATTTGCTGCTGCTGCTTCCATTGTTAGACTGGCAGAAGTCAATCCTTCTAAAGCCTCAAAAGAGACATTTTGATTATCAATGATATTATTTTTAAATTTAATTTTATTGATTTTATCATGAGCAACAACAGGCATTTTATCTCCTTCCGCATTAATAATTAAGTTATTCGCTACAGTTGTTCTAATAGGAACTGCAGAGCGTATTTCTGATTTAGGTAAGACCTCCTTTTGGCTAATATTCGTACCAACGCCAAACTGCAAAGGTGACTTACAATTTACCCAAGTATTGTGTGCGACGACTACATCTGTCACTTGGTTGTAGCGATTTAAAGGGGATTTTGGTATGCCATTCATTACCGCTAAAGGGCTTCTAAAAGCTTCTCCTTTCAAGTTATAAAAATAGTTGTTGATGACCCAATGCCCTGTATTAATTAATCGAACCCCACCAACATTGGCATTCCCATCTCCTATAAAATAATTACCATCAATAGTGCAGTAATTACCATGTCTTGTCACTAATGAACCTTCACTTTTATAAAAAACATTATTTCTAAATTCGTTAAAATTAGTTTTGCTGGAAATTACTTCTACTTCTCCATTACACTTTTCAAATAGATTATTAGAAACATTCGTATAGCTTGGTGACATAGAAGTACCACTATCGCCTATCTGGATAGTTTCTGCACTTGGCCCTCCTTTTCTTGGTCTAGGCCCAAAGTGATTATGGACAATTTGGTGGTAATTATTAATACTTTGATTGCCTTTTATATCTACTCGAACGGTTGGCCCTTTATTGGTTTTTCCAGCAATATAACAATGATCCAATTGATTATGTCTACCCGCAAATGCTACCCAAAGATCTACATTATCTCTATTTGGTTTGTTAAAACTTTCTATTACACAATTAGTCACGCTACAATGATTAGCTACTTTTTCACTATCAAGTCTAAAATTAATAATGGCTCTTTGAGGGCTATAACCATTTTTAAAATGTAGTCCACTAATGGTTATATACTCGCCCCCAAACTTCACATACGATTGACCCTCTATTGATACTTGTCCTTCCGTCTCTGCTCGAAGCGTAATAGGTTGTTTTGCTGTTCCTTTGGCAGTAAACTCAATTTCCACATCTTTCCAAATTCCATTTGTTAAGACAATTTCATCTCCTGGCTTTGCTGCTTTAATAGCATCGGATAGTTCTGTATTTGTTTTTACAATTGTTTGGTTAGCCGCTACGATTTGTTTTGCGGTTTCAGCAAGCGTTTTTTGTGGAGCGACAATTGTTTTTTGCGGTATATTACAGGCTATTGAAAAAAGTAGTAGGCTAAGGCAAATAACATTTCTCATACGAATTGGATTTATTTAGAAGAAGGGCATTTTCATAAAAAAGAAAAGAGGATAAATCGTTTGATTTTGAACCACAAAAGAATCAAAAGACTTTCACAAAAAAGAAAAAATAATCTTTTGTGAAAGCCTTTTGTTAACTATTGTGCCTTTTGTGGTTCAAAAATATTTTATGAAGATGATGTTTATTTAGAAGAGGTTTCGATGATTTTCGGAAAAAAATTACTGGATAACTTTCCATTATCCAGTAATTTGTTCGCTAACTTCTAACGTCTTTTATTGTCTGTAAAGCAGCACTCGTTTTAGCTTCTAATTGCTTAAAATCACGATTCTTTAAAATATCTTTAGAAATTAATTTTGACCCCATACCTACGCAAACTGCGCCTGCATTGAACCAGCCTGTTAAATTTTCTACTGTTGGTGCAACACCGCCCGTTGGCATAATCGTTGTCCAAGGTTGTGGGCCGCTAATCGCTTTAATAAATCCAGGTCCATAAACACTTCCAGGGAATAATTTCACTATATCACAACCCATTTCTTCTGCTTTACCAATTTCTGTTAAGGTACCACAACCAGGCATATAAGGCACTTTTCGGCGATTACAAACCTTTGCAATATCTTCTCGAAAAGAAGCAGATACAATAAAATTAGCCCCTAATTGCATGAATAAACTAGCTGTACCAGCATCATTAATAGACCCTACACCCATTATCATTTCTGGTAATTCTGCTCTACAAAATTTATTAAGCTCCCCGAATACTTCGTGGGCAAAATCACCCCGATTGGTAAATTCTAATAATCTTGCGCCACCTTTATAGCAAGCCTCAATTACTTTTTTTCCCAATTCAATATCTGCATGATAAAAAAGTGGCATCATGCCTTGTTCTGCTGCCTTTGTTAATACTTGTATTTTTGAAAACTTTGCCATTTTTTTAATTCCAATTTAAAATTTCATAAAAATTATACGCTGACGGTTTCGTCAAAATAGTAGCCGCCATTTTATAGTCTTTCTCGGTAATGTAATCCAGATTCCGAAAACAAAGTTTAGCTATTTCCGATTCTATGTTAACCAATCGAGGTTTAACCTTTCCATTTTCGTCTTCATGATCTGACAAATAAATGGGAGCAATATCCCCCGCTGCATTCGCACTTACAATACAACCACTTTTACCTTCTTTATACAATTTATGCACCCCAATTCCGAGTAAAGTACATAAGGTTAAATCAAATCCTATTGGCCTACAACAGCGTAATTCATACCCTAATTCATTCGGACGAGATTTAATATTCAATCCAAGTGCTTTTAATCTTTCTTGAAGTAATTTATTAAAAAAATTGGCTTTACTCACATTCCCCAATTCAGGATGGCCGTGTGCATCATAAGTAAATTGAAGGCCCGCTTTTTTTAATGCTGCTTCGGAAAGTATATGAAAAACCCCTTCGCTGATAATAATGACTCCATAATGAATATCTTGAATATGTCTTTTCACAATGGTCGATACCATTAACTTAAGTATTTTATCAATGGTAGGCTCACTATTATTAAACATTTCAGGGATGATAATCATCGGCAGATGACAGGCTGTTCCTATGCCAAATGCTAGATGACCAGCAGACCTTCCCATTGAAGAAATTACGAGCCAACTTTCAGTTGTTCTAGCATCTTCATAAAGGGTATTACTTATTTTAACGCCTTCATCTTTGGCAGAATGAAAGCCAAAAGTTGGATTTCTACCAAGCAATGGAAGGTCGTTATCAATCGTCTTGGGAACGTGTATATTGGCTATATCTAAACCTTTATTCTTTAAAAATTTAGTCAAGCGATTAGCCGTAGAAGCCGTATCGTCTCCTCCTATGGTTACTAACAATTTAATATTGTTTTCTTCAAAGAAGGTTGTTTTAAAATCTGAATTTTTTGGTTTGAATCTGCTCATGATAAGCGTCGACCCTCCTCGGCTAAAAATACGATCTGCATGATGAAAATCAAATATCTTAACGGAAGGTGCTTCTGAAAATAATCCTTTATATCCATAATGAACCCCAATTACCGTATAGTTTTCTTTTAAAAAAACTTTGGCTACTGTGCTTATGACCGTATTTATCCCAGGAGCTGGCCCACCTGCGCAAATAATTGCTACTGATTGTTCCATATACGATATTTTAAATTAAAGGGTGATAACATCAAGCTACCACCCTTCGCCTAACCAAATAAAACCAAATTATTCTTTAAGTAACACTTATATTTTTAATTGTCTTTACTCTGAGTTTTAAAATGAAGGGTGATAACATAAAGTTACCACCCTTCTCCTAACCAAATAAAACCAAATTATTCTTTAAATGAAAGGATCATACAATTATATGATTGTTTCCCTAAAAGTTAACCATCAAATAATTTCGCAATCAAACAATCATTTCTTTTTTATCTAGCAACTCGACCACTTGCATCTCCACTCATCAATTTTTTTACTTCGTCTATCGTGGCTAAATTTGCATCACCGTAAATCGTATGTTTTAAACAAGAAGCAGCTACCGCAAAATTTAAGGCATTTTGATCATCATCTGGATAATTCAATAAACCGTAAATTAAGCCGCCCATAAAGCTATCGCCACCACCTACTCTATCTACAATATGGGTAATTTGATAAGTGGGCGCTTCATATAATGTTTTACCATCATAAAGTACCCCAGACCAAGTGTTATGTGAAGCACTTATCGACCCTCTTAAAGTCGTAATAACTTTCTTTGCTCTTGGGAACATTTTCATTAATTGCTGTAAAACAGATAAGTAGGATTTAGCATCTACTTCATGTCCAGCAGTTACATCCAAACCTTCAGGATGCAAACCAAAATGCTTTTCCGCATCTTCTTCGTTTCCTAAAATAATATCACAACCTGCAACTAATTCAGGCATTACTTCACCGGGTTCTTTGCCATATTTCCATAATTTCTTACGGTAATTCAAGTCTGTGGAAACAGTAACACCCATTTTATTAGCCATTTGAATCGCTTCTAAACAAGCATCTGCCGCCCCTTGGGAAATAGCTGGCGTGATACCCGTCCAATGAAACCAATCGGCATCTTTAAAAACTTCTGCCCAATCAATCATCCCTTTTTCAATAGTGGACATGGCAGAATGCGCTCTATCATAAACGACTTTACTTCCTCTACTGACTGCTCCTATTTCTAGAAAATAAATACCTAACCGTTCGCCGCCCCTAGCGATATGGTCAGTCCCTACATTTCGCTTGCGCATTTCCATTAAGGCACATTCTCCAATATCATTATTGGGTAATCTGGTCACAAACTGAGTTGGAATACCATAATTAGCTAAGGTGACCGCTACATTGCTTTCACCACCACCATAAATAACTTCAAAGGAACTCGCCTGTGAAAAACGTTTCCAATTAGGTGGAGTTAATCGGAGCATTATTTCTCCAAAAGTTACTACTTTTTTCATGAAATTTTGATTATTGATAAGATTTCCAAAAGCATAATCTTTGATAAAATCAAAAAATATTTTTTCCTAAGAAATGTACAAAAACTGGCTATAGGAATACAATTATTCTTATAGTTCAGTACTTAAGTACCTGAGCAGAAATATTCGACACTTTTTGAGGATACTGAGTTAATGAGATTTATGAGCTAATGAGCCTAGTATTTGGTCTAAAATGCTTTGTTTACCTCATTTATCTTATGAACTCATTACCCTCTTTCTAAAGTGTCGATTAATTTTGTACAAGTACTTATTTATCAAATACTTAAAATTAAAATTTGGTGAATGATTTAATTTGATAGGGAAATCATGGTGATTTTGAAAATCACCATGATTTTCTAATTAAATGCCTAGTGCCTGACCACCACCAACTTGGATAGTTTCAGCTGTTAAGAATGCTGCATCTTTACTAGCTAAGAAAGAAACAACACCAGCAACATCTTCTGGTTGACCTAATCTTTTTAGCATAATATTATTCGCCCAAGATTTAA